>NZ_JBVKBC010000017.1:0-149870 GCF_055639095.1 Streptomyces sp. NPDC107550
TCCCGGAAGCCGTGCTCCTCGAACAGGGACGCCTCCCACAGCGCCGACTCGACCAGCGCCTCCGGCGTCGCCTTGCCGTACTTCTGGAGCAGGCGGCGGTCCAGCGAGCCCGCGTTGACCCCGATACGGATCGGCGTGCCGTGGTCGTTCGCCGCCTGGGCGATCTCCTTGACCTTGTCGTCGAACTGCTTGATGTTGCCCGGGTTGACCCGGACAGCCGCACAGCCCGCCTCGATCGCGGCGAAGACGTACTTCGGCTGGAAGTGGATGTCCGCGATGACCGGGATCTGCGACTTCTTCGCGATCACCGGCAGCGCGTCCGCGTCGTCCTGCGTCGGGCAGGCGACGCGCACGATCTGGCAGCCGGACGCGGTCAGCTCCGCGATCTGCTGGAGCGTGGCCCCGATGTCCGACGTACGCGTCGTCGTCATCGACTGGACCGAGACGGGGGCGTCCCCACCGACCGCGACGGTACCGACCTGGATCTGACGGCTCTTGCGCCGCTCGGCGAGCTTGATCGGTACGTCCGGCATGCCGAGTGAAATCGCAGTCATCTGCTGTGCAACCCCAAGGTGTGGATCGAGTCCAGAGGCTTCCGAGATTACGTCACCGCCGCCCGGCACAGCACATCGCGCCCCGCAATCCCACCCGAAGGGTGACGGCCGGACGCCCTGGGCGCCCGGCCGTCCCGTACGCCGTCGCGGCGCCCGTGATCAGGTGATTTTCACCGGGTTCACGACGTCCGCGATGAGCACGAGGATCGTGAAGCAGACGAAGATCCCGGCGACGACGTAGGCGACCGGCATGAGCTTCGCCACGTCGAAGGGGCCGGGGTCGGGGCGGCGGAAGACCTTCGCCAGGTTCCGGCGCAGCGCCTCCCACAGCGCGCCCGCGATGTGTCCGCCGTCCAGCGGCAGCAGCGGCAGCATGTTGAACAGGAACAGCGACAGGTTGAAGCCGGCGACCAGCATCAGCGACATGGCCACCTTCTGGGTGGGCGGGATGTCGAGCGCCGCGATGTCCCCGCCGACGCGGGCCGCTCCGACCACGCCCATCGGGGAGTCCGCGGCGCGCGGGCCGTCGCCGAACGCCGCGTCCCACAGGGCCGGGATCTTCGCGGGGAGGGCGACGATGGAGTCGACGGCGTCGCCGACGCGGTCGGTCATCCAGGTCACCGAGTCACCGAAGTCCTGGTGGACGACGCCGGTGGCGGCGGTGAAGCCGAGGAAGCCGGCCTTCACGTACCCGTCGGTGATCTGCCCGCCCGCGTCCTTCTTGGCGACCTGGTTCGTGGCGATCTTCGCGGTGAGGGTCTGCCGCTTCCCGTCGCGCTCGACGACGATCGGGACCGTCTTGCCGGCGCTGCGGCGGATCTCGTCGGAGAGGGTGTTCCACTTCTCGGTGGTGACCCCGCCGAAGGAGATGATCTTGTCCTTCGGCTTCAGGCCCGCCGCCTCGGCCGGGGACCGCGGGTCGCCGGCCTTGCAGGAGTCGCGGTGGGCGCTGGCCTTGATGACGCAGGGCGAGACCGACTCGACCACGTTGGTCTGCTGGGTGATGCCGAAGCCCATGAGGACCGTGAAGAACAGGCCGATGGCCAGGATCAGGTTCATGAACGGGCCCGCGAACATCACGATGACGCGCTTCCAGGGCTTGCGCGTGTAGAAGAGGCGGGACTCGTCGCCGGGCTCCAGCTCCTCGAAGGCGGCGGCGCGCGCGTCCTCGACCATCGAGCGGAACGGCGAGGTGGCACGCGCCTCGATCCGGCCGTCGGGGCCGGGCGGGAACATGCCGATCATGCGGATGTAGCCGCCGAGCGGGACGGCCTTGACGCCGTACTCGGTCTCGCCCTTCTTGCGGGAGAAGAGCGTGGGCCCGAAGCCGACCATGTACTGCGGTACGCGGATGCCGAACAGCTTCGCCGTCGACAGGTGCCCCAGCTCGTGCCAGGCGATGGAGACGAGCAGACCCACCACGAAGACGACTACGCCGAGGATCATCATCAAGGTCGTCATGCACGAGCCTCCGCGGCCGTCCGGTCCGTCGCTGTCAGTTCCCGGGCCCGGGCGCGCGCCCAGGTCTCCGCTTCGAGGACGTCCGCGACCGTCAGGGAAGTTCCCGCTTCCGGTGTGCCGTGTTCCTCGACGACCCGTGTCACGGTGTCCATGATCCCGGTGAAGGGCAGGGCGCCCTTCAAAAACGCGTCCACACACTCCTCGTTGGCCGCATTGAACACCGCCGGGGCCGTCCCCGCGAGCCGCCCCACGTGCCGGGCGAGTCCCACGGCCGGGAACGCCTCGGTGTCCAGGGGGAAGAACTCCCAGCTCGACGCCTTGGTCCAGTCGAAGGCGGGGGCCGCGTCCGGGATGCGCTCGGGCCAGCCGAGGCCGATGGCGATGGGGCCGCGCATGTCGGGCGGGGTCGCCTGGAGGATCGACGACCCGTCGACGTACTCGACCATGGAGTGGACGTACGACTGGGGGTGGACGACGACCTCGATGCGTTCGAAGGGGATGTCGTACAGCAGGTGCGCCTCGATGACTTCGAGGCCCTTGTTGACGAGGGTCGCGGAGTTGACGGTGATGACCGGGCCCATCGCCCAGGTGGGGTGGGCGAGGGCGTCCTCGACGGTGACCTGGGCCAGCTCCGCCTTGGTCCGGCCGCGGAAGGGGCCGCCGGACGCGGTGACGACGAGCTTGCGGACGTCGGCGCGGGAGCCCGCCGCGAGCGCCTGGAACAGGGCCGCGTGCTCGGAGTCGACGGGGATGATCTGGCCGGGCGCGGCGAGGGCCTTGACGAGGGGGCCGCCGACGATCAGCGACTCCTTGTTGGCGAGGGCGAGCGTGCGGCCCGCCTTCAGCGCGGCGAGCGTCGGCGCGAGGCCGATGGAGCCGGTGATGCCGTTGAGCACGGTGTGGCAGTCGCCGCGTCCCGCGATCTCCGTTGCGGCGTCCGGTCCCGCGAGGAGTTCGGGCAGCGGCTCGCCGGGCCCGTACAGCGCGGTGAGCGCCTCGCGCAGCGCGGGCAGGGCGTCCTCGCGGGCCACGGCGACGGTGCGTACGCGCAGCCGGTGCGCCTGCTCGGCCAAGAGCCCGACCCGGCCGCCCGCTGCGCTGAGGGCGGTGACGCGGAACCGGTCCGGGTTGCGCAGCACCAGGTCGATGGCCTGGGTGCCGATCGAGCCGGTGGAGCCGAGGACGACGATGTCCCGGGGCGCGGCGCCGGCGTGCAGGGGCGCCGGGTCGAAGACGAGGTGCGGGTCCGCGAGGGGGGACGGGCTGACGGAGCTGTCGGTCATCCCCCCATTCTTGCGCGCGGCCGGGGCCGTACGTGACAGGGCCCGGGGAAGGAGAGGCCCTGGTTCAGCCGATCCGGCGGTGGACGTCGTCGCGGGTGCTCGGTCCCGGGGTGGCGTCGGCGATCCAGGGGCCGTCGCCGCTGGGGTCGACGACGCCGTCCTCCAGCCAGGTGTAGGCGCCGCCGATGACGCCCTTGACGACGCGGTTGTCGAGGTCGTCGGTGTTGGTCCACAGGCGTGCGAAGAGTTCGTCGGCGCGGATCCGGGCCTGGCGGCAGAAGGCGTCGGCGAGTTGGTAGCTCTCGCGCCCGTGGTCGCCGGTGGCGCGCAGGTGTTCGGCGCGGACGCAGGCGGCGCTCATGGCGAAGAGTTCGGCGCCGATGTCGACGACGCGGCCGAGGAAGCCCTGTTTGGTCTCCATGCGGCCCTGCCAGCGGGACATGGCGTAGAAGGTGGAGCGGGCGAGGCGGCGCGCGGAGCGTTCGACGTAGCGCAGGTGGGTGGCGAGGTCGGGGTGGCCCGCGGGGTGGAACTCGGCGTAGGAGCGCGGGAGTTGGCCCGGTCCCGCGACGAGTTTCGGGAGCCAGCGGGCGTAGAAGCCGCCGGCTTTCGCGCCGGCCCGCGCCTTGTCGGTGAGGGTCTTGTCGGGGTCGATGAGGTCGCCGGCGACGGAGAGGTGGGCGTCGACGGCCTCGCGGGCGATGAGCAGGTGCATGATCTCGGTGGAGCCCTCGAAGATGCGGTTGATGCGCAGGTCGCGCAGGAGCTGCTCGGCGGGGACGGCGCGCTCGCCCCGGGCGGCGAGGGAGGCGGCGGTCTCGAAGCCGCGTCCGCCGCGGATCTGGACGAGTTCGTCGGCGATGCGGCAGGCCATCTCGGAGCCGTAGAGCTTGGCGAGGGCGGCTTCGATGCGGATGTCGTTGCGGTTCTCGTCGGCCATCTGGGAGGCGAGGTCGACGACGGCCTCCAGGGCGAAGGTGGTCGCCGCGATGAAGCTGATCTTGGCGCCGACGGCCTCGTGGAAGGCGACGGGCCTGCCCCACTGCTCGCGGGCCGCCGACCACTCGCGGGCGATCTTCAGGCTCCACTTGCCGGCGCCGACGCACATCGCGGGCAGGGACAGGCGCCCGGTGTTGAGGGTGGTCAGGGCGATCTTGAGCCCGGCGCCCTCGGGTCCGACGCGGTTCGAGGCGGGGACGCGGACGCGGTGGAAGCGGGTCACGCCGTTCTCGATGCCGCGCAGGCCCATGAAGGCGTTGCGGTTCTCGACGGTGATGCCCTCGGAGCCGGCCTCGACGACGAACGCGGTGATGCCGCCCTTGTGGCCCTCGGACGCGGGCACGCGGGCCATGACGACGAGCAGGTCGGCGACGACGCCGTTGGTCGTCCACAGCTTCACGCCGTCGAGGACGTAGGAGTCGCCGTCGGGCACGGCGGTGGTGGCCAGGCGCGCCGGGTCGGAGCCGACGTCGGGCTCGGTGAGCAGGAAGGCGCTGATGTCGGTGCGGGCGCAGCGCGGCAGGAAGGCGTCCTTCTGCTCCTGGGTGCCGAAGGTCTTCACGGGCTGGGGTACGCCGATGGACTGGTGCGCGGAGAGCAGCGCGCCGATCGCGGGGGACGCCGAGCCGACGAGGGCGAGCGCCTTGTTGTAGTACACCTGGGTGAGGCCGAGGCCCCCGTACCGGGTGTCGATCTTCATGCCGAGCGCGCCGAGTTCCTTCAGGCCCCGGATCGTCTCGTCGGGGATGCGCGCCTCGCGTTCGATGCGGGCGGCGTCGACCTGGGTTTCGCAGAAGACGCGCAGGTCCGCGAGGAACTTCTCGCCGCGCCTGACGTCCTCGGCGGCCGGCTGGGGGTGGGGGTGGAGCAGATCGAGCCGGAAGCGGCCGAGGAAGAGTTCCTTGGCGAAGCTCGGCTTGTGCCAGTCCTGCTCACGGGCGGCCTCGGCGACCTGCCGGGCCTCCCGTTCGGAGACCTTCGCCGGGTGCTGGGGTGTTGCGGACATGAGGTTCACCTCGCCGCGAATCGGGGTCACCGGCCCGTCCCGCTGCCGACCGGTGCTACTCGATCGTATGTACCCGATCCGGGCGGCCTCGGCCAGTGCTGGGACGCCTCACATGCGAAGGCCGGAGCCCCCGCACAGTGGGCTCCGGCCTTCGCCGTGCGGCGCGCGGAACAGGCGCGCGCCGGGTCTCAGAGGCTCGTCTCAGAGGCTCGTCACAGGGCGAGGCCGGTGAGGACGAGGACGCGCTCGTAGGTGTAGTCGTCCATGGCGTAGCGCACGCCCTCGCGGCCGACGCCGGACTGCTTGGCACCGCCGTACGGCATCTGGTCGGCGCGGTAGGAGGGGACGTCGCCGACGACCACGCCGCCGACCTCCAGGGCGCGGTGGGCGCGGAAGGCCGTCTGGAGGTCGTGGGTGAACACGCCCGCCTGGAGGCCGTACTTGGAGTCGTTGACGGCGGCGAACGCCTCGGCCTCGCCGTCGACCTTCTTCACCGTGAGGACCGGGCCGAAGACCTCCTCGCAGGAGATCGTGACGTCGGCGGGTACGTCGGCGAGGACGGTCGGCGCGTAGGTGGCGCCGTCGCGCTTGCCGCCCGCGAGGAGCTTCGCGCCCGCGTCCACGGCCTCGGTGACCCAGGACTCGACGCGCTTGGCGGCGTCCTCGCTGACCAGCGGGCCCACCTCGGTGGCGTCGTCGGCCGGGTCGCCGGTGACCTGCGCCTCGACGGCGGCGACGATCTTCGGCAGCAGGCGGTCGTAGACGGCCGCGTCGGCGATGACGCGCTGCACGGAGATGCAGGACTGGCCGCCCTGGTAGTTGGAGAAGGTCGCGATGCGGGTCGCGGCCCAGTCCAGGTCCTGCTCGGAGGCGTAGTCGGCGAGGACGACGGCCGCGCCGTTGCCGCCCAGCTCCAGCGTGCAGTGCTTGCGCGGGACGCTGTCCATGATCGCGTAGCCGACCGGGCCGGAGCCGGTGAAGGAGATGACGGGCAGGCGCTCGTCCTGGACCAGGGCGGGCATCCGGTCGTTGGGCACGGTCAGGACCGACCAGGAGCCGGCGGGCAGGTCGGTCTCCGCGAGCAGCTCGCCGAGGATCAGCGAGGAGATCGGGGTGGCCGGGGCCGGCTTGAGGATGATCGGGGCGCCGACGGCGATGGCCGGGGCGACCTTGTGGGCGCTCAGGTTCAGCGGGAAGTTGAACGGCGCGATGCCGAGGACGACGCCCTTGGGGACGCGGCGGGTCAGCGCCAGGCGGCCCTGGCCGCCGAGGTCGGTGTCGAGGCGCTGGGCCTCGCCGCCGTTCCAGCGGCGGGCCTCCTCGGCGGCGAAGCGGAACACGGAGACGGCGCGGCCGACCTCGCCGCGCGCCCACTTGATGGGCTTGCCGTTCTCGGCCGAGATGAGCTGCGCGATCTCCTCGGTGCGCTCGGTCAGCCGGTCGGCCACGTGGTTGAGGGCCTTGGCCCGGACGTGCGCGGGCGTGGCGGCGAACTCGTCCACCACGGCGTGGGCGGCGGCGACGGCCTCCTCGACCTGGGCCTCGGTGGGGACGGCGACGGTGCCGACGAGACGGCCGTCGTAGGAGTTGTGGACCTCGAAGGTCTCGTCCCCGGTGGCCTGGCGGCCGGCGAGCCAGAAGGCGTGGGTGGCGGTCATGTTCGTGTACCGGCCTCTCCGTGTCGCGTGGTGGTGATGCGTGCTGGCACAAAGGTAGGGCGGGGTACAGGGCCGCGTGTTTGTCCAGGGTGGAGTGGTGGGGGGTACGGGTTTGTCCGCGGCGGAGTCCCAGGGCGCGTACGGGGGGGCCGGCCCCGGCGTTCCGCGGGTGCCGGGGCGGGGGTGCCGGGCCGGGGGCGCGGGTGCTCAGGCGCCGGTCGCCTTGAGGGCGAGCCACAGTTCCATGCGGACGTCCGGGTCGTCGAGGGAGCGGCCGAGGATCTCCTCGACGCGGCGCATGCGGTAGCGCAGGGTGTGGCGGTGGACGCCGAGGTCGGCGGCGGCGGCGTCCCACTGGCCGTGCCGCGACAGCCAGGCCCGCAGCGAGGCCACGAGGTCGCCGCGCCCGGTGGCGTCGTGGTCGCGCAGCGCCCGCAGCAGGCCGTCGGCGAAGGCCCGTACGGCGTCGTCGGCGAGGAGCGGCAGGACGGAACCGGCGACCACGTCCTCGTGCTCGACCAGGACCCGGCCGCGCCTGCGGGCCACGGACAGCGCCTGCTCGGCCTGTTTGAACGCGGTCGCCGCCGCGATCGGCCCGGCCGGCGCGGAGAACCCGATGACGAGTTCCTCGCCGGAGGAGCCTTCGGTGCGGGTCGCCTCCAGGGCCTCGGCGTACTGCTGGCAGGCGTCGACGGCGGCGCCGCCGTCCACGGCGAGCAGCACGAGCCGTTCGCCGTCGGGGACGACGAGGACGGCCTCGCCCGCGCGAGCGGCGGCGGACTCCACGAGGTCGGCGAGCGCGGACACGGGGTCCTCGCCCGCCGCGGCGACGGCCTCGGCGAGCAGCAGCGCGGTGCCGGCGGGGGCGCTCGCGGGCGTGGCGAGGGCGCGGGGCGGGGCGGCGACGGCCTCGGCGACGACCATCCGGAACGGCGCGTCGAGCAGCGCGCCGTACAGGTCGCCGGCGACGGCGCGGGCGTGGTCGGGCTCCCCCGCGAGCAGCATCCGCAGGACGGCGGCGCCGATGCGCTGTTCGGCGGCGTACAGGGCGCGGGAGCGTTCGGTGGTGAGGGTGAGCAGGGCGATGGCGGAGTGCAGGGCGTAGCGCTCGGCGGTGCCGAGGGCGGCGGCGGTGCCGACGGCGAGGGCGGCGCGCGGGCGGCGGCCGGTGCCGATGGAGTGCAGTTCGACGCGGTCGTCGCCGTCGTCGGAGTCGTCGCCGCCCGCGACGACGGAGCTGGCGGGCGCGGGGCGCTCGCGCAGGCGTTCGACGTCGGCGGTGAGGCGGGCGGCGCGGCGGCCCGCCCACTCGGGGGCGGTGGCGACGACGGCGCCCGACGCGTCGTACAGCGCGGCCCAGCCGTCGATCTGCGCGGCGAGTACGGAGAGCAGGCCCTCGGGGCCTTCGTTCAGCGCCTGCTTGGTCAGCTCGCGCTGGGCGGCGAAACCGGAGGTGACCGCGCGGTACTGGTCGGCGGCGATCGCGGCGGAGACGGCCTTGCTGATCGCCAGGAACGGGGTGCGGGGCGGCACCGCGAGCAGCGGCAGGCCCTCGGCGCGGGCCGCCTGGACGAGTGCGTCCGGTACGTCGTCGTAGTTGACGCCCACCGCGAAGCCGATGCCGACGACGCCGGCGCCGGCCAGCCGCTTCACGTAGCGGCGCATCGCTTCGGGGTCCTCGGCGTCCAGTTTGAGGGCGGTGATGAGCAGCAGCTCGCCGCCGTCCATGTAGGGCACGGGGTCGGCGAGTTCGCTCACGTGGGCCCAGCGGACGGGGGTGTCCAGGTGGTCCTCGCCCGCGCGCACGGTGAGTTTGAGTGCGGAGTGGTGGACGAGGGAGGCGAGCGTGGGCGGCATCGGGCCTTCAAGGTCGTATCGGGGTGGTGAAGCTTTTGAAGCTTTTGGCCGGTGCGTATGAACGACCAGTGCCGATTGTTCCTCACTGTACGGGAACTCTGTGCAGCGCCGGCTTCACCGTTCCCCGCGCCCTCGTGGGGCACGACCGGTGCGTGGTCATCTTTCGGCCGGTGGGGGCTGAGCGCGCAGTTCCCCGCGCCCCTGGAGGGGCGACTGCGTCGCCACCTCCCCCCTGGGGAAGCTGGGGCGAAGCCCCGCTTCCCTCCGGGGGAAGCTGCACGCAGTGCATGCTTCAGGGGCGCGGGGAACTGCGCGAGAAGCCCCACCGGCCCGCGGATGACCACGCACGGTAGTGCCCCGAAGGGGCGCGGGGAACTGCGCGCTCAGCCCCCACCGGCCCGCAGGTGACCACGCACAGGTCCACCCCGACAGGGGCGCGGGGAACTGCGCGACCAGCCCCCACCGGCCCGCAGGTGACCACGCACAGGTCCGCCCCGACAGGGGCGCGGGGAACTGCGCGAGTAACCACGGCGTGCCGTCAGACCAAGGACCCGCCCGCGAAGCGCTACCCCCGCAAGTTCACCAAGAGCGGCGGCGCATGCTCCCCCCGGACGCTGGTGAGCGAAAGCACCGCATGCCCCGGCGGCACCGCATGCGCGAGATCGGACGCCGACCACCTCTCCCGCTCAACCTTCCGCACCGTGACCGCCCGAGCCGTGGGCGCCCGCCCGGTGATCACCCTCCGCACGGCGTGCAACGCCTTCCCCGCCGGCGTCTCCGCGATGATCTGCCGGTCGGTGACGTCGCGCGTCTCCGTCCACTCCTTGCCCCAGACCTCGGCGAAGTCCTGCCCGTCCCAGGGCGTGAGCCCCGACAGCGCCATCCGGCACCCCACGGCCCCGAGCAGCGGCGAGCGCAACGGCCGGGGCACGTCGTCGAGGGTGCGCAGGGTGAGGACCGCGCCCGCGTTGGCCGAGCGCAGCCGCTGGATGCCGCGGACGGCCTGCGGGGTGACGGTGCCGGTGGCGTCGTCGAGGACGAGGCACGCGAACAGGGAGCGGTCCTCGCGCGCGGCGACCCCGGCGATGAACTGGGCGAGGACGAGCCGGGCCAGGATGCGGGACGCGTCGGCGTGTCCGCGTTCGGGCAGGTCCACGCGGACCCGTACGGGCCGGTCGAGCAGGGCGGGCGTGAAGGCGCTGGTACGGCCGGTGGTGTCGAAGAACGGGGCGAACGCGGGCCGGTCAAGGAGCGCGACCCGGTCGGCGAGGACGGCGCCCACGTCACCGGGGTGGCCGAGCTGACGCTCCCGCGCGTCGAGTTCGCGCAGCATCGCGTCGTGCCCGGACCCGGTGAGCGCCTCGCGCAGCGCGTCGAGCGCGGCGGGCGTCCCGTCGAGCAGCCGGCGCAGCTCGGGCACGGGCGGGAAGCGCCCGTGGACGGCGCGGTAGGGGCCGAGGAGCTGGGCGAGGACGGTGGTGGCGCGGCGGCTGTCGCTGCCGGGGTGCGGGTCGGCGAGGTCGCCGACGAGCGCCTCGGCGAGCACGGCGGCGGCCTCGTCGGGGTCGGTGCTGCCCCCGTACAGGTCGAGGTCGTAGGCGGAGTCGGGGCTGCCGACGCGGACGACGAGGTCGTAGGCGTCGGCGGCGCCGAGGCCCGCGCCGGCCGCGCCGACGACGACCACGGCGGCCCGCCCGGCGAGCGCGCCCAGGCACAGCGACTCGGCGAGCGGCCAGACGACGCTGCCGGTCTTGCCCGCGCCGGGCGGCCCCACGGCCAGCAGGGACGTACCGAGCAGGTCGGGTCCGACGCCGAGGCCGACGCCCCGGTAGCCGTACGGGTTGCGCTCGTCGTCGGCGGCCGTGCCGAGGCGGACCTGGGCGGTGGCGAGGTCGTGCGGGGCGGAGCGGTGCGGCAGGTCGCGGGCGCTGGAGGGGTGCGGGCAGGCGGCGGCGCCGTCCTGGGTGACGGCCGCGACGAACCCGGCGAGGGTGTGCCGGCCGCGCTTGACGCCCTGCCAGGCGCGGGTGATACGGGCGTGGTCGACGTCCCGCATCAGGCCGGCGCGGGCGTCGGCGGCGAGCCGTTCGGCGGCCTCGACGGCGCCCGCCTCGCGCAGCTGGGGCCAGCGCGCCGGGTCCTCCTCGGGCGCGGGCGGGCGCTCGACGGCGGCGGGGGCGGTGCCGCGCCAGGCGGGGTAGCCGAAGCGGCGCCAGATCTCGCCCCAGCGGCCGAGGCGCCCGACGCCGACCATGATGCCGACGGCGAAGATCGCGTAGTAGAGGTACACGACGACGACGGAGGCGAAGGAGTGCGGGGAGGCCCAGGAGTCCGGGACCATCGCGTACAGCGGCAGCAGCCACCAGCCGCCGAGGTAGCCGTTCCACAGGAGCGACCAGACGAGCCAGCCGACGAGGAAGGCGATCAGGGCGCCGCTGACGAGCTGCCGGGTGGGGGTGCGCTCGGGCTCGCGCTCGGGGCGCGGGCGGTGGCCGAAGCGCCACACGCCGGGCGCGGCGGCCGGGCGGGGGGTGCGCAGCCAGGTCAGGAAGGTGGTGCCGGCCCCGATCCCGCCGTCGTCGCCGTGCGCCTGCCCCGGGGCGTAGGAGGGCCTCGGCGGGGGTACGGCGGCTCCGGGACGCAAGCCCGGCTCCCCGGCGCCGCCGCCCGCGCTCTGCGTTCCCTCGGTGTCCATGACCTTGCCCCCTGCTCGGCGCGCTGCTCGTACGGCGGATCGGCCTCAATTTAATGCCCGCGCCAAGGGAGTTCACCGCATACGCGGCCCATCGGCCGGTCCTGGTCCCCGGCGTACCGCTCCCCCGATGTGTCCAAGTCGGACAACACTGGCCGGTAATCCCACCCCGATGGAGCATGACCGGCCCCCGACCCCGCACCTAACCTGCGAGGAAACCCCCGTACAACCCGGCGAAACCGGCACCGCACCGGTGTCCACGCCCATCCCGGAACCAGGAGCCCCGCATGAGCGACATCCCGCAGGAGCGCCGCGTCGTCACCGCCATCCCCGGCCCGAAGTCGCAGGAGCTGCAGCAGCGCCGCGTCGCCGCCGTGGCGGCCGGTGTGGGATCCACGCTGCCGGTCTTCACCGCCCGGGTGGACCGCGGCATCATCGAGGACGTCGACGGCAACCGTCTGATCGACTTCGGTTCCGGGATCGCCGTGACCTCCGTGGGCGCCTCCGCCGAGGCCGTGGTCCGCCGCGCCTCCGCGCAGCTCCAGGACTTCACGCACACCTGCTTCATGGTCACGCCGTACGAGGGGTACGTGGCCGTCGCCGAGGCGCTGGCGGAGCTGACGCCGGGCGACCACGCGAAGAAGTCGGCCCTGTTCAACTCGGGCGCCGAGGCCGTCGAGAACGCCGTCAAGATCGCCCGCGCGTACACCAAGCGCACCGCGGTCGTCGTCTTCGACCACGGCTACCACGGCCGCACCAACCTGACCATGGGCATGACCTCGAAGAACATGCCGTACAAGCAGGGCTTCGGCCCGTTCGCCCCCGAGGTCTACCGGGTGCCGGTGGCATACGGCTACCGCTGGCCGACCGGCGCCGAGAACGCGGGCCCCGAGGCCGCCGCGCAGGCGATCGACAACATCACGAAGCAGATCGGCGCCGAGAACGTCGCCGCGATCGTCATCGAGCCGGTGCTCGGCGAGGGCGGCTTCATCGAGCCGGCCAAGGGCTTCCTGCCGGCGATGGTGAAGTTCGCCAACGACAACGGCATCGTCTTCGTCGCGGACGAGATCCAGTCCGGCTTCTGCCGCACCGGCCAGTGGTTCGCGTGTGAGGACGAGGGCATCGTCCCGGACCTGATCACGACCGCCAAGGGCATCGCGGGCGGTCTCCCGCTCGCCGCCGTGACGGGCCGCGCCGAGATCATGGACTCCGCGCACGCGGGCGGCCTCGGCGGCACCTACGGCGGCAACCCGGTGGCCTGCGCCGGCGCGCTCGGCGCCATCGAGACGATGAAGGAGCTCGACCTCAACGCCAAGGCGAAGGAGATCGAGGCCACGATGAAGTCCCGCCTGTCGGCGATGCAGGAGAAGTTCTCCGTCATCGGTGACGTGCGCGGCCGCGGCGCGATGATCGCCATCGAGCTGGTGAAGGACCCGGAGACCAAGGAGCCGCACGCGCAGGCCGCCGCCGAGCTGGCCAAGGCGTGCCACGCGGAGGGCGTGCTGGTCCTCACCTGCGGCACCTACGGCAACGTGCTGCGCTTCCTGCCGCCGCTGGTGATCGGCCAGGACCTGCTCAACGAGGGCCTGGACGTCATCGAGAACGCGCTCGCCGCTCTCTGAGGGCGTCGGGCCGTGTGAAGAAGGTGTGCGGGGGCGATGGCGTGTTGGCCAAGCCGCTGTCCTCCCCGCACACCCTGCCGTACGGTTTTCGCAGATGAGAGAGACACCTCGCCCACGGGGGACTGTGGGCGACGCCGGGTCGGAGCCTCCCCAGCCCCGCCCTGGTCGTGCCCTCGCGCACACACCCGGAGCTTCACGTTCCGGAACTCCTCACCGATCGGACGGCCGCCCGCCCCACACCCCCCGGGGCGCGCGGTGCACCGATCCGTCCGGCCGGCCCGGAACCACCCCCCCTGTTCCGGGCCGGCCGGCCCTTCTTCTCGCCGCCTGTGCGGCTCTCGCGTTCGCCCTCCTCACCTGGCAGGTGGCGGCCGGCGGCGCGCTCCTCGGCCCCGACGAGCGCCTGGGCGACGCGGTCCGCGCCTCGTGGCTGCCCGCCGGGCCCGCCGAGTTCTTCGCCGACCTCGGGAACATGCCGGTCGCGCTGCCCGTCCTCGCCGCAACCCTCGCGTACACCTTCTGGCGCACCCGTGACCGGTGGGCGCTCGCGTGTGCCGTGCTCACCATGGCGCTGGTCCCGGCGCTCGTCGGACCGCTCCAGGCGCTGCTCGCCCGGCCGGGCCCGCCGCCGATGGCCCCGGCGACGGGCTTCTACCCCTCAGGACACGCGGCCACGGCGGCGGTGGCGTACGGACTGTGCGCGCTGCTGCTGCGCCGCCGCGCGCTGAGCGTGTGCTGCGTGGTGGTCAACGCGTGCGTGGGCGTCGGCCTCGTACGCCAGGGCTACCACTGGCCCCTCGACGTCGCCGGGAGCTGGTGCCTCTCGGCGGTCCTGCTGTACGGCTGCGCGTACGCCCACGCGCGCGTGGCCGCCCGCACGCCCCGGGAGCCCGGCGAGCCAGCTGAGCCCGCCGAGCCCGGTGCCTCGCGGCCTCAGCCGAAGTAGGCGTCGAAGTTCTTCTGGAACTCCCCGTTGTTGTAGCGGTCCCAGTTGATCGACCACGTCATCAGGCCGCGCAGCGCGGGCCAGGTGCCGTGCGGGGTGTAGGAGCCGCAGTCGGTCTTCTTCGTGAGGCAGTTGAGGGCTTTGGTGGTCTCGGCGGGGCTGACCCAGCCGTTGCCCGCGTTGGTGGAGGCAGGCATGCCGATGGCGACCTGGTCGGGGCGCAGCGGCGGGAAGACGTTGGCCGCGTCACCGGCGACGGGGAAGCCGGTCAGGAGCATGTCGGTCATGGCGATGTGGAAGTCGGCGCCGCCCATGGAGTGGTACTGGTTGTCGAGGCCCATGATCGAGCCCGAGTTGTAGTCCTGGACGTGCAGCAGGGTCAGGTCGTCGCGCAGGGCGTGGATGACGGGCAGATAGGCGCCGGCGCGCGGGTCCTGGCCGCCCCACTTGCCGGTGCCGTAGTACTGGTAGCCGAGCTGCACGAAGAACGTCTCGGGGGCCATCGTGAGGACGAACGAGGCGCCGTACTTGGCCTTGAGGGTCTTCACGGCGGAGATCAGGTTGACGACGACGGGCGTCTTCGGGTTCTTGAAGTCGGTGTCGTCGGCGTTCAGGGAGAGCGAGTGGCCCTCGAAGTCGATGTCGAGGCCGTCGAGCCCCCAGGTGTCGATGATCTTCGAGACGGAGGCGACGAACGCGTCGCGGGCGGCCGTGGTGGTGAGCTGCACCTGCCCGTTCTGGCCGCCGATGGAGATGAGGACCTTCTTGCCCGCGGCCTGCTTGGCCTTGATGGCGGCCTTGAAGTCGGCGTCGGACTCGACGCCGGGGCACTCGGTGACCGGGCAGCGGTTGAAGCGGATGTCGCCCGAGGTCGTCGAGGTGGGTTCGCCGAAGGCGAGGTCGATGACGTCCCAGCTGTCGGGCACGTCCGCGAGGCGGGTGTATCCGGCGCCGTTGGCGAAGCTCGCGTGGAGGTAGCCGACGAGCGCGTGCGCGGGCAGCCCCCCGGAGCCAGGCCCGGGCCCGGGGCCGCCGCCGGAGCCGGGGGCGGTGGTCGCGGTGACGGTGGCGGAGCGGGCGGACTCCCCCGCGTCGTTGACGGCGGAGACCTGGAAGGCGTACGCGGTGGCCGGGTCGAGGCCGGTGACCGTCGCCGAAGTGCCCGTGACGGTACGGGACTTGGTGCCATTCACGTAGACGTTGTAGCCGGTCGCCCCGGGTACCGCCGCCCACGACAGGGCCGCGCTCGAGGCGGTGACCGTGCCGGCGGCGAGGCCCGTGGGGGCGGCCGGGGGCGCGGGCGTGCCGGCGCCGGGTCCGGTGAGGGTGATGTCGTCGGCGCCGTAGGCGGGGGTGCCGTACCAGCCGTGGGTGTAGACGGTGACCTTGCTGGTGTTCGGGCCGGTGCGGAAGGTCGTCGACAGTTTCTGCCAGTCCGGCGCGGAGGGCGTCCAGGTGGAGACGTCGGTGGTGCCGGTGCCGCTCGCGCCGAGGTAGACGTACGAGCCGCGGACGTACCCGGAGAGCGTGTACGTGGAGTCGGGTTTGACGGTGACGGTCTGGGCGCACTGGGCGTTGTCGGCGGCGGTGGGGGTGGCCTGGAGGGCCGAAGTGCCGCTGTGGACGGGGGTGTTGACGGCCTTTGCGGTACCGGCGGTGCAGGTCCAGCCGTCGAGCCCGGACTCGAAGCCGCCGTTGCGGGCGAGGTCGGTGTCGGCGGCGCGGGCCGGGGCGGACAGGGCGGTCAGCCCGGTCGCGGCGAGCGCGGTCGCCGCGAGGGCGGTCACGAGGGTGCGGGGCCCGGTGCGGGATCTGGTGCGGGCGGGGGCGGTCAGGGGTGTGCGGGCAGGGGGCATGGGGGCCTCCGGGCGCGTCGGGGAGCGGGGCGGGAGAACTCAGGGGGAACGCGGGAGAGCACTGCGCAGCGCGCTCAACTTGGTCCAGACCAATCTGCTTGTCAAGGGTTCACGCACCGATCGGCCCCGGAGCCCGGCCCGCGTCGGTCCCCGAGACCGGCCCGCGCAACGGGGTCAGCCCGTCCCCCGCCTGTTCCGAAGGAGAGGCTCTACCCGCGCCCCTCCCCCGCGAGCCGCGCCGCCGCCTCGTGCATGGCCAGTTCGAGCAGGGCGGGGTCGGTGAGGGTGCCGGAGCCGTCGGGGGCAGCAGCCAGCGCACGTCGCCGCTCGCCCGGCCCGGGTAGGGCACCACGATCCAGGTCCCGCGCCCGGCGCAGCGCACCCCCGTGCCGAGCCAGCGCCCCGCCGTCCCCGCGGGCACGAAGAACCCCATGCGGGAATCGCCGAAGTCCGCGAGCACCGGCCCCGGGCGGTCGATCACGCGGGTGAGCACGTCGAGCGTGGGGTGGCCGAGGTCCCCCGGCAGGATCAGCACGTCCCAGCGCAGCCCGGCCGGCAGCAGCGTCACCCCGTGCGGGCTGCGCTCCCACTCCCAGCGGCACGCCCCCGGGTCGGGCGCCGCTCCCGCCAGCCACTCCACGGCCGCCTTGACCTCCGAGCCCGTCATGGCGGGTCCTCCCTGTCCGTCGCGTGTGTCGGTCACGCAGGCGAGAGGGGCGGGGGGCGGGAAGCATTACGCGACTTGGGCGCCCGACTTCCCGGCGCACCGGATCTACGGGCGCGGCGGGGGCGTACGCCGGGCGCATTCCATGTGCGGCGCCCGTACGCACCCGGACACGGCTCCGCCGCCGCGCGGGAGGTCCGGGCGGCGGCGGAGTCGGCGGGCTGCGGAGGTCAGCTGTCGAAGCCGAAGCCCATCCGGTCCATGGTGCGCAGCCACAGATTGCGGCGCCCGCCGTTGTCGTCGGCGCGGGCCAGCGACCACTTCGTCAGGCCGATACCGGTGGACGCGAACGGCTCGGGCGGGAACGGCAGCGGCTTGGAGCGGACCATCTCCAGCTCCGTACGCTCGGTGCGCTCCCCCGCCAGCAGGTCCAGCATCACGTCCGCGCCGAAGCGGGTGGCGCCGACGCCGAGCCCCGTGTACCCGGCGGCGTACGCGACACGGCCGGAGTGGGCCGTGCCGAAGAACGCCGAGAAACGGGTGCAGGTGTCGATGGCGCCGCCCCACGCGTGCGTGAAGCGCACCCCCTCAAGCTGCGGGAAGCAGGTGAAGAAGTGCCCGGCCAGCTTCGCGTACGTCTGCGGCCGGTGGTCGTACTCCTCGCGCACCCGCCCGCCGAACGGGTAGATCGCGTCGTAGCCGCCCCACAGGATGCGGTTGTCGGCGGAGAGCCGGAAGTAGTGGAACTGGTTGGCGGAGTCGCCGAGACCCTGCCGGTTCTTCCAGCCGATGGAGTCGAGCTGCTCGGCGGAGAGCGGCTCGGTCATCAGCGCGTAGTCGTAGACCGGCACGGTGTACGGGCGCATCCGCTTGACCAGCGACGGGAAGACGTTCGTGCCGAGCGCCGCGTGCCGCGCGAAGACCCGGCCGTACGGCGTGCGGACGGCGACGCCCGCGCCGTTGGAGGCGAGCTGCGTGGCCGGCGTGTTCTCGTACACGCGCACGCCGAGGTCGAGGCAGGCGCGCTTGAGGCCCCAGGCGAGCTTCGCCGGGTGGAGCATGGCGACGCCGTCGCGGTCGTAGAGCGCCCCGAGGAACGTCGGCGAGTCGACCTGCTCGCGCACCTGGTCGGCGTCCATCAGCTCGACGCCGTCGGCGAGCCCGGCCTCGGCCAGCTCGTCGTGGTACTCGCGCAGTTCGGTGACCTGGTGCGGCTGCGTCGCCACGTCCAGCTCGCCGGTGCGCTCGAACTCGCAGTCCAGGGAGTAGCGGGCGACGGCCTCCTCGATCGCGTCGAGGTTGGCGGCGCCCAGCTCCTCCAGCTTCTTGATCTCGCCGGGCCAGCGGGCCAGCCCGTTGGCCGTGCCGTGGGTGAGGGAGGCGGCGCAGAAGCCGCCGTTGCGCCCGGAGGCGGCCCAGCCGATCTCGCGGCCCTCGACGAGGACGACGTCGCGGCCCGGGTCGCGCTCCTTGGCGATCAGCGCGGTCCACAGACCGCTGTAGCCGCCGCCCACGACCAGCAGGTCGCACCGCTCGTCGCCGGTGAGGGCGGGGCGGGGCTCGGGGCGGGCCGGGTCGTCCAGCCAGAACGACACCGGCTTGGCGTCGGCGAGTGCGTGTGTCCAGCGATTCATGGCGCCAGCGGCCATGATTCCAACTCCCTCAAAAAAGGTGCGGGTGGTACCGGTCGCCCGGAGGTTCAGGCGACCTTGTTCTTGCGCTTGCCGGCCATCATCCCGGCAAGCACGCACAGGACGGCGACGAGGAACATGGCCGTACCGATGACGTTGATCTGTACGGGCGTACCGCGCTGCGCCGATCCCCATACGAACATGGGGAAGGTGACGGTCGAGCCCGCGTTGAAGTTCGTGATGATGAAGTCGTCGAAGGAGAGCGCGAAGGCGAGCAGGGCGCCGGCCGCGATGCCGGGCGCCGCGATCGGCAGCGTGACCCGCAGGAACGTCTGCACGGGACCGGCGTAGAGGTCCTGCGCGGCCTGTTCGAGCCGGGGGTCCATCGACATGACGCGCGCCTTGACGGCGGTCACCACGAAGCTGAGGCAGAACATGATGTGGGCGATCAGGATGGTCCAGAAGCCCAGGTGGGCGCCCATGTTCAGGAACAGGGTGAGCAGCGAGGCCGCCATGACGACCTCGGGCATCGCCATCGGCAGGAAGATCAGCGAGTTGACCGCGCCGCGCGCCCGGAAGCGGTAGCGCACCAGCGCGAAGGCGATCATCGTGCCGAGGACGGTCGAGCCGAGCGTCGCCCAGAAGGCGAGCTGGAGGCTGAGCGAGAGCGAGCCGCACATGTCGGCGACGCCGCACGGGTTCTTCCAGGCGTCAAGGGAGAACGCCTGCCACTCGTAGTTGAAGCGGCCCTTCGGCTTGTTGAAGGAGAACACCGTGACGATGACGTTCGGCAGCAGCAGGTAGGCGAGCGTGATCAGGCCCGCGATGACCACCAGGTTCTTACGGAGCCAGGCCATCAGACGAGATCCTCCGTTCCGGCACGGCGAATGTAGACGGTGACCATGACGAGGATGGCCGCCATGAGGATGAAGGAGAGCGCCGCCGCCGTCGGGTAGTCGAGGATGCGCAGGAACTGGGTCTGGATGACGTTGCCGACCATGCGGGTGTCGGTGGAGCCGAGCAGGTCCGCGTTGACGTAGTCGCCGGCCGCCGGGATGAACGTGAGGAGCGTGCCGGAGACGACGCCCGGCATCGACAGCGGGAACGTCACCTTGCGGAAGGTGGTCGACGGCGAGGCATACAGGTCGCCGGCCGCCTCGTGCAGCCGCCCGTCGATCCGCTCCAGCGAGGTGTACAGCGGCAGGATCATGAACGGCAGGAAGTTGTACGTCAGACCGCACACCACGGCGAGCGGGGTGGCGAGGACGCGGCTGCCCTCGGTCATGCCGAGCCAGCTCGTCACGTCGAGGACGTGCAGGGTGTTCAGCGCGCCGACGACCGGGCCGCCGTCCGCGAGGATCGTCTTCCAGGCGAGCGTGCGGATCAGGAAGCTGGTGAAGAACGGCGCGATGACGAGGACCAGGATGACGTTGCGCCAGCGGCCCGCGCGGAACGCGATGAGGTAGGCGAGCGGGTAGCCGAGCAGCAGGCACAGGATCGTGGCGCAGCCCGCGTACAGCACCGAGCGCAGGAACTGCGTGTAGTACTCGGACAGGGCGTCCCAGTACGTGGCGAAGTGCCAGGTGACCTTGAAGCCGTCCTCCAGTGAGCCCTGCTGCACCGAGGTCGACGCCTGGTAGATCATCGGCAGGGCGAAGAAGACGACCAGCCACAGGATGCCGGGCAGCAGCAGCCAGTACGGGACGAGCCGGCCGCGCTTGCGGGGCCTGGCCGGGGCCTCGGCGCCGGAGAGCGGCTGGACGGGGGCCGGGGGTGGCGCGTCGGTGACGGTGCTCATGCGGCGGCGTCCTCCGAGACCTTCTCGACGCCCGCGTCGACGTCCTGGGCGGCGTCGAGGCCGAAGGAGTGCGCGGGGTTCCAGTGCAGGACGACCTCGGCGCCGGGCACAAGGCGGGCGTCGCGCTCGACGTTCTGCACGTACACCTCGAAGGAGTCGCACAGCGGGCTGGCGACGACGAACTGGGTGGAGACGCCGATGAAGCTGGACTCGGTGACGCGGCCCGTGATGCGGTTGCGGCCCTCCGCTATCTCGCCCGCGTCGTCGGCGTGGGTGAGGGCGACCTTCTCGGGCCGCACGCCGAGCAGGAGCTTGTCGCCCGTGGAGGTCGCGGCGGAACATCGGGCAGTGGGCAGCACGAGCTTGCCGCCGCCCGCCTTCAGGGTGAGGTCGTCGCCCGCGCGGCCGGCGATCTCGGCCTCGATGAAGTTCGACGTGCCGAGGAAGTTGGCGACGAACGTGGAGGCGGGGTTCTCGTAGAGGTCGGTGGGGGCGCCGAGTTGCTCGACGCGGCCGGCGTTCATCACGGCGACGGTGTCGGCCATGGTCATGGCCTCCTCCTGGTCGTGCGTGACGTGGATGAAGGTGATGCCGACCTCGGTCTGGATGCGCTTGAGCTCCAGCTGCATCTGGCGGCGCAGCTTCAGGTCGAGGGCGCCGAGCGGCTCGTCGAGGAGGAGCACCTTCGGGTGGTTGATGAGGGCGCGGGCCACGGCGACGCGCTGCTGCTGGCCGCCGGAGAGCTGGTGCGGCTTCTTGCGGGCGTGCTCGCCGAGCTGCACGAGGTCGAGCATGTCGTCGACCTGCTTCTTCACGGACTTGATGCCGCGCCGGCGCAGGCCGAAGGCGACGTTCTCGAAGATGTCGAGGTGCGGGAAGAGGGCGTACGACTGGAAGACGGTGTTCACCGGCCGCTTGTAGGGCGGCAGGTTCGTGACGTCCTGGTCGCCGAGGCGGACGGAGCCGGTGGTGGGGTCCTCCAGGCCGGCGATCATGCGCAGGGTCGTGGTCTTGCCGCAGCCCGAGGCGCCGAGCAGGGCGAAGAAGGAGCCCTGCGGCACGGTGAGGTCGAGCGGGCGGACCGCGGTGAACCCGTTGTCGTACGTCTTGCTGATGCCGGTGAGACGGACGTCGCCGCCGTGATCGGTGGTCATGGTGAGTCCAGTGGGTGGGAAGGGAGGGGGTGGTGGCGCGGGACCGCTGCTCAGCCGCCGGTCAGGCGGGCGAACTTCTCCTCGAACGCGGTGTCTTCCTTCTCGCTGAGGGAGCGGAAACTGTGCGCCTTGGCGGCCTGGGCCTTGTCCGGGACGATCAGCGGGTTGTTCGCGGCGCCCTTGTCGATCTTGGCGAGTTCGGGTCTGACGACGGCCGTGTCGAGCGGCGTGACGTAGTTGATCCAGGCGGCGAGGCGGGCCGCGACGGGCGGCTCGTAGTAGTAGTCGATGAGCCGCTCGGCGTTCGCCTTGTGACGCGCCCTGTTGGGGACGAGCATGTTGTCCGTCGAGGAGATGTAACCGGCGTCCGGGATGGCGAACTTGACGTGCGGGTTGTCCGCCTGGAGCTGCACGATGTCGCCGGCCCAGGCCAGGCACGCGGCCAGGTCGCCCTTGGACAGGTCGGATATGTAGTCGTTGCCGGTGAAGCGGCGGACCTGCCCGCTGTCGACGGCCTTCTGTACGCGCGCGATGGCCGCGTCGAAGTCGTCGCTCTTGAAGTCGCGCGGGTCCTTGCCCATGTCGAGCAGGGTCATGCCGACGGTGTCGCGCATCTCGGACAGCAGGCCGACGCGGCCCTTGAGGCGGCGGTCGTCGAGGAGCTGGGAGACGGAGGTGACCGCACGGCCGCCGGTGGCCTTCGTGTTGTACGCGATGACCGTGGCGATGCCCTGCCAGGGGTAGGAGTAGGCGCGGCCGGGGTCCCAGTCGGGGTCGCGGAACTGGCCGGCCAGGTTGGTGTACGCGTGCGACAGGCGGGAGGCGTCGAGCTGCTGCACCCAGCCGTAGCGGATGAGGCGGGCGGCCAGCCAGTCGGTGAGCACGATGATGTCGCGCCCGGTGTCCTGCCCGGCGGCGAGCTGCGGCTTGATCTTCCCGAAGAACTCGACGTTGTCGTTGATGTCCTCGGTGTAGTCGACCTTGATGCCGGTGCGCCGGGTGAACGCGTCGAGCGACGGGCGGTGCTTGTTGTCGTCGCTCATGTCGATGTACTCGGTCCAGTTGGAGAAGTTGACCACCTTCTCCTTGGCCGAGTGGTCCTCGGACGAGACGCCGCCCTTCGAGGTGCTCGCGGCCGGGATGCCGCAGCCGGCGAGGGTGGAGAGCCCGCCGACGGCGAGCGCGCCGCCCGCGGAGGCGCGCAGCAGCGACCGGCGGGACATCGCTGCCCTGCCGCCCCGGAAGCTGCGCTGCATGGCGGCCAGTTGGGCCGGGGAGAGGCGGTCTGGCTCGTACTGCTCCATGCGCGTGGTGCCCTTTCGGGAGTCCCTTTTCGGGAGGGTGGTGGCGGCCGCCCCGGAGGGCGGCCTGGTTGCTATCGGTCCCCGAAGATCGTGCGGTGCCAGTCCTTGCGGGCGACCGCGGTGTTGTCGTACATGACGTGCTTGATCTGCGTGTACTCCTCGAAGGAGTAGGCGGACATGTCCTTGCCGAAGCCGGACGCCTTGTAGCCGCCGTGCGGCATCTCGCTCAGGATCGGGATGTGGTCGTTGACCCACACGCAGCCGGCCTTGATCTCGCGGGTGGCGCGGCCCGCGCGGAAGACGTCGGTCGTCCAGGCGGAGGCGGCGAGGCCGTAGGGCGTGTCGTTGGCGAGCGCGATGCCTTCCTCGTCGGTGTCGAAGGGCAGGACGACGAGGACCGGGCCGAAGATCTCGGACTGCACGATCTCGCTGTCCTGCGCGGCGTCCACGACGAGGGTGGGCCGGTAGTAGGCGCCGGCCGCCAGGTCGCCGCCGGGGGCCTCGCCGCCGGTGACCACGCGCGCGTAGCCGCGGGCGCGGTCGACGAAACCGGCGACGCGGTCGCGCTGGGCGTGGGAGATCAGCGGGCCGAGGTCGGTGTCGGCGGCGAACGGGTCGCCGAGGCGGACGCTCTCCATGAGGGCGGCGGTCCGCTCGACGAAGGCGTCGTACAGGGGGCGCTGCACGTACGCGCGCGTGGCGGCGGTGCAGTCCTGGCCGGTGTTGATGAGGGAGCCGGCGACGGCGCCGTTGGCGGCGGCCTCCAGGTCGGCGTCGTCGAAGACGAGGAAGGGGGCCTTGCCGCCCAGCTCCAGGTGGAGCCGCTTGACGGTGGCGGTGGCGATCTCGGCGACGCGCTTGCCGACGCCGGTGGAGCCGGTGAAGGAGGTCATGGCGACGTCCGGGTGGCCCACCAGGTGCTCGCCCGCGTCCTTGCCCGCGCCGGTGACGACGTTGATGACACCGTCGGGGATGCCGGCCTCCTTGGCTGCCTCGGCGAACAGCAGCGAGGTGAAGGGGGTCAGCTCGGCGGGCTTCAGGACGATCGTGTTGCCGGCGGCGACCGCCGGGAGGATCTTCCAGGCGGCCATCTGGAGGGGGTAGTTCCAGGGGGCGATGGACCCGACGACGCCGATCGGCTCACGGCGTACGTAGGAGGTGTGATCGGCGCTGTACTCCCCGGCGGACTGGCCCTGGAGGTGGCGGGCGGCGCCGGCGAAGAACGCGGCGTTGTCGACCGTGCCCGGTACGTCGAACTCGCGGCTCAGCTTGATCGGCTTGCCGCACTGCAACGACTCGGCCTGCGCGAACTCCTCCGCCCGCTCGGCGAGCACGCCCGCGAACCGGTGCAGGGCCTCGGAGCGCTCGCCCGGGGTCGCGCCCGCCCAGCCGGGGAAGGCGGCCTTGGCGGCGGCGACGGCGGCGTCCACGTCGGCGGTGCCGGCCAGTTCGTAGGTGAGGACGTCCTTGCCGGTCGCCGGGTCGACGACGGTGTGGGTACGTCCCGAGGTGCCCCGGGTCAGCTTGCCGCCGATGAAGTGGGCGCCGTCGGCGAAGCGGTCCTGCGCGGGGAAGGGGTTGTGCATGAAATTCTCGCTCTCGCTCTCCTCCGCCGACGTCCCGTCCCAGGGCTCCGGCGTGGCTCCAGCTCGATTTGAGTGCCGATCCTGACAGACGGCCACTACCCCAACAAGTGATTCCGTTGTTGCCTTTTGGTTACGCGACGGAATCTGTCGACCGAGTGTCGAGTCCCCCTGGAAAACCCAGGACGGAGTGTCAGTGGTGCGTGCCAGACTCGCGTGCATGGGGATCACGGGGGGCGAGATGAACATCGTGGACAAGGAGTCGCTGGTCACGGCCGTGGCGTCCGGGGCGAGAGTGCGCTATCTGCACTTTTGGGGGCACACCCCGCGCCGGGAGGGCGTGCTCGGGCCGGAGTGCCTGAGCCAGTGGTGGCCCTCGCCCTTCACGGTGGACGGCGTGCGGTACGCGACCGCCGAGCACTGGATGATGGCGGCGAAGGCCCGCCTGTTCGGCGACGCGGAGGCGCTGCGGCGGGCCCTGGAGGCGGGTCACCCGGCCGAGGCGAAGAAGGCGGGGCGGCTGGTGCGCGGCTTCGACGAGGCGGTCTGGGAGCGGGAGCGCTTCGGCGTGGTGGTGGAGGGCAGCGTCCACAAGTTCGCCTCGGACCCGGCGCTGCGGGCGTATCTGCTCGGCACCGGCGACCGCGTCCTGGTCGAGGCGAGCCCCGTGGACCGCGTCTGGGGCATCGGCCTGCCCGCGACGCACGAAGCGGCGGATGACCCGTCCCGCTGGCCCGGCCCCAACCTCCTGGGCTTCGCCCTCGTGCAAGCCAGAACCCACCTCAGCGCCGAGAAGTAACGCCCCCGATAAAGGGAGCGCACGAAGTGCGCCCCGCAGGGGCGCGGGGAACTGCGCGCCCAGCCCCCACGCACCGACACGAGACCACGCACAGGAAGCCCCCCGGATAAAGGCAGCGCACGAAGTGCGCACCGCAGGGGCGCGAGGAACTGCGCGCTCAACCCCCACCGCCCCGCACAGGGACCACGCGGGGAACTGCGCGATCACCCAGCCCCCCGCACGCATCCGCCCCTCTCAGACGACCCCGAACCGCCCAGGCCCCGCCTCCCTGACCACCCCGCAAGCAACCAACCGCTCCAGATGCCACCGCACCGTACGCCGCTCGACAGGCAAGACATGCGCCCCCTGGACATGCGCCCGATAGACAAGCCGGTGCGCGACCATCTCGTCGAGGGTGCGCGGCTCCCGCAAGAACTCCCGAAGCCGCTCCTCCCGCCGCCCGACCACCCCCGCATACGCGTCGAGCCGCCCGCGGAACTCCTCGGCGCCCTCCACGACGCCCTTCTGATGCGCGGTGCCGTACCAGCGCGCGTCGATCTCCCGCACCCGGCGCAGCGACGCCTCGAAGTCGGTCAGGCTGCTGCCGACGTCCCCGTAGTACGGGCCGAAGGAGGTCAGGTCGATGTCCGCGACGAAGAAGAATCCGTCCGGTTCGACGAGGAAGCCGCAGTGCCCGGCGGTGTGCCCCGGCAGATGCACGACGGTCACCGTCCGCCCGCCGAGGTCGAAGACGGCCCCGTCGGCGAACCCCCGCGCGTCCGGCCGCCCCCGCACCCCGAACCGCTCCCGCATGTGCCGGTCCGCCTCGGCCGCCGCCGCGTCCGGCAGCCCGGCCCCGGCGACGAGCGCGGCCCGCGACCGCACCGCGCCCAGGTCCTCGTGGTGGACGTGGACGGCCGCCTCGTAACGGTCGAGCCCGGCGATGTGGTCCTCGTGGGCGTGGCTGACGAGCACGAGATCGGCGGCCGGCGGCGCGGCGAGCAGCCCGAGGGACGGGTCGATGAGGAGCGTGGCGTCCCGGCCGTGCACGAGCACCGAGTTGGCGTACGGGTAGGCGCCCCGCTCGGGGCCGACGAGGACCCGTACCTGCCCGTACGCGACAGGGGTGGGCGGGGCCGGGGGTCCGGCGGGGTCTGCGGTCACGGTGCGGCCTTCCTTCGTTCGCTGGACAAAGCGCGGCTGAAGCACGTCTACCGCACGTGTAGGTACGGCAGTTGACCAGCCCCCCTCCCCTCACCGGACAGCCGCCCCCGAACCACCACCCCCAGGGCGCACGGCACCGGCCCCGCACCACGCCCCGCCGGCCCGGGCCGGCGCCCGCATACGATGACCCGGACCCCGATCAGCCGATCACCCAAGTTCCTGGGGAGGAATCCGTGAGCCAGAGCCTGCAGACCTTCATCGCCGGACTGCCCAAAGCCGAACTGCACGTCCACCATGTCGGCTCCGCCTCCCCGCGGATCGTCGCCGAGCTGGCCGCCCGGCACCCCGACTCGAAGGTGCCGACGGACGCGGAGGCGCTCGCGGACTTCTTCCAGTTCACGGACTTCGCGCACTTCATCGACGTGTATCTGTCGGTCGTGGACCTGATCCGCACCCCGGAGGACGTCCGTCTGCTCACCTTCGAGGTGGCCCGCGACATGGCCCGGCAGAACGTGCGGTACGCCGAGCTGACCCTCACCCCGTACTCCTCGACCCGGCGCGGTATCGACGCCCGCGCGTTCATGGACGCGATCGAGGACGCCCGCAAGGCGGCGGAGGCCGAGTTCGGCACCGTGCTGCGCTGGTGCTTCGACATCCCCGGCGAGGCGGGCCTGGAGTCGGCGCGCGAGACGGTACGGCTGGCGACGGACGACGCGCTGCGCCCCGAGGGCCTGGTCTCCTTCGGCCTCGGCGGGCCCGAGATCGGTGTGCCGCGCCCGCAGTTCAAGCCGTACTTCGACCGGGCCATCGCGGCGGGCCTGCGCTCGGTGCCGCACGCGGGCGAGACGACAGGACCGCAGACGGTGTGGGACGCGCTGGTCCACCTGGGCGCGGAGCGTATCGGGCACGGCACGTCCGCGGCGCAGGACCCCACGCTGCTGCGGCACCTCGCGGAGAACGGCATCCCGCTGGAGGTGTGCCCCACGTCGAACATCGCCACGCGCGCGGTCGCCACCCTGGAGGAGCACCCGCTCAAGCAGTTCGTGGACGCGGGCGTCATTGTCACGATCAACTCCGACGACCCGCCGATGTTCGCCACCGACCTCAACACGGAGTACGCGGTCGCCGCGCGCCTCCTCGGGCTCGACGAGCGGGGCGTGGCGGCGCTGGCGAAGAACGCGGTGCTGGCGTCCTTCCTGGACGGCGCGGGCAAGGCGCGGATCACGAAGGAGATCGACGCGTACACGGAGACGCACCTGTCGTCCCTGTGACGCCGTCGCCTCTGTGACCCGCGCCCGCCACGACCGCTGAGAGAAACCGAACCACAGCCGCCACAGTCACCACAGCCGCCACAATGGTCGCCATGCGTACCGTGACTGCCGTGGCCCACCGAGGCGACCCCTACCGCGTCCGCGAGAACACCCTGCCCTCCCTGCGTTCCGCGCTGGACCTGGGCGCGGACGCGGTGGAGATCGACGTCCGTCTGACCAGGGACGGCGTGCCGGTCCTGTTGCACGACGCCTCCCTGAAACGGCTGTGGGAGCACGACCGCCCGCTCTCCGCGCTCTCGGCCGACGAGGTGCGCGGCCTCACCGCGGGCGGCGTCCCGACGCTCGCCGAGGCGCTCGGCGTGCTGAGCGCGTACGGCGACGCCCGGGTGATGCTCGACCTGCCCGGCGCGGACGCCCGTACGGTCCGTACCGTCGTCGGTGTCGTCGCCGAGTGCGGCGCGGCGGAACGGGCGTACTACTGCGCGGGCGCCCAGACCATGCTGAAGGTGCGCGCCGCCGACCCCGCCGCCGAGATCGCGCTGACGTGGACGACGCTGGCCCCGCCACGCCCCGCGCTGCTCGACGCGGTCCGCCCGCGCTGGCTCAACTACCGCTTCCCGCTGCTGACCCGGGACCTCGTGGCCCGCGTCCACCGCGACGGACACCTCGTCTCCGCGTGGACGCCGGACACCCGGCGCGCGATGCGCCGCCTGCTCGACGCGGGCGTCGACTCGATCACCACGAACCGCGTCGACGCCCTCACGTCCCTGCGCCGCCCGGCCTGACCGCCTTCGACGGCGGCGAGAATACGGGCATGGAGTTCTTCTGCTATCACCGTGACCGGCCCGACTCCCTCGCTCTGCGCAGGGAGTTGCTGGAGGCGCACTGGTCGTACATGGACGGGTACGACAAGGAACTGATCGCCCGCGGACCGACGTTCACCTCGTACGAGGAAGGGGACGACGCGGCGCCGACAGGCAGTGTGCACATCGTGGACCTGCCGGACCCGGCGGCGGCGCGCGCGTTCGCGTTCGACGAGCCCGGTTATCAGGCCGGCGCCTACCGGGACGTGCTGCTGAGGCGCTGGCGCAATCTGCTGGGCCGCACGATGTGGGAGTTCCCCGGCGGGCGCACGGGCGACGCCGACCGCTTCCTCGTCCTCGGCCTGGCCCCGGCCGCCGCGGCGCCGGTGCTGCCTGACGCCCGCGAGGACCTGATCGCGTACGGCCCGCTGCTCTCCGACGACGGCACCCGCTGGCTGGGCACGGCCGCCCTCGTCCGCGCCCCCTCCCCGCAGGCGGCCCGGGACCTGCTCACGCCCGAGCGGCACGCCCATGTGGAGTCGCACGCCTGGGAGTTCGGCGGCCGCCGCTGACGGACGGCGCCGAGCCGGCACACTCCCCGGCCCGGTGCTCCGCGCGGTGCCTCATCCAGACGACCACGTCGAGGACCCGCAGCACCCCGACCCCCTCCGGCACCCCCGCGTCCCGCCGCAACCGCTCCAACTCCCGTTGCAGAGACCGGCCTTCGGCGCGCAGCGCGCTGTGCAGGGGACGCCAGTAGGACGCGGGGAGACCGGAAGGTCGCCTTCGAGCAGTCGCAGGGCGACCTTCACGGGCACGGTGACCGACAGCGTCTGGACGGCGACGAGGTCGTCGGCGGTCACCGTGTCCGCGACGCCCGCCCGGTCCCCTCCCCCGGCCAGCCGCTCGAACCGGGCACCGGTGTAGGGGGCGCCCGGTCGTCCTCGACCATGCTCGCCAGCCGCCGCGCGAACGCCGTATCGCTCATCGCCCCATCCTGCGCCACCCGGCCGAGTCGGGTCGGGTCGGGTCGGGTCAGGCGTCGTCCGGCCAGTTCAGGCGGCGCGCGCCCGGGAGCCGTACGGCGACGACCATGAGGGCGGCCGTCACGCCGCCCAGCGTCATGACCGTCGAGGGCGAGCTGACGTCGACGACGACTCCGCCGGCCAGGGCGCCGAGGGCGAACGTGGCCTGGAACGACGCGGTGAACAGGACGGAGGCGGCCTCGGGGGCGTCAGGACTCGCCTTCGTGAACCATGTCTGGGAGGCGACGGGCACCGCCCCGTACGCCACGCCCCAGACGGTCAGGAGGGCGACGGCACCGGCGTTCCACCGGCCCAGCACCGGCAGGAGCAGGGTCGCGGCGGCGATCATCCCGGCGGCGGTACCGAAGACGGCCCGCGGGTGGCGTGCGACCAGGGAGCCGCCCAGGAAGTTGCCGAGCACGCCCGCCACGCCGTAGACGAGCAGGAAGACGGTGACGAGCCCGGCACCCGCGCCGGTGACCCGCTCAAGGAACGGGGTGACGTAGGTGTACGTACCGAAGTGCGCCGACACCACCAGAACGGTCAGGAGCAGGGCGTACCGCGTGGCGGCGCGGTGGAGCGTGCCCCGCAGGACGCCCAGGCGGGTGGTCCGGCGCGGGGGCAGGGGCGGCATGACGGCCGGCAGCATGATGAGTACGCCTACGGTGAGGCCGCCCAGGGCGACGAACGCGGTCCGCCAGCCGGCCAGGTCGCCGAGGAGCGTGCCGGCCGGTACGCCGAGTACGGAGCCCAGAGGCACCGCCGAGAAGATCACCGCGGTGGCCCGGCCCACGGACGCGGCGGGGACCAGGCGCTGGGCCAGTGAGGCGCCGATGGACCAGAAGCCGCCGATGACGATGCCGACGAGGACGCGGGAGACCAGGACCAGCCAGTAGGCGGGGGCCGCCGCCGCCAGGAAGTTCGCCGCGGCGAGCAGGGCCATGAAGGCGCACAGCATAAGACGGCGGTCGATCCGCGCGGTCACGACGGTGACGAGGGGTGCGGCGAGCGCCGCGAGGAGTCCGGGCATGGTCATCATCAGTCCGGCCATGCCGTCGGAGACGGTGAAGCTCGCCCCGATCCGCGTCAGCAGGCCGATGGGAAGGATCTCCGTGGTGACGATGGAGAAGATGCCCAGCGTCACCGCGACGACGCCCGGCCAACCGGCCATCGGTGAGCGGGTCGCCGCGGAGCCGGCCGTAGCGGAGCTGGTCATCGGTGAGCCGGGCAGGGGATCGGTCCCGCCGGGATCGCGTGTGGTGCCGGTGGTGGATGCGGCCATGGATTCCGTCCCGTGACGACCTGTGAGGAGTGGGCTGGTGCCTGATCACTTCAACAGGAGCGGCGGGGCGGGGGCTGGCAGGTATGCGACATGAACGACGCCGCGAACGGTGACGTCGGAAATCCGCTCATCGCGCCGCCGCGGCCGTCGCAGGAGGCCGGTTCGAGAAAGGTTCGGGGAAGGAAGGCGGGGGCGGCCCGCGCTGAACGGGGCCGCCCGGTGTGTCACAGCCCGGCGATGGCGTTCCAGCGCTTGGCGAACTCCGTGCGCTCGTTCGGGCGGATGTCGCGGGCGATGGCGAGACGGGAGCGCATCGTGTCGTCCGGGAAGATCAGCGGGTCGGCGGCGAGAGCCGCGCGGTCCTTGTCCTTGGAGTCGGCGAGGATGTCGCGGGCGGCGGGCACAGGGCAGACGTAGTTGACCCACGCGGCGAGGTCGGCGGCGACCTCGGGCCGGTAGTAGTAGTCGATGAGCTGCTCGGCGTTGGCCTTGTGGTCCGCGAGGTCGGGGATCATCAGGGACTCGGCCCACAGCTCGGCGCCCTCCTCGGGCACGACGAACTCGATGTCGGGGTCGTCGGCCTTGAGCTGGATGACGTCGCCGCTGTACGCCTGGCAGGCGAGGACGTCGCCGCTGGAGAGGTCCTTGATGTAGTCGTTGCCGGTGAAGCGGCGGATGTGCTTGGTCTTGACGAGCTTCTCGACCTGGTCGCACACCTTGTGGAAGTCGTCGGGGGTCCATTTGGTGATGTCGACGCCGTTGCCCTGCATGAGCAGCGCGAAGGACTCGTCGAGCCCCGACAGCAGCGTGACGCGTCCGCGCAGATCGTCGGCCCACAGGTCGGACACGTGCTTGATCTCGCGGCCGAGGCGCCGCTTGTTGTACGCGATGCCGGTGATGCCCGACTGCCAGGGCACGGTGAAGCGGCGGCCCGGGTCGAAGGCGGGCTTGCGCAGCAGCGGGTCGAGGTACTTGGCGACGTGCGGCTGGCGGGCGCGGTCCATCTCCTGCACCCAGCCGAGGCGTACGAACCGCGAGCACATCCAGTCGGAGATGACGATGAGGTCGCGGCCGGTCTTCTGATGGTTCATCAGCGAGGGGCTGATCTTCCCGAAGAACTCGTCGTTGTCGTTGATCTCTTCGGTGTACTTGACCTGGATGCCGGAGTGCTTCTCGAACGCGTCCAGCGTCGGCCGCCGCGACGGGTTCTTGTCGTCCACGTCGATGTACAGGGGCCAGTTCGCCCAGGTCAGGCGCTTGTCGGAGGCGGAGGTGTCCTGGCCGGCACGGTCGCCGGGCGCCACGTACGCGGCGGGCACCCCGCAGCCGGTGGCGAGGGCGCCGACCGCCGCGGCCGTGGCGCCACCGCCCAGGGCGCGCAGCAGGGAACGGCGGGTCACACGGGGTGTCATCGGGTTCGCTCGCACGGACGCAGGATGCCCGGCCCCGGCGGCCCCCGACAATGGACGCTGCGTCGAGCCGGAGCCCCCAGCGCCTACCACCCTGTCGATCTTTCCCCCGCGAAAACCATGCCTCCGCCCCGCGTTCACACCGCCCCGAGCCAGCCCACCAGCTCCCCGGCCCGCACCCGGCGCAGCCCCTCGGCCGCGTCCGCGTCGCCCGGGAACAGCCGGTACAGGGTGCCGCCCGCCGCGTCACCGGCGCCCGGCAGGTCCCCGTACTCCAGGGCGGCGAAGACCCGGCGGCCGTCGAGCCGGGGCGTGGCGCACCGCGCCTCCGGCTCCCAGCCCTCGCGCACGCGCAGCGCGAAGTCGGCGCGCGGCTCGCCGGGCAGACGGCGGTGGACGTGGTGGGTGCCGTCGAGGTCGCGTACGAGGATGTCGCCGTCGGTGCGGGCGGCAGCGGCCCAGCAGGCGACGTCCCACAGGGTGGCCCGGTCACCGGCCTGGAACGCGTCGAGCAGGTCGCGGCCGAGGCGGCGCAGCCCGTCCTTGTGCCGCCACACGTGGTGGTTGCCGTCGCCGGCCGGCAGGGTCACGTCCGCCCACCAGGCGCGCAGGGTACGCAGATCGACGACGGCCGGGACCAGCGCCTTCGCGTCGGCGGCGAGGTCGAGGCGCTGACGCACGGCCCGCGCGTCGAACCGGCCGCGCGCGCCCCGGGCGACGTCCATGAACCCGGTGAAGGCGTCGGGCAGCTGGTCGAAGGGGATGTCGTTGTAGGCGAGGACGACGGGGACCACGAACCGCGCGCCGCCTTCGCGCAGCCGCCCGAGGTCCAGGTCGACGTACTCGGTGGCGCCGTGCGGCGCGGGCGCGGAGGTCAGGTCCCCGGAGTGCAGCGCGGCCCGGCCGCCCCACTCCAGGCAGGTGTAGTCGCACAGGCCGACGAAGCGCCACCGGTCGTCGTAGAGGGCGACGGACAGATCGAGGTCGACGCGCTGTCCCTTGGCCTGCATCCAGTGCAGGAACAGCCGCAGCACCCGCCCCTCGCCCGGGTCGGGCACACGCAGGGCGCTGCCGCGCGGCACGGCGACCAGCGACGCGGCGCCGGCACGCTCGGCGTAGGGCACGGGCAGGTCGGCGAGGCGGGCGTCGAGCACGGCGATGTCGTACCGCTCCCCGGGGACCTGTCCGGCGCCCGCCACCATGCGGCGCACGGCTTCCGCCTCGATGAGTTCGGCGGCGCGCTCGGCCGTCCGGCGCGGCAGCGGGGGCCTCGTGTCGTCGACGGCGTACGCCGTGGTGACCCGGCCGCGCGGGAAGAAGACGCGGCGGTGGCCGGGGGCGGCGCGCACGGCGAGGCGGCCCCAGGCGCCGAGCAGCGGGCCGGTCCCGGCGCCGGGCAGGGCGGTGCGCAGGGCGTCGCTGATGTGCGCGGGGACGTCGTCGCCGGCGCTGCGGGCCAGCAACACGTCGAGTCTGCGCAGGAGTTCGCCGGGCCGGTCGGCCAGCAGCTCGGCGGCCCGGCCGGTGTCCCAGGCGGCGAGCGCGGCCTCGACACGGGCGGCCCAGGTCGTCACGCGGACCCGGTCGCCGGTGAGACGGGCGGTGTTCTCGTGCCGGGCGAGTTCGCCGCGCAGGGCGTCAGCGAGGGGCCCTTGGCCGGGCAGGGGCAGGTCGCGCAGGGCGGCGAAGGCGAGCGCGGCGCGCGGGTGGTGGCGGGCATGGGCGGGCTCGAAGGGGTGCAGGAGTTCCCCGACGCGCTTGAACGCGGCGGGCCGCCGCCGCATGTCCTGGACGAGGTCCGCGAGGTCGAGCCGGTCGAGGACGGCGAGCAGGGCGCGGCGCAGCGGGCGCGGCGCCCCGCGCAGGCGTACCGGCGTGAGCAGGTCGGGGTCGCCGCCGGAGCGGACGGTGAGCAGCCGCAGGACGTCGGTGGCGGTGTCGGCGTACCGGGCGAGAGCGCTCGTGTCGTACTCGGCGAGCCGGGCGAGGACGAGGGCCTTGGACTCCCGTACGGGGATGTGCGGGGGCGCGATGCGCGCGAGGGCGCCGGGGTCGCGGGAGTCGAGGAGGAGGACGAGGTCGTCGCGGTCCTGGACGCCGAGCGGGGTCGTACGGGCGAGCAGGGCGCGCAGTTCGGCGTCGGTGTCGTCGGTGAGGGAGGTGCTGAGGCCGAGCACGCCGAGGGTGCGGGCCTCGCCGTCGACGGCGGGCACGGCGAGCCAGGGCCGGTCGTCGTCGCCCGCGAACGGGATGAGGCAGACCGGGCAGGCGTCGGCGTTCCAGCAGTCGGTGCAGCAGCCGGCGCCGGAGCCGAGGCAGGCGCCGCACACGAGGTGGGCGCAGGGGGCGAGGGCGCGTACGTCGCCGGGGGTGCCGCAGTTCATGCAGGGCTGGTGGGGCTGGGCGCCGAGCGCGGCGAGGATGTGCCCGGTGTAGAGGCGGTGGGCCCGCTCGTGGGGCACGTCCTGCGGGAAGCCGGCGAACAGGGGTGTGTGGCGGCGGTCGGCGCCGGTCAGCGCGGCGGTCTCGGCGAGCAGCCAGGTGCCGGCGGCGGCGAGGGCGGCCTCGGGGAGAGCGGCGAGGGCGGCGCGCAGCGGGGCGCTCACCACATGGCCGAGCGCGGCGAGTTCGGCTTCGAGGACGACGACACCGGCGGCGGTGGCGGCGGTCGGCCCGGGACCGGAGGGCAGGTGGACGCGTGCCCGGCGGCGCAGCAGCAGCGCGCTCAGCTCCCGGTCCCGCGCCGTGTCCTTCATGGCCTGCCCCATCCCCGTGTCCGTCCTCCCGCCGCCCGCCGAGCGCGATGGCTCGTACGGCATGAGGAAGCGGGGGCGGGAAGGGGGCGCACTACGGCTCTCTTCATGAGTAAGAAGAAGGAAGCACGCCGCGGAGCCGCCCCCGCGCGCCTCACTCTAGATCGGCGCCGCGACCCCCCGCACCCGGATATCGCCCCGCCGCCCCAAGCCCCGGCCCGCGCCTCTCCGGGGCCCCCGGTGCGTGGTCATCTGCGGCCCGGCGGAGGCTGATCGCGCAGTTCCCCGCGCCCCGATCGGGGCACAACCGTGCGCGGTCACCCGCGGCCCCGCGGGGGCTGATCGCGCAGTTCCCCGCGCCCCTACCGGGGCACAACCGTGCGTGGTCATCTTTCGGTCGGGGGTGGCTGAGCGCGCAGTTCCCCGCGCCCCTGGAGGGGCGACTGCGTCGCCGCCTCCCCCCGGGGAGCAGCGGGAGGGGCGACTTCGTCGCCGCCCCCGCCGGGGAGCTGGGGCGAAGCCCCGCTTCCCCAAGGGGAAGCTGCACGCAGTGCATGCTTCAGGGGCGCGGGGAACTGCGCGAGAAGCCCCACCCACCCGCAGACAACCGACTACCCAGGGGCGCGGGGAACTGCGCAAAAAACCAGAACGCCCCGCACCTGAGAAAGGGCGCCCACTACAACTCGCCGCCCGCAGCCCGCGCCACCGCCCGCAAATACCTCCGCGTCACCCAGAGTTGGACGCCCCGGGCGACGGGCCCGGCGGCGCGGGTGTACCAGCGGCCGGGACGGGAGAAGGCGCGGACGCGGAACCAGACGGTGCCGTCGGCGTCGCGGGTGACGACGAACGCCTCCTCACCGCACTCGGGATGCCCCCGCAGCGTCCCGTACGCGAACCCGGTGCGCTCCGGCTCCCGCACGACGCGGACGACCCGGCACGGGATGCGCGGGCCGGGCAGCAGCGGCGGGCGCAGGACGACGTCGGCGCCCGGCGTCACGTCCGCGGGCGGGGTGACACGCAGGCCGGCGCCGCGCTGGGCGCCCCACGCGAGGACCGCCGCGCCGGCCCGCTCGAAGCATCGCTGCCCCGAGCCGAGCCGGACACGGCGGTCCAGGTGGGCGTAGCCCGGCGGCAGTTCACGTGCCGCCAGACTCGCGCCGACTTCCTCGTAGGTGACCTCCACCTGGGCGGGTCAGCCTTCCAGGGACGTCATGACGTGCTTGATGCGCGTGTAGTCCTCGAAGCCGTAGCCGGAGAGGTCCTTGCCGTAGCCGGACTTCTTGAAGCCGCCGTGCGGCATCTCGGCGACGAGCGGGATGTGGGTGTTGATCCACACGCAGCCGAAGTCGAGGGCCTTGGACATGCGCATCGCGCGCGCGTGGTCCTTGGTCCACACCGAGGAGGCGAGGGCGTAGTCGACGCCGTTGGCGTACGAGAGGGCCTGCTCCTCGTCGGTGAAGGACTGGACGGTGATGACCGGGCCGAAGACCTCGTTCTGGATGATCTCGTCGTCCTGCTTGAGGCCGGAGACGACGGTCGGGGCGTAGAAGTAGCCCTTGTCGCCGACGCGGTGGCCGCCGGCCTCGACCTTGGCGTGGGCGGGGAGGCGCTCGATGAACCCGGTGACCTGCTTGAGCTGGTTGGGGTTGTTGAGCGGGCCGTACAGCACGTCCTCGTCGTCCGGCATGCCGGTCTTCGTCTCGGCGGCGATCTTGGCGAGCGCGGTGACGAACTCGTCGTGCACGGAGGCGTGGACGAGGACGCGGGTGGCGGCGGTGCAGTCCTGCCCGGCGTTGAAGTAGCCGGCCTCGGCGATGCCCGCGGCGGCCTTGGCGATGTCGGCGTCCTCGAAGACGACGACGGGTGCCTTGCCGCCCAGTTCCAGGTGGACGCGCTTGAGGTCCTTGGCGGCGGACTCGGCGACCTGCATGCCGGCGCGCACGGAGCCGGTGATGGAGGCCATCGCCGGGGTGGGGTGCTCGACCATCATGCGGCCGGTGTCACGGTCGCCGCACACCACGTTGAAGACGCCCTTGGGGACGATGGAGCCGATGATCTCGGCCATCAGGACCGTGGAGGCGGGGGTGGTGTCCGAGGGCTTGAGGACGACCGTGTTGCCCGCGGCGAGCGCCGGGGCGAACTTCCACACGCCCATCATCATCGGGTAGTTCCACGGCGCGACCTGCGCGCAGACGCCGATCGGCTCGCGGCGTACGAAGGAGGTGAGGCCCTCCATGTACTCGCCGCCGGAGCGGCCCTCCAGCATGCGCGCGGCGCCCGCGAAGAAGCGGATCTGGTCCACCATCGGCGGGATCTCTTCGCTGCGGGTCAGGCCGGTCGGCTTGCCGGTGTTCTCGACCTCGGCGGCGATCAGCTCCTCGGCGCGCTCCTCGAACGCGTCGGCGATCTTCAGGAGGTACTTCTGGCGCTCGCCCGGCACCAGGTCGCGCCAGGCGGGGAACGCGGCCTCGGCGGCGGCCATGGCGGCGTCCACGTCGTCCTGTCCGGACAGCGGCGCGGTCGCGTACGCCTCGCCGGTGGCGGGGTTGACCACCTCGGTGGTCCGTCCGTCGGCGGCGTCCCGGAACTCACCGTCGATGTAGTTACGCAGACGACGCAGCTCACTGGTGCTCACTGCCGGCCCTCCTGACTGTTCGGCCCTGTACGGCTCTGTACGGCTGACGCTCGGCTCCCGCTCGGCTCTCGCGGAGTGCGAGCCACCCCGGGCGTGCGGCTCGGGTGCGGTGGGGCTCGGCGCGGGATGTCCACAGCGTGAGAGCGACACCTTAAGCCGAGCACAGACGTTTTCGACACCCCCCACCCCTCGGTAACAACGGATTCCGTGATGTCGGATGCTCCAAACAACGAATTACATCGGTCTGGGGTTGCAAAACAGACGAGTCCTCGTGCACAGTGAGGTTTGTGGCCAGTCGCAGCGCAGACCCCAAGGGACCCGGTTCGAAGAACGGCGGATCGACTCCGTCGTTGGACGCGGTCTCCCTCGCCATTGTCGAACAGCTCCAGGAAGACGGCAGGCGCCCGTACGCCGCCATCGGCAAGGCCGTCGGCCTCTCCGAAGCGGCCGTGCGCCAGCGCGTGCAGAAGCTGCTCGACCAGGGCGTCATGCAGATCGTCGCCGTCACCGACCCGCTCACCGTGGGCTTCCGGCGCCAGGCGATGGTCGGCATCAACGTCGAGGGCGATCTGGACTCGGTGGCGGACGCGCTGACCGCCATGAACGAGTGCGAGTACGTCGTCATGACGGCCGGCTCGTTCGATCTGATGGTGGAGATCGTCTGCGAGGACGACGACCACCTTCTGAACGTGATCAACAAACGCATCCGGGCCCTTCCCGGCGTGCGCTCCACCGAGAGCTTCGTCTACCTCAAGCTCAAGAAGCAGACCTACATGTGGGGAACCCGATAGCCGTGACCACCCAGGACCTCAGCAAGAGCGCGTACGACCATCTGTGGATGCACTTCACCCGCATGTCGTCGTACGAGAACGCGCCCGTTCCCACCATCGTCCGTGGCGAGGGCACCTACATCTACGACGACAAGGGCAAGAAGTACCTCGACGGCCTCGCGGGCCTGTTCGTGGTCCAGGCCGGCCACGGCCGCCAGGAGCTTGCCGAGGTCGCCGCCAAGCAGGCCGCCGAGCTGGCCTTCTTCCCGATCTGGTCGTACGCCCACCCCAAGGCCGTGGAGCTGGCGGAGCGTCTCGCCCACTACGCGCCGGGCGACCTCAACAAGGTCTTCTTCACCACCGGTGGCGGCGAGGCCGTCGAGACCGCCTGGAAGCTTGCGAAGCAGTACCACAAGCTCACCGGCAACCACACGAAGTACAAGGTCATCTCGCGCGCGGTCGCCTACCACGGCACCCCGCAGGGCGCCCTGTCCATCACGGGTCTGCCGGCGCTCAAGGCCCCCTTCGAGCCGCTCGTCCCGGGCGCGCACAAGGTGCCGAACACGAACATCTACCGTGCCCCGATCCACGGTGACGACCCGGAGGCCTTCGGCCGCTGGGCCGCCGACCAGATCGAGCAGGAGATCCTGTTCGAGGGCCCCGAGACTGTCGCCGCCGTCTTCCTGGAGCCCGTGCAGAACGCCGGTGGCTGCTTCCCGCCGCCGCCCGGCTACTTCCAGCGCGTGCGCGAGATCTGCGACCAGTACGACGTGCTGCTCGTCTCCGACGAGGTCATCTGCGCCTTCGGCCGCCTCGGCACGATGTTCGCGTGCGACAAGTTCGGCTACGTACCGGACATCATCACCTGCGCCAAGGGCATGACCTCGGGCTACTCCCCGATCGGCGCCGCGATCGTCTCCGACCGCATCGCCGAGCCGTTCTACAAGGGTGACAACACCTTCCTGCACGGCTACACCTTCGGCGGTCACCCGGTCTCGGCCGCGGTCGGTCTCGCCAACCTCGACATCTTCGAGCGCGAGGGCCTCAACCAGCACGTCCTGGACAACGAGGCGAACTTCCTCAACACGCTGCAGAAGCTGAACGACCTGCCGATCGTCGGCGACGTCCGCGGCAACGGCTTCTTCTACGGCATCGAGCTCGTGAAGGACAAGGCCACCAAGGAGTCCTTCACCGACGAGGAGTCCGAGCGCGTCCTGTACGGCTACGTCTCGAAGAAGCTGTTCGAGTACGGCCTGTACTGCCGCGCCGACGACCGTGGCGACCCGGTCATCCAGCTCTCCCCGCCGCTGATCTCGGACCAGTCCACGTTCGACGAGATCGAGGGCATCATCCGCCAGGTGCTGACCGAGGCCTGGACGAAGATCTGATCCTCGCGCGCCCCAGCGGCCCGTTCGCGGCCCGGCCGCGCCCATCCGAGTGAGATGGGCGCGGCCGGGCCGCGTCCTTTTGTCCGGGTTCGCCCCCGGCTACCTAGCGTGCCCAGTGACCGATCGGCCCCTGCCTTCGTTCCCCCGGAAGGGGGACGGGAACTTCCCGGCAATACTGATCTGAACCGAGGTGTACGCCATGGTGGCCCCGCCGGACAACGACGTGCTCTGGGCACGCGCCCTGCACTTCTCCCACAACGGCTCCCCCGCCCTGACCGGAGTCTCGCTGGGCGTGCGCGAGGGCGAGATCCTCGCCGTCGGCGGCCCGCGCGGCGCCGGCAAGACGACCCTCCTGCGCTGCCTGTCCGGCGCGCTGCTGCCCGACAAGGGCGGCGAGGTCTGGTTCAACAGCACGCCCGTGCACGCCATGGGCCCCCTCGTGCGCGAGCGGCTGCGCCGGGACCGCTTCGGCTGGATCGACCCCGAGCCCGTCCTCGTACCCGAACTGAACGTGTGGGAGAACGCCGCCCTGCCGCTGATGCTGCGCGGCGCGGGACGCAAGGAGGCCAGGGCGACGGCCCAGGAGTGGCTGGAGCGGCTCGACGTCGGGCAGGCCGCCCGCAAGCGCCCGCACGCCCTGACCATGGCCGAGCGCCAGCGCGTCGCCATCGCCCGCGCCCTCGTGCACGCCCCGCGGCTCGTCTTCGCCGACGAGCCCACCGCGACCCTGCACCGCGCCGAGGGCACCCACATCCTGCGCACGCTCACCGCGGCGGCCCGCTCGCACGACATCACCGTCGTCCTCGCCACGCACGACTCCGCGGTCGCGGCCCTCGCCGACCGCACGGTCTCGCTGCTCGACGGGCGCCGCGTCAACACCGTGCACCTGCCCGCCGGGCTCACCGACACGGAAGGCCGGGCCGCGTGCTCGCTCTCCGTCTAGCCCGCGGCGGCCGTCCCCTGGTCCAGGTACGCCGGCTGCTGGTCGCCGCCGCGTCGGCGGGCACCGGCTTCCTGCTGCTGTGCACCCTGGGCTACGCGATGAGCCACCCCGAAGCCTCCCCGCACGCCCTGCTGCGGCTCGGCTGGTGCGTGGTGCCGCTCGCCGCCACCGTCCAGTTCGCCGTCGCCGTCGCCCGCTCCGACCCGGGTACGCGGCCCCGCTCGGGCCTGTCCGCCGTCGGCCTCGGCCCGGGCCGCCTCGCGCTGCTCTCGGCGATCTCCACCGCCATCGCCTGCACCCTCGGCTCGATGCTGGCGCTGCTGTTCTTCCTGCATCTGCGCGGCGATCTGTCCGGCCTGCCCTTCGACGGCGCGGCCCGGGACCTGCTCGGCGCCGGCCGCCCGCTGCCGCTGCCCGCCGCGCTGACCCTGCTGACGTTCGTGCCGCTCGCCGCGTCCGCCGCCAGCGCCCTCGCCCTGCGCCCGCGCCTGCTGCGGGCGGCACGCCCGGCCCGCGCCGACGAGGACGAGGCGGCCCGCGAACTCCAGGAGGCCGAGCCCCGGCTCGCCGCGCCCGCCGGCCTGCCGTGGGGCGTCGCGCTGGTCGCCGCCGGGCTCGCCGTGGAGACGTACGCGGAGCACGGCCACGGCAGCGGCGGTCCGCCCATGCCGGGCGGCCTCGCCGGAAGCTCCGCCGGGGTGCTCGCCGGCTGGGCGCTGACCGCGCTCGGCCTCGCCCTCGCCGGGCCCGGCCTCACCTTCTGGTGCGGGCGCGCGCTCCAGGCGGTGCGGCCCGGGGCGGTACGGCTGCTCGCGGGGCGCGTGCTGATGGAGGAGGCGGGCCGCATCGGGCGCCCCCTCGGCGTCGTGTGCGCCGTCGCCTCCGGCGCGTACGCCGCGAACACGCTGTACGGCGCGAGCCGCCCCGCGCTCGGCCCGCTGACGCTCCTCGGCGCGCTCCTCGTCACCGGCTGCACGCTCGCCACCCTCGCCACGGCCGCCGTGGAGGCCCGCCAGGACCGCCGTCCGACGACGACGGCGCTGCTGCGGCTCGGCGCGCCCGCCACGACGCTGCGCAGCGTGGCGCTGCTGCGGGCGGGGGCGCTGCTCGCCCTGTTCGGACCGCTGACCTGGGCGGTCGCAGAACTTTCGGCAATTCCGCTGCTGGGCCGATGAGTTTCGTGGGGTCCGGCTGTCTAAGAAGGCGTACGGAACGACGACGGCGGACCGGGCACCGGGCCCCCAGAGCGAAGGACCTTTCATGTACCAGCAGATGATCTTTGTGAACCTCGCGGTGAACGACCTCGACGCGTCGAAGAAGTTCTTCACCGAGCTGGGCTACTCGATCAACCAGCAGTTCACCGACGAGACCGCCTCCTCGATCGTGGTCAGCGACCACATCGTCATCATGGTCATGACGAAGGAGAAGTACGCGGGCTTCACGCAGAAGCAGATCATCGACTCGACGTCGCAGAGCGAGGTCCTGATCGCGCTGAGCGCGGAGAGCCGCGAGAAGGTCGACGAGCTGGTCGAGCGGGCCATCGCCGCCGGCGGCACCGAGCACGGCGAGGCCCAGGACCACGGCTTCATGTACGGCCGCTCCTTCGACGACATCGACGGCCACACCTTCGAGGTCGCGTGGATGGACCCGAGCGTCATCCAGGAGGGGTGACCGGCAGAACCGTTCCTCCCGGTGCCTAGCATGGCGGGATGCAGCCCACTCCCGAGCGTCCCGGACGTCCCGGTCAGCCCGCTGATCCCGCCCTGCCGGCCACCGCGCACGAGCGTGAGATCGAGTCGCTCGCCGAGTTCGACGAGGTCGCCGCGCGCGGCACGCTCGCCGGGCACCGGGTGCAGGCCGTCGATCTGACCGCGCGCACCGAGGAGTTGCTCACGACGGACGTCGCGGGCGCCATATTCCTCGGCTGCCCGATGGCCCCCGAGGCCGCCGTCCGCGTCCGCGCGCGCGGCGCCCTCGTCTTCCCGCCGGTCCCCGGCCTCCCCTTCGACCCCTACCGGGGCCGCCTGTACACACCGGACGAGCTGTACGCCTCGCTCGCCGAGGGCGGTTACGAGGCGACGCCGGACGCCCGCGCCTACGACTGGTTCCAGCGCACCAAGGCGGACGGTGACGTCTTCGCCTCGATGCTGCGCGCCGTGCACGACGACTCGATCTCCGACGCCCTCGACGAACTCCTCACGGGCAGAAGGGTCGTGGGCGTGATGGGCGGCCACGCGATGGCCCGGGGCACCGACGCGTACGCGGGCGCGGCCCGGCTCGGCAGGACGCTGGCCCGCGCGGGCCTCACCGTCGCCACGGGCGGCGGCCCCGGCGCGATGGAGGCGGCGAACCTCGGCGCGTATCTCGCGCCCGCCGCCGACGACGCCCTCGACCCGGCGCTGCGGCTGCTCGCCGCCGCGCCCTCGTTCACGCCGTCGGTGACGGAGTGGGCGCGCGCGGCCTTCGCCGTACGGGACCGCCATCCCGGGGGCGGCGAATCGGTCGGCATCCCGACGTGGTTCTACGGGCACGAGCCGCCCAACGCTTTCGCGTCACATCTGGGCAAGTACTTCGCCAACGCCACCCGCGAGGACGGTCTGCTCGCGCGCTCGAACGCGGGGGTGGTGTTCCTGCCGGGCGCGGCGGGCACGGTCCAGGAGATCTTCGACAACGCCACGCCCAACTACTACGGGTCGCGGGGCGAACCGACGCCGATGGTGCTGGTGGGGCGCGCGCACTGGACCGAGGAGCTGCCCGCGTGGCCGCTGCTGCGGGCGCTCGCGCGCGAGCGGTCGATGGAGGCGCGGATCGCGCTCGTGGACCGTGTCGAGGAGGCGGCCGAGGCCCTGTCCCGCATGGCGTGAACCGTACGGAGCCGGGCCAACGGCGGGTCAAGTATCAACTCCCGTTACTCACGGCGTATTGACGCTCCGTCACCGTGCGTTGTAAACGTGAGGGGACCGTGAGGGTGCTGAGGCAGGAGCCGTGGTGCTCCCTCACCGCACCCCCCTCATCTGCTCAAGATCCCGTGAAGGACAACCGTGTCCGTAACCCCCCGTATATCCGTACGCGCCGTGCGTCTGGCCGGTGTGGCGTGTGCCGCGACCGCGCTGACCCTCGGCGTCGCCGGCTCCGCGTCGGCGTGCAACATCAGCGAGTTCACCGCCGCCGCGGTCTGCGACGGCGCGCAGGGCGTCATCACCGTCACCGACAAGGACCCCTCGGGCGCCGAGGCGACCGTGACGGTCTTCTCCGGCGACAAGGAGATCGGCTCGCAGACGGTCAGGGGCACCCGCGAGGGCGTCACCGTCCGCTTCGAGGAGGACTGGCAGCCGAAGGCGACGTACCGCGTGCACGTCAAGGCCGGCGACCAGGTCGACGAGGACATCACGCCGGACCTGACGACGCCGGACAAGGGCTGCGGCAAGAAGCCGGGCCCGCCGCCGACCAAGACGCCGGCGCCGAAGCCGACGCCGACCGCGTCGAAGCCCCCGGCGGCGACCGCCACGCCGAGTCCGTCCGCCCCGGCGTCCACGTCGGCCGCGCCTGCCCCGGTGCCGAGCAACTCCGCGTCTCCCGCGGGCGGTTCGGACAACCTGGCCGAGACGGGCGCCAGTTCCAACACGGGCCTGATCGCGGGCATCGCGGCGGCGCTGGTCGTCGCGGGCGGCGCGGTCGTGTTCGCCCTGCGCAAGCGCGGCGGCGCGAAGGGCTGACCCCGGCCCAGCGTGCGTCAGGGGGCGGCCGTCCCGTACGGCCGCCCCCCTTTCGCGTGCGCCGGGGCGGGGGTGCGGGCGCTTGTGGGCGTGGGTGCGCGCGGGCGGGCGGTGCGGGTGCGCGCGGGCCGGGAAGCGGGGGCTGCACCCCGAGGGCGCGGGCGGGCGCGGGTGCACCCCCCGGGGGGGGTGTGCCGTGCCGGTCAGCCGAAGGTGGCCCGCTCCAGCCAGAAGTCCAGCACGTCCCGGTCGCCGAGCACCTCGACGCGGCCCGCGTCCACGGGCTCGCGCCGGTAGAACGCGAGGAGCAGCGCGGTCAGCGGCCCGCGCAGCGCCACATCGGCCTTCTCGTGTCCGCGCCGCCAGACCACGCCCTCGTCGGCGATCTCGATGAGCCACTCCGCGTCGAGGCCGGCCCCGGTGTCGGCGCCGGTGTCGGTGGCGTGCAGATGCAGGGTGCGGCCGGTACCGCGCAGCGCGCCCACCGCGGGGAAGTATCCGGCCTGCTGGACGAACACGACGATCTGGAGCCACTCGTCCACGGCGTCGGCGGCGAGGTCCTGCGGCACGTCGTAGTCGGCGCCCACCGTGAGGGCGGCGTCGGCGCGGTGGATCACCGTCTCGTGGGCCATGCGCCGCGCCCAGAACCCGGCGCTGTGCTCCCAGGCCCAGGACCAGCAGGCGGTGTCGGCGCCCGCGGCGCGCAGGGTGTCGGCGGTGCGCCGGGCACCGTCGGCCAGCCAGGCGTCCAGGGCGGCCGCGTCGTCGCTCTCGGGGCGCTGCGGGCTGAGGTCGACGTTGGCCTCGGCGCGGGTGCGGACGATCTCCTCGACCCAGCGGTGGGCGCCGCCGACGTGCACGGCGAGGTCGCGCAGCGTCCAGTCGGGGCAGGTGGGCACCCGGGTGTCGAGGTCGGCGCCCGCGAGGTGGCGGCGCAGCAGGTCGGTCTGGGCGATGATCTCGTCGCAGTAGCGGTCGTGGGAGAGCTGTCCTGACGTGGCGGGTTCGCCCTGTGGCGGCACGGATGTCGTCATGCGGCGACTCTACGGAGCGTCCGCTCCCGGCAGCATCACGATTTCGGCCGCGTCGAACCGTACCCCGACCTCGGCGCCCGTCTCCGGCGCGTCCCGCAGCGCGCAGGCCGCTTCCAGGCGCGGCGCGCCGGGGGCCTGGAGGTGCAGGGCGACATGGGTGCCGCGGAAGGTGCGGGCGGTGACCGTGCAGGTCAACTGGGCGTCGGCGGCGGGCACGAGCCGTACTCCTGCGGGCCGTACGAGGAGTCCGGCCGGGCCCTGCGCGCTGCCGGGCGGGACGGGCAGTTTGCCCCAGGGGGTGTCGGCGGCCTCGCCGGTGACGGTGGCGGGGACGACGTTGTCGAAGCCGAGGAAGCGGGCGACGAACGCGTCGGCGGGCCGCTGCCAGACGTCCAGGGGCGTGCCGGTCTGGGCGACGCGCCCGTCCCGCATGACGACGACCCGGTCCGCGAGCGCGAACGCCTCGCCCTGGTCGTGGGTGACGGCGAGCACGGTGGTGCCCAACCGGCCGAAGAGTTCCCGCAGTTCGACGACGAGCCGTTCGCGCAGGGAGCGGTCGAGCTGGCCGAGCGGTTCGTCCAGCATGAGCAGGCGGGGGCGGGGCGCGAGGGCGCGGGCGAGCGCGACGCGCTGCTGCTCACCCCCGGACAGCGCGGCGACGGCCCGGCGTTCGGCGCCGGGCAGCCCGACCAGGCGCAGCAACTCCCGTACCCGGTCGGCCTGTTCGGTGCGGGCCATGCCGCGCATGCGCAGTCCGAAGGCGACGTTGCCGCCGACGTCGCGCTGCGGGAACAACTGGTGGTCCTGGAACATCAGGCCGACCCCGCGCCGGTGCGCGGGCACCCCGTCCAGGTCGCGGCCCGCGAGCGAGACCCGGCCCGCGTCGAGGGGTTGCAGTCCGGCGACGGCCCGCAGCAGCGTGGACTTGCCGCTGCCGCTCGGGCCGAGGACGCACACGATCTCGTGCTCGGCGACGGCGAGGTCCACGCCGTCGAGTGCGGCGCGTCCGCCGAACCGTACGGTGGCGGCGTCGAGTTGGAGCAGCGACATCAGAACTCCCCGGTCGTGGCCTTGGCGGGCCGCAGGCGTTCGAGCAGGAGCAGGGCGGCGGCGCAGACGACCATGAGGACGGTCGACAGGGCCATCGCCTGCCCGTAGTTGAGGTCACCGGCCCGCCCGAGGAGGCGGGCGACGGCGACGGGCAGCGTCGGGTTGTCGGGCCGCGCGATGAACACGGTCGCGCCGAACTCACCGAGGGAGACGGCGAACGCGAATCCGGCCGCGACGAGCAGCGCCCTGCGCACCAGCGGCAGGTCCACCTCCCGCCAGGCCCGCCACGGCGACGCCCCAAGCACGGCGGCGGCCTCCCGCAGCCGTCCGTCGACCGCCCGCAGCACCGGCAGCATGGTCCGTACGACGAAGGGCACGCCGACCAGGGCCTGGGCGAGCGGGACGATGATCCAGGAGGCGCGCAGGTCGAGCGGCGGCCGGTCGAGCGTGATGAGGAAGCCGAACCCGACGGTCACGGCGGACACCCCGAGCGGCAGCATGAGCAGCGCGTCGAACCCTCGTACGAGACGGCCCGCGCGGCGGGTCAGGGCCGCGGCGGCGAGCCCGCCGACGACGAGAGCGATGGCGGTGGCGGCGAGGGCGTACTGGAGCGAGTTCCACACGGCGTTCACCGGCGGCACGAGGAAGGTGCCGCCGTCGGCGTCGCCGAGGGCGCGGAAGTAGCCGAGGCCCCAACCGCCGGGGGTGTCGAGGGAGCGCTGCACGAGGACGCCGAGCGGCAGCAGGATCAGTACGGCGATGCTGGCGAGGACCGCCCCGAGCAGGGTCCGCTGGGCGGCGCCGCGCGGCCGGCGCGCGGTGTGCGCGGCGTCGACGAGCCGCAGGGCGCTCTCGCGGCGGCGCACGGTCCAGGCGTGGACGAGCAGGATCAGGCCGACCGCGGCGAACTGGACGAGGGTGAGGACGGCGGCCGTGGACAGGTCGAAGATCTGGGCGGTCTGCCGGTAGATCTCGACTTCGAGGGTGGAGAAGCCGGGGCCGCCGAGGATCTGCACGACGCCGAAGGAGGTGAAGGTGAACAGGAAGACCATGAGCGCGGCGGCGGCGACCGCCGGGCCGAGCGCCGGCAGGGTGACCGTGCGCCAGGCGGTGAGCCGGGAGGCGCCGAGCATCCGCGCGGCTTCCTCCTGGCGGGGGTCGAGCTGGGCCCACAGGCCGCCGACGGTCCGTACGACGACGGCGTAGTTGAAGAAGACGTGCGCGAGCAGGATCGCCCACACGGTGGTGTCCAGGCGCAGCCCCCACAGCTCGTCGAGGAGCCCGCCGCGGCCGACGAGGGCGAGGAACGCGGTGCCGACGACGACGGTCGGCAGGACGAACGGCACGGTGACGACGGCCCGCAGCACGTTCTTGCCGGGGAAGTCGAGGCGGGCGAAGACGTAGGCGCCGGGCAGCGCGAGGAGCAGGGTCAGGGCGGTGGAGGCGAGCGCCTGCCACACCGTGAACCAGAGCACGTGCCGGATGTCGGGCTGGGCGAGCACGTCGGTGATCCGGCCGAGGTGCCAGGCGCCGCCGGTGACCAGCCCGCGCCGCACGATGGCGACGACGGGCCAGGCGAAGAACACGCCGAAGAAGGCGAGGGGCAGGGCCATGAGCGCGAGCCGCGTCAGGCTCCCCGCACGGCCGGCCCGCGTACGGGAAGCCGCGCGGACCGCGCCGCCGGCATCCATCGCCTCGGTCACTTCAGCCGCTTCGGTCACCTTGTTCACGTCAGCCGCTTCGATCCCCTCGGTCCCCCCGGCACTCTCGGCCACATCGGTCACTTCAGTACGAGAGCGGTCCATGCCTTGACCCAGTCGTCCCGGTGGTCGGCGATGGCGCGCGGGCTGAGGGTGCCCGGCTTGTCGACCTTGACGGCGTACTTGGTGTAGTCGGCGGGCGCGGTGGCGTTCTCGGTGACGGGGTCGACGAACATGTTGAGCGGCATGTCCTGCTGGAACTCCTTGGAGACCAGGAAGTCGATCAGCGCCTTGCCGCCCTTGGTGTTCTTCGCGCCGTCGAGCAGCCCGGCGAACTCGATCTGCCGGAAGCAGGTGCCGGTGGCGACGCCGACGGGCGAGGTCTTCGGCTGCGGGTCGGCGTAGATGGCCTCGGCGGGCGGGGAGGAGGCGTAGGAGACGACGAGCGGCCGGTCGCCGCCCGCCTTCCTGCCGCCGGCGCTGCCGCTGAACTCCTCGTTGTACGCCTGGTCCCAGCCGTCGACGACCTTGACGCCGTTGGCCTTCAGCTTCTTCCAGTAGCCCTGCCAGCCGTCGTCGCCGTAGCGGGCGGCGGAGCCGAGCAGGAAGCCGAGGCCGGGCGAGGACGTGGCGGCGTTCTCGGTGACGAGGAGGTCCTTGTACGCGGGCTTGGTGAGGTCCGCGAAGGAGGCGGGCGGGGCGATCTTGTGCTGCGCGAAGTACTTCTTGTCGTAGTTGACGCAGATGTCGCCGGTGTCGACGGGCGTGACGCGGTCCTTGCCGGCGTCGAGCCGGTAGGCGCCCTCGACCTGGTCGAGTCCGTGGGCGCGGTAGGGGGTGAACAGGCCGTTGTCGAGGGCGCGGGAGAGCAGGGTGTTGTCGATGCCGAAGAGGACGTCGCCCTGCGGGTTGCCCTTGGAGAGGATGGCCTTGTTGACGGTCTCGCCGGCGTCGCCGCCCTTGAGGACCTTGACCTGGTAGCCGGACCGCTTCTCGAAGTCCTTGAGGACGTTCTTCGAGACGGCCCACGAGTCGTGGCTGACGAGGGTGACGGTCTTGGAGTCGCCGCCGGAGGCGGAGCCGGTGGACGACCCGCACGCGGACAGCGTGACCAGGCCGAGGCCGACGGCCACGGCGATGTACGACGTCTTCTTGCTCACTGGAAATGTCCTCCTGGGGGTGGCCAGGAAGAGACGCGGCCCTGCCCGGGGCCTCGATGGACTCCGGGCAGGGCGCAACAGCTTGAGTGGTGACCGAACTTCCTACCCAGAATGACCTGGGCGAGGTTCAGAGGGTCTGCGGGCCTGTCCCCGCACTCTCAGCGCTGTGGCGCTCCCCTGTCGGAATATGTGGTTGTGGGTGTCCGTCTGTGGACGTCTGGCTGTGCTGTGCTACGAGCCCAGGCTACCGCTCGGTGGCGGCGAGCTGACCACACGCCCCGTCGATCTCCTGGCCACGGGTGTCGCGGATGGTGACGGGGACGCCGTGGGCGGCGATGGCGTCGACGAACGCCTTCTCGTCCTCGGGCCGCGACGCGGTCCACTTCGACCCGGGCGTCGGGTTCAGCGGGATGAGGTTGACGTGGACGGGCTTGCCGCGGAGCAGCCGCCCGAGCCGGTCACCGCGCCACGCCTGGTCGTTGATGTCCCGGATCAGCGCGTATTCGATGGACAGCCGGCGCCCGGACTTGGCCGCGTACTCCCAGCCGGCGTCGAGCACCTCCCGTACCTTCCACCGCGTGTTGACGGGGACGAGGGTGTCGCGCAGTTCGTCGTCGGGGGCGTGCAGCGAGATGGCGAGCCGGCACTTGAAGCCCTCGTCGGCGAACCGGTGGATGGCGGGCACGAGGCCGACCGTCGACACGGTGATCCCGCGCTGCGACAGCCCGAGACCGTCCGGCTCGGGGTCGGTGAGGGCGCGGATGGACTGGACGACCCGCTTGTAGTTGGCGAGCGGCTCCCCCATCCCCATGAAGACGATGTTGGACAGCCGCGCGGGCCCGCCCGGGATCTCCCCGTCGCGCAGCGCGCGCATCCCGTCGACGATCTGGTGGACGATCTCCCCGGTCGACAGGTTCCGGTCGAGCCCGGCCTGCCCGGTGGCACAGAACGGGCAGTTCATCCCGCACCCGGCCTGCGAGGAGATGCACATGGTGACCCGGTCGGGGTACCGCATGAGCACGGACTCGACGAGCGTCCCGTCGAACAGCCTCCACAGCGTCTTACGGGTCGTGTCGTTGTCGGTCGACAGGTGCCGTACGACGGTCATCAGCTCGGGCAGCAGCGCCTCCCGCAGCTTCTCGCGCGACCCGGCGGGGATGTCGGTCCACTCCGCGGGGTCGTGCGCGTACCGCGCGAAGTAGTGCGCGGAAAGCTGCTTGGCACGAAACGGCTTCTCCCCGATCGCGGCAACGGCCTCCTTCCGCTCGGCGGGCGTCAGATCGGCGAGATGCCGCGGCGGCTTCTTGGCTCCGCGCGGCGCGACAAAGGTAAGTTCTCCGGGCTTAGGCATGGCTGTACCAGTGTCGCAGATCCGGCGGGGTGCCCTCGGGTCGCGCTCCGCAGGCCCTGGACCGGCCCGATGACCGCCTCCGCGACGGTGAGGCCTTGTTCCGGGGCGCCCGCTCTCCCATGCGCGTGATCGGAGACGACGGCGGGCCCCCGCCGTAGTGGCGAGGGCCCGTCGAAGAGGGTACGTGGGGCAGGGTCAGCCCGTGCCGACGAAGGCGACGAGCAGCAGCCAGACCACGGGGGCCGTCGGCAGCAGGGAGTCCAGGCGGTCCATGATGCCGCCGTGGCCGGGCAGCAGCGTGCCCATGTCCTTGATGCCGAGGTCCCTCTTGATCATGGACTCGCCGAGGTCGCCGAGCGTGGCGCTCGCGGCGACGCAGGCCCCGATGACGAGCCCCTGCCACCAGGTGCCGTCGTCGATGAGGAACTGCATGCACAGCACGCCCGCCACCATGGCGAACGAGACCGCGCCGAGAAGTCCCTCGCGGGTCTTGCCGGGGCTGATGCGCGGCGCCAGCTTGTGCTTGCCGAACCGCCAGCCGATCGCGTACGCCCCGGTGTCGGAGACGACGGTGAGGATGAGGAACGTCAGCACGCGCCACGGCCCGTCGTCCGCCGTCAGCATGAGCGCCACGAACGTCGCCAGGAACGGCACGTAGAACGCGGCGAACACCCCGGCCGTGACGTCCTTGAGGTATCCCTCGGGCGGTTCCGTCATCCGCCAGACGAGTACCGCGAGGGCGGTCAGCGCCATCGCCACCCAGGCGCCCTCGGCTCCGCGCACGTACCCGGCGACGACCATCGCGGCGCCGCCCACGGCGAGCGGGACGAGCGGGGCCTTGATGCCCTTGCGTTCGTCGAGGCGGGAGGTCAGCTCCCACAGGCCCACGACGACGGCGAGCGCTATCACGCCGATGAAGACGGCCTTGACGATGAACAGGGACGCGATGATCACCGCGCCGAGGCCGACACCGACCCCTATGGCCGCACCGAGGTCGCGGCCCGCGCTCTTCTTCTGCTTCTGCGGCTCCGCCGGGGCGGGCTGCGGTGCTGCGCTGGGCATGGGCTCCTGCGGAGGCTGCGGCATGTTCGGGGGCGGGGTCGGGTCGTCGCGGAAGCGGGCACCGCTCGGCCGAGCAGCCCCCTGGTCGCCGTCCTGGTCCGCGTCACCGCCACCGGCGGGCACGTCGGGCATATCGGGCACGATGGGCATGGGCCGAGTCTCATCGACCGCGTGCTGTTCGTACGCGGGACCCGCCGGGGCGTGTCCCTGGTCGTACGCGGGGCCGCCATGACCGTACGAGGAGCCGTCACCGTAGGAAGGACTCTCGCCGGCGAACGCGGCACCCTCGCCATAGGCGGCACCCTCGCCGTACGCGGCACCCTCGCCATAGGCGGCCCGCCCACCGTGCGAAGCACCCCCGTACGAGGCACTCCCGTACGAGGCAGTCCCGTACGAGCCACCGCCGTGAGCGGCACCCCCGTACGCGACGTCACCGCTGTACGAGGCACCACCAGCGCCGTACGAAGCGTCGCCGCCGTACGGGCCCTGGCCGGGGCCCGGGCCAAAGCCCTGGCCCTGACCGGCGTCCTGACCCGGGCCGAAAGCCTGGTCCTGGCCCTGGCCCTGGCTCTGGCTCTGGCCGTGAACGGCGCTCTGGCCGTACGCGGCGTTCTGGCCGCCCTGCCCCTGCGCCTGGCTGTGGCCGGGGACCTGGCCGGGGGACGAGCCCTGACCGTATGCGGGCCCCTGCTCGGCGGGCCCGAACGGTCCGGGCCCGGCCGGCGCCCCCCAGGAAGAGTCGTTCACGGATTCCTCGTACCTCGATGTTCCGCGCTCGCTCAGACTTCGAGCAGCTCGGCTTCCTTGTGCTTGAGCAGCTCGTCGACCTGGGCCACGTACTTGGCGGTGGTGTCGTCGAGTTCCTTCTCGCCGCGACGGCCCTCGTCCTCGCCGATCTCGCCGTCCTTGACCGCCTTGTCGATGGCGTCCTTGGCCTTGCGGCGCACCGAGCGGATGGAGACCTTGCTGTCCTCGGCCTTGGACTTGGCGACCTTGATGTAGTCGCGGCGGCGCTCCTCGGTCAGCTCGGGGAACGTCACACGAATGATGCTGCCGTCGTTGCTCGGGTTGACGCCGAGGTCGGAGTCGCGGATCGCCTGCTCGATGTTGCGCAGCGCGGTCTTGTCGAACGGGGTCACCACGGCCATGCGCGGCTCGGGGACCGAGAACGACGCCAGCTGGTTGATCGGCGTCAGCGCGCCGTAGTAGTCGGCCACGATCTTGTTGAACATCGCCGGGTGCGCACGACCGGTACGGATCGCGGCGAAGTCCTCCTTGGCGACCACGACGGCCTTCTCCATCTTCTCCTCGGCCTCGAGGAGGGTCTCTTCGATCACCACTTGCTCCTGCGTGTCTTGAGTGAGGCCCGGCGTGCACGGGGGCGGCCGGCTGCGTCGCGTGTCTTTCCTGCACGGTGTCCGACCGGCAGGACATTGTCCATCCCTCGCGGGACGGGGCGGGGCCTGAGAGTCAGGCGCGGGTGCCCTGGTCGCCCACGAGCGTCCCGATCTTCTCACCCTTGACGGCGCGGGCGATATTGCCGGACGTCAGCAGCTCGAAGACGAGGATCGGGAGCTTGTTGTCGCGGCACAGGGTGATCGCGGTCATGTCGGCGACCTTGAGGTCGCGGGTGATGACCTCGCCGTAGCTGAGGGCGTCGAACTTGACGGCGGCGGGGTTGGTCTTCGGGTCCGAGTCGTAGACCCCGTCCACGCCGTTCTTGCCCATGAGCAGCGCCTCGGCGTCGATCTCCAGGGCGCGCTGCGCGGCGGTCGTGTCGGTGGAGAAGTACGGCATGCCCATGCCGGCGCCGAAGATCACGACGCGGCCCTTCTCCAGGTGCCGTACGGCGCGCAGCGGGATGTACGGCTCGGCGACCTGGCCCATGGTGATGGCGGTCTGGACGCGGCAGTCGATGCCCTCCTTCTCCAGGAAGTCCTGGAGGGCGAGGCAGTTCATGACGGTGCCGAGCATGCCCATGTAGTCGGAGCGGGCCCGGTCCATGCCGCGCTGCTGGAGCTCGGCGCCGCGGAAGAAGTTGCCGCCGCCGATGACGACGGCGATCTGCGCCCCGTCGCGGACGACGGCCGCGATCTCACGGGCGATGGCGTGCACCACGTCGGGGTCGACGCCCAGACCCCCGCCCCCGGCGAATGCCTCGCCGGACAGCTTCAGCAGAAAGCGCCCCGCGCCTTTGCCGTCGTCGCTCGTGTCGCCTTTGTCGGCTGCCTGGGTGGTGGTCATGGAAATCTCGCCTCTTCTTGCTCGGCACACATACGAGAAGGCCATTGCCGGTGGGGTGTTTCGCATCCCTGCGCGGCAATGGCCTCCTCGTCACATCTGCGGCCGCCCGGCGGGTGCGCGTGCGCGCGCCCGGACGGCTGCTGTCGACCCTAGCGGGTCCCGCTTCGGTCGCGGTACGGACTCAGATGCCGACCTTGATGCGCGAGAAGCGCTTCAGGGTGACACCGGCCTCCTGGAGGACCTTCTCGACGGACTTCTTGTTGTCGAGGGCGTACGGCTGGCCGAGCAGCGTGGCGTCCTTGAAGAAGCCGTTGAGGCGACCCTCGACGATCTTCGGCAGGGCGGCCTCGGGCTTGCCCTCGGCGCGGGTGGTCTCCTCGGCGACGCGGCGCTCGGACTCGACGACCTCGGCCGGGACGTCGTCCTTGGAGAGGTACTTCGGCGCGAAGGCGGCGATGTGCTGCGCGACGCCCTTGGCGACCTCGGCGTTCTCCTTGTCCAGCTCGACGAGGACACCGATCTGCGGGGGCAGGTCGGGCATCGTGCGGTGCATGTACGCGGTCACGTAGCCGCCGGAGAACTGCGCGAAGCGGTCCAGGACGATCTTCTCGCCGAGGTTGGCGTTGGCCTCGTCGACGTACGCCTGGACGGTCTTGCCGGCCTCGATCTCGGAGGCGAGCAGGGCCTCGATGTCGGCGGGCTGCGTCTTGGCGATGTGCGCGGCGATCTCGTTCGCCACGGCCTGGAACTTCTCGCCCTTGGCGACGAAGTCCGTCTCGCACTTCAGCTCGACGATGACACCGGAGGTGTTGTCGTCGGCGATGAGGGAGACGACGGCACCGTTCTCGGCGGAACGGCCCTCGCGCTTGGCGACGCCCTTCTGGCCCTTGATGCGCAGCGCCTCGACGGCCTTGTCGACGTTGCCCTCGGCCTCGTCGAGCGCCTTCTTGCAGTCCATCATGCCGGCGCCCGTGAGCTCACGGAGCTTCTTGACGTCAGCGGCGGTGTAGTTCGCCATGATCCTGTTTTTCTCTCTACGAAGTCTGAAGCAGTCTGAGAACGACAGTGGAGGCCACGGGTGAACGGCGGGGGCCGAAGCCGACCCCCGCCGTCACCTCATGCTTCCGGATTCCCGAACGGGTCAGGCCTGCTCGGTGTCCGCGGCCGGAGCCTCGGCCGGGGCCTCGGCGGGAGCGGCGGCAGCCTCGGCGGCCGGGGCCTCCTCAGCCTTCTCCTCAGCCTTGTCCTCGACCTTGTCGTCGGCCTTCTCGTCGGCCTTCTTCTCGCCCTCGAGCAGGTCGCGCTCCCACTCGGCGAGCGGCTCGCCCTGGGCCTTCTCGCCCGGCTTCTGGTCGCCCGCGGCCTGGCCGGAACGGGCGATGAGGCCCTCGGCGACGGCGTCGGCGATCACGCGGGTGAGCAGGGTGACGGAGCGGATCGCGTCGTCGTTGCCCGGGATCTTGTAGTCGACCTCGTCGGGGTCACAGTTCGTGTCGAGGATCGCGACGACCGGAATGTTGAGCTTCCGGGCCTCGCCGACAGCGATGTGCTCCTTCTTGGTGTCCACGATCCAGACGGCGCTGGGAACCTTGGACATCTCGCGGATACCGCCGAGGGTCTTCTCCAGCTTGGCCTTCTCGCGCGACAGCACGAGAAGCTCCTTCTTGGTCAGACCGGACGCGGCGACGTCCTCGAAGTCGATCTGCTCGAGCTCCTTGAGGCGCTGCAGACGCTTGTAGACGGTCGAGAAGTTGGTGAGCATGCCGCCCAGCCAGCGCTGGTTGACGTAGGGCATGCCGACGCGGGTGGCCTGCTCGGCGATGGCCTCCTGCGCCTGCTTCTTCGTACCGACGAACATGACCGTGCCGCCGTGGGCGACGGTCTCCTTGACGAACTCGTAGGCGCGGTCGATGTACGACAGCGACTGGAGCAGGTCGATGATGTAGATGCCGTTGCGCTCCGTGAAGATGAAGCGCTTCATCTTCGGGTTCCAACGACGGGTCTGGTGACCGAAGTGGACGCCGCTCTCCAGCAGCTCCCGCATCGTGACGACGGCCATGGCCGTACTCCTCATGTGTTCTCGGTTGTTTCCTGACGCCCCGGTGCGCGCTCGCCACGTACGTCGCTTTCGCTGGTACGGGACCGATGGGCGCTGCACCCGCTGGACTCGCGTCCGGTGTCGGGGCGTGCGAAGTCGATCCGGTGGCCCGGATCGCCACATGAAGTGTACGGGACCCGCGAGGTACCGGGTGACGCCGATGTCCACAACCGACCAGTAGTCCACCATTCCTCGCCATGATCCCCGCGCGGCGCCATCTCCGGGCACGCTCAGAGACATGCGAAAACTACTGTGCGTGACGAATCCCGGGCCACCCGGTCCACCCGGCCCGCCGTCTCCGGGGGCGGTGCGGGGGCCGGTCCGCCGGACGGCCCGGGCCTTCGCGCTCGGCGCCGCCTGCGCCCTCGGGCTCGCGGCGGCGCCCGCGACGGCCACGACACCCGCCGAGCCACCCGTCCCCCGCGCCCGCTACTGGCCGGTCGGCGAGGACCCGCCCCTGGTCCGCCCCTGGACCCCACCGGCGACGCCGTACGGTCCCGGACACCGCGGCGTCGACCTGGCGGCCCCCATCGGCGCACCGGTCCGCGCGGTCACGGACGGCCGGATCTCCTACGCGGGCCGGATCGCCGGACGCGGCGTGCTCGTCGTCGAACTGGCCGATACGGGAGATCCGCCGCTGCGCACCACCTACGAACCGGTGACGGCGACCCTGCCCCGCGGCGCCCCGGTCCACGCCGGCGACACCATCGGCACGCTGGAACTCCCCACAGGCCACTGCCCACCCACCACCCCGTCCTGCCTGCACTGGGGTCTGCTCCGCGGCGCCACTTATTTGGACCCGATGGCGCTTCTGCCGGTGCGGCGTTCCGTTGGGTACCGGCTGCTGCCTGTTTGGGGGGTGGGGTGAGTGGGGTGAGTGGGGTGAGTGGGGTGACTGGGGGCTGCCCGGGCGGGTGAGGCGGGTGGGGCTGGGCTGCGTGGGGCGGCGGGGGGGAGCCCCCCAAGGGTCAGCCTTGGACGCCCCGCAGGGCCATGGCCACGGCCGCTTCCACGATCGCCGTGTGGTCCTCGGCTACGCCCAGTTCGATGCGGCGGACGGCCGCGTCCACGACGCCCTGGAGGAGCATGGCCGCGAGCCGGGGCTGTTCGTGTCCCATCTCGCCGAGCGCTTCGACGATCATGGCGACGAGTCCGCCGTGCGCGGCCCGGATCTTCTCGCGGGCGCCGGCGTCGAGTTCGCTGGCGGAGATGGCGACGACGGCGCGGTGGCGCCGGTCCCCCACCAGCGCGAGTTGTTCGCGGACGTACGCCTCGACCTTGCCTTCGGGTGTCGTGGCGCGGGCCATGCCGGCTTCGACCTCGGCCGCCCAGACGGGGAAGTCGACCGCGCACAGTTCTTCGACGACCGCCGCGCGGGACTTGAAGTACTCGTACACGGAGGAGCGTGCGAGGCCCGTCCGTTCCGCCAGCGCGGGGAACGTCAGCGCGTCCGTCCCGCCCTCCGACAGCAGGGAGCGCGCCGCGTCCAGAAGGGCGGCCCGCTGCATCGTCCGGTGCTCGGCCACTGAGGCCGCTCGAATCCTTGGCACCTCTCCACTTTACGGATGTGCTGTGGCGGGCGGGAGTCGTCGCGGCGTCACCGCACCCGGTGCGCGGTGCGTGCGGGGCGGTTCGCGGGGTGGTGCCGCTCCCCCGCCGATCTCCCCTGCGACCAGGGGTGATCCTGTCGGCAGGGACGATTCGCCTACCGGTCGCGGCGGGGTGTGTTCACCGTCCGAAACTGGCCAGCTTCGCCCGGAGCTGGAGCACGGACTTGGTGTGGATCTGGCTGACGCGGCTCTCCGTGACGCCCAGGACGTTGCCGATCTCGGCCAGGGTGAGGCCTTCGTAGTAGTAGAGCGTCACGACGGTCTTCTCGCGGTCGGGCAGGGTGTTGATGGCGCGGGCCAGGTAGCGGCGCAGTTCCCGGTCCTCGGCGACCTCCACGGGGTTGTCCGCGTGGTGGTCCTCCAGGGTGTCCATGAGGCTGAGCCGGTCGCCGCTCTCGCCGCCGACGTGCAGCAGTTCCTCCAGGGCCACGACGTTGGCCAGGGACAACTGGCTGAACACGGCGTGCAGGTCCTCCAGCGGGACGCCCATCTCGTGGGCGACCTCGCTCTCGGAGGGGGTGCGCCGCAGCTTGGCTTCCAGGGTGGCGTAGGCCCGTTCGACGTTGCGTGCTTTCTGGCGTACGGAGCGTGGGATCCAGTCGAGGGCGCGCAGTTCGTCGATCATGGCCCCGCGGATGCGGGTGATGGCGTACGTCTCGAACTTGATCTCGCGCTCGATGTCGAACTTCTCGATGGCGTCGATCAGCCCGAAGACCCCGGACGACACGAAGTCGGCCTGTTCCACGTTGGGTGGCAGGCCCACGCTGACCCGGCCGGCGACGTACTTGACCAGGGGCGAGTAGTGCAGGATGAGCTGCTCGCGCAGCCGCTCGTCGCCGGTCGCCTTGTACGACCTCCACAGCTCCTCTAGGGAGGAGGGAGCCGGAGGCCGCACGCTGGAGCCGCGGGCCGCGGGAGGTACCGCCGCCCGGTCGGACCCGGAGGTGTGCTGTGGCATGCGCCGCCTTGTGCCGTTCTGCTGCGTACCTGGGGTGTCGGTCAGGGGGGAGGGGATGGGTGTGTGCGTGGTTCTGGGTGCTTTGCTGATGAAGATGCCGTCTTGCCCGTCTGGGAATGATCCGTACCGAACTACCTGCCTGATTCCGGATTGAGGGGACGAACCCGAATCCTGGTGAGCGTAGCGTGACTGTGGTGTCGCAGTGTGCGAAGGGTATGGGATCGTACGCGCGCAGATACGTTCCGTTGGGCGACTTGCGCGGGCGGTCCGCTCGCCGTCCGTGACCGGCCCGGAGCCTCAACTTCCGGAATTGCCAAGGTCATCGGGGGTCATCCGGACGGCGGAACACGCAGCGTCAGGGAACTTCAGGTTCCGGTAAGACCGGGTCCGTCGCCTGGCGTGTCAACTGCCAGCCGTCGCCGTGTCGTTCGACGTACCCCAACGAGCGCAGTTCGTACAACCTCCCGATGGTGTCGTCGATGCCGGCGCCGGCTCCGTGGGCGATCTTCGACGCGCTCCATGTCTCCCGCGCGGGGAGGGCCGCGAGTACGCGTGCGGTGTCGGGCGGGAGCAGGTCGCGGGGCAGGACCGGTCCGCGCCGCTCCGGTGCCAACTCCCCCATGGCTCCGACGAGCTCGACGACCTCTTCGGCGTCGGTGACGAGCGTCGCATCTTTACGCAGCAGTTCGTGGACGCCGGCGGAGACGGTGCTGGTCACGGGTCCAGGGACACCCATCGTGTGGCGGCCGAGGCGCGCCGCCCAGCGGGCGGTGCCGAGGGCGCCGCTGCGGTAGGCGGCTTCGACGACGACGGTGCCTCTGGTGAGGGCGGCGATGAGGCGGTTGCGGAGGATGAAACGGCTGGCGGTGGGGTGGTCGCCGGGTGGCAACTCTCCGATCACGAGCCCCTGTTCCGCGATCCTGTCGATCAACTGGGCGTGGCCGCGCGGGTAGACCCTGTCGACTCCGCAGGCCAGGACCGCGACGGTGGCCCCGGTCGCGCCGAGGGCTCCGCGGTGGGCGGCGGCGTCGACCCCGTACGCGCCGCCGGACACGACGACCCAGCCGCGCTCGGCGAGCCCTGCGCCCATGCCCGCGCCGACCCGGACCCCGTAGTCGGTGCAGGCTCTCGCGCCGACGACGGCCACCGAGCGCAGCGCCCACAGGCGAAGTGAGGGTGCTCCCCGTACCCACAGGCCGATGGGGCGCGCGTCCTTCAGGTCGTCGAGCTGGCCGGGCCACTCGGGGTCGCCGGGGCAGAGGAAGCGGGCGCCCGCCCGGTCGGCGCGGGCCAGGTCGTTCTCGGCGGGCGGGGCTTCCCTGGCCCGGGTCAGGAGTCCGGCCCAGCGTTCGGCCCGTACGCCGGGCAGGGGGTGGTCCTCGGCGTCGGGGGCGTCGAGGCGGCGGACCGTCTCGACGGCCCCGAACTCGCGCAGCCATTTGCCCGCCTGCTCCCAGCCGGGCTCCACGATCCGGGTGAGCCGGGCGCGTGCGTGCCGTACCTCCTCGGGGACGCCCGGGCCGCTCATGAGCCGGCTCCGATGGTCATGGGGACGCCGCGGGAGATGCCGGTGCGCAGTTGCAGGGCGAGGGCGACGTCCTGGGCGAAGGGGCGGTCGCGTCCGGCGAGGTCGGCGACGGTCCAGGCGACGCGCAGGACCCGGTCGAGGCCGCGGGCGGTGAGGAAGCCCCGCTCCAGGTCCAGCTCCGCTTCGTCGAGGGCGCCGGGGGCGGCGGGCCAGCGGGTGCGCAGGGCGTGGCCGGGCACTTCGCTGTTGGTGCGCCAGGGGGTGTCGGCGTAGCGGGCCGCCGCTCGTTCGCGTGCGGCGCGTACGCGGTCGGCGACGACCTGGGTGCTCTCGCCCCGGGGGCCGTATCCGGCGAGTTCGTTGCGGGTGACGGCGTCGACTTCGACGCGCAGGTCCACGCGGTCGAGCAGCGGCCCGGACAGGCGTGCCTGGTAGCGGCGCACGGTGGCGGGCGGGCAGTCGCACTCGCCGCCGAGTGCGCGGTACTGCCCGCAGGGGCAGGGGTTGGCAGCTAGCGCCATCAGGAAGCGGGCGGGGAGCCGTACGACGCCGGCGCTGCGGGCGATGACGACGTGTCCGGATTCGAGGGGCTGGCGCAGGGCGTCGAGGGCGCGGCTGCTGAATTCGGGCGCTTCGTCGAGAAAGAGAATTCCGCGGTGCGAGAGGGAGACGGCTCCGGGGCGTGCGACGCCGGGGCCGCCGCCGACGAGGGACTGCATGGTCGCGGAGTGGTGGGGTGCGCAGTAGGGCGGTGTGTCGATCATGGATTTGCCGGGTGGGAGCATGCCGGCCACGGAGTGGATGGCGGTGACTTCCAGGGCTTCGGGGCGGGTGAGGGGCGGCAGGATCGCGGGCAGGCGTTCGGCCAGCATGGTTTTGCCCGCGCCGGGCGGGCCGGACAGCATCACGTGGTGGCCGCCCGCCGCGGCGACCTCGATGGCGGTGCGGGCGGAGAGCTGTCCGACGACGTCGGCCAGGTCGAGTCCTTCGCCGGGGGTGCCGCCGAGGCCGGTGCCGGCGCCGCTGCCGGGCATGCTGAGGCCGGCGAGCATGGGGTCGGGCCTGCCGCGCTCGGTCGGTTCCTCATCGGGGACGGGTTCGTCGGTGAGGACGGCGATGAGCTGGCGCAGGCTGCGGACGCCGAGGACGGAGATCCCGGGGACGAGCGCGGCCTCGCCCGCGGTGCATTCGGGTACGACGACCTGTTCGTAGCCGGCGTCGGCGGCGGCCAGCACGGCCGGAAGGACTCCCCGTACGGGGCGGACCCGGCCGTCGAGTCCGAGTTCGCCGATCATCACGATGTCGGCGAGGACGCGCGGGTCGATCCGCTCGGACGCGCCGAGGATCGCGCAGGCGACGGCGAGATCGAAGCCCGAGCCGCCCTTGGGGACGGAGGCGGGGCTGAGGCCGACGGTGAGCTTCTTCTGCGGCCAGTCGGCGCCGGAATTGCTGACGGCCGCCCTGACGCGGTCCCGGCTCTCGACGAGGCTCTTGTCGGGCAGTCCGACGAGGGTGAAGGCGGCGACCCCTGGTTCGAGGTCGGCCTGTACTTCTACGACGACGCCTTCGACGCCTACCAGGGCCACGGAACACGTACGCGCGAATCCCATGTCAGGACACCCCCCGTACGTGCTCGACGCGGGGTGCTCCGCGGCTGGGGAGCAGGATGCCGATGACGTCGATGCGGACGCCGCCGGGCGGGGCTCCCCCGTGTTCCTGGACCCAGCGCTCGGCCAGGTGCCGTAGTCGCCGTGCTTTCAGCGGGGTGATCGCGGCCATCGGGTGCTCGAAGGGGCTTTCCCCGCGCCGGGTCCCCGGGGCGCTCTCCGCTCGCCCGTGGTCGTCGCCGCGCTCGTGCTCCCTGTCCGGGCCGGGGCGGGCGGCCGGTCCGCTGGCCCTGCGGGTCTTGACCTCGCAGACGACGATCGCGTCGCCGTCCCGCGCCACGATGTCGATCTCGCCGGTGCGGCCGGCCCGCCAGTTCCGTGCGAGCACGGTCATCCCGGCGTCCACCAGCAGCCTCGCGGCCAGGTCCTCGCCGTACTTTCCCATCGCGCCTCGTGCGTTCACGTCGGCATCACCTCCGACGACCACGCTGATGCCTGCGGCCGAAAGAAGTGGATCTTGGTGAACTACTGAGGCGTTGTGGAAAACTCCGTCACCCTCACGGGTGAGGACAACGGGCCGGGGCCCAAATCACGTCCCAGCCGCACCAGGCCCCAGGGACATCACGTCCCAGGGCCCCGGATCAGCTCCCCGGAAGCTCCAAGTCGCTCTTGTTCAGCTCCTCGATGTTCACGTCCTTGAACGTGAGCACCCGTACCTGCTTGACGAACCTGGCCGGCCGGTACATGTCCCAGACCCAGGCGTCCGCCATCGACACCTCGAAGAACACCTCACCCTGGACCGAGTGCACCTGCATCTCGTAGTCGTTGGTGAGGTAGAAGCGCCGCTCCGTCTCGATCACATATTTGAACAGCCCGACGACGTCGCGGTACTCCCGGTAGAGCTTCAGCTCCATCTCGGTCTCGTACTTCTCGAGGTCCTCGGCGCTCATGGCATGTTCCCCTTCAGCCGTGCGTCCCCCCATTGTGCGCCAGGCTCGGGGGCCTCTAGACGATTTCCGTGTCGAGGATCTCGGGCCGGCTCGGGGGACCTTCGTCGAGCAGCCGCCTCAGCAGCTCGGCGAGTCTGGTCGGGTACACCGTCTCATGCCCCTCGGCCAGTTCCTGGCACGTCCACCAGCGCGCTCCCGCGACCGAGCGGCGTTCCAGGTCGGTCAGCCCCTCCCCGTTGATCGCCGCGACGGTGCCCGTGGAGCTCGTACGGGCCAGGTAGTACCACTCGTCCTGGTCCCAGCGGCGCCCGGCGAACGGGAACGAGCAGAACCGCTGCCACAGCACCGGGCCCAGTTCCACGTCGGTGATGCCGGTCTCCTCGGCGAGCTCGCGCAGGGCCGCCGCCGCGTGCGTCTCGTCGCCCTCCAGGCCGCCGCCCGGGGTGAACCACCAGCCGTTCGCCCGGTCGTCCGGCTCGTGCCCGTGCAGCAGGAGGACGCGGTCGTCCTGGTCGAGGAGCAGGACCCGGGCCACCTTGCGCGGCGCGGCGCCCGGCTCAGACACGGACCGGCTCCGGTGCCGAGGCACGTGAGCGCCGGGAGCGCTTGGCGATCGGCCCGTACGCGGCGCCGCCGAGGACGAGGACCGCGCCCGCGATGACGGCGGCGACGATCAGGCGCAGGGGGCCGGGCCGCGAGATCCCGCCGGGCATGGCGGCGAAGCCGGTGGGCTTGGCCAGCATCCCGTCCAGGGGCCATGCGACGGCGTCCACCCGGCCCTGTACGGCGCCGCGCTCCACCGAGCCATGGGTGGAGTCGCCGAGGTGCACGCTGGAGTCCAGGGAGCCGCTGCGCTCGTCGCCGAGCAGGAAGAGGCGGCCCTTGGGGACGGTGGTGGTCTTGATGCCGGAGAGCGAGGCGGACTTGCCGGACGGCAGATACGGTTCTTCGACCTTCTTGCCGTTGACGGTCAGCTTGCCGTCGGTGCAGCAGGCGACCGTGTCGCCGCCGATGCCGACGACGCGCTTGACCATCGGCATGTCGCCCCAGGTCGCCTCCTTGAAGACGACCACGTCACCGCGCTTGACCGCGCTGCCGTCGATGCGCTGCGCGAGCACCCGGTCGCCCGCGCCGATGGTGGGCGTCATCGAGTCGGTGGGCACGGTGTAGGGCTGGTAGACGACCGCGCCCCAGACGAATCCGCCGAGGAAGAGCACACAGCCGAGGGCCACGGCGATGCCGGACAGCACGCTGCCGACCTTGCCGTGACCCTCGTCCGTACGTCGTGTCCTGCTCATCCCAGTTGCTCCCCAGCGTCGGAGAAATCGACCTCGCGCCCCGGCCGGACAGCGGCACGGAGCGCGGAAGATCGGCGATCTGGGACGGCACCCTACCCGGCGGTACCGGTCGCAGAAACCCTGGTGTTCCCCTCGGTAAGACGCTTGTTGATCTTGCGCCTGCGCCACAGCACGAGCGGGACGGCACCCGCGACACCGAGGGCGCCCGGGGCGACGTTCGCCGCCGCGTTGATGCCCGGCTGGCTGAAGGTGTCCGGGACGGGCAGCGACGACCAGTGCGTGGGCGGCCAGGCGACGACGATGGCGCGGCCCACGACGTTGTCGACGGGGACGAAGCCGCTGTTCTTGTCGTTCTGGTGGTACCGGGAGTCCATCGAGTCCTGCCGGTGATCACCCATGACCCAGATTTTGCCCGCGGGTACCTTCACCTTGAAGGTCCCGCCGCCGTTGTCGGCGGTGCACGGGGTGTTGCCCGGGAAGACGTACGGCTCGCTGAGCGCCTTGCCGTTGACCTTGAGCGGGCCCGTGCCGTTGCACTCGACGGTGTCGCCGCCGACGCCGACGACGCGCTTGATGAGGTCGCGCTCGTCGGCCGAGGGCATCAGGCCGACCCAGCCGAGGACCTTCTGGATGGCGTTCGGCTTGGCGGCCGGCTCGCCCTCCAGCCAGTTGTCCGGGTCGTTGAAGACGATGACCTCGCCGCGCTCGGGCTTGGACCCGAACCAGGGCGTGAGTTTGTCGACCAGGACGCGGTCGCCGACCTTCAGCGTGTTCTCCATCGAGGCCGACGGGATCGAGAACGCCTGCACCAGGAACGTCTTGATGATCAGCGCCAGGACCAGCGCGATCACGATGAGGAGCGGCAACTCCTTCCAGAAGGAGCGCTGCTTCTTCGGCTGCTTGCCGCGTGTGCCGGAGGCGGGGCTGCCGCCTGCCGTGGAGCCGCCTCCGGGGGCCGTCTCCATCCTGTCACCGTCCCCGGGCGCGCGGCCCGCCGCGTCCGGACTCGCTACGTCGTCGGGCCGCTCGGGCTGCTCCTCCGGACCATGCCCGGACCGTGCGCCGACCGCCAAGTCCCCCACATCCACTCCTCACTCCGTGCCGCTGCCTGATCCCTACGTGATGCAGGCCCACCACTCCCATAACGAGCGGGAGTTCCGCAGGGCTCGGGAGGGGGATCAATCCGTCCGAATCCGATGCGCTCGAACCCGGTCCGGCGCTGTTCGTGAGGGCCACCCTATGCGACGTGCCGGGGGCCGCGGACGACCCCGACCCGTGCGCGTCGGCCACCGCCGTGAAGGTCTCGGGCTCTTTCAGTGACGCCCAGTGCCCGACCGGCCACAGGATCCAGCGGGCGCGCCCGACGACGGAGTCCTCGGAGACCGTGCCCTGGAAGCCGTCGGTCAAGTGGTAGCGGGAATCAGCCGAGTTGGCGCGGTGGTCGCCCATCACGAACAGCCGGCCCTCGGGCACCTTCACCGAGAATTCGAACTTGGAGGGGGCGTTGCCCGGGTGGATGTAGGAACGCTCGTTCAGGGGCGTGCCGTTCACCGTGACGCGGCCCCGGTCGTCACAACACTTCACCGTGTCGCCGCCTACGGCGACGACCCGCTTGATCAAGTCACGTTCGCTGTCGGACGGGAGCAGCCCGATCCACGTCAACCCGGCCTTGATCTGTTTGACCCCCACGGGGTCGTCCTTGGCCGGTCCTGTCTCCTGTTCCAGCCACTTGCCGGGGTCCTTGAAGACGACGACGTCGCCCCGGTGCACCTTCGCCCCGAACCAGGGCGTGAGCTTGTCGACGACGACCCGGTCGCCGATGCGGATCGTCTGTTCCATGGAGCCCGAGGGGATCACGAAGGCCTGGACGAGGAACGTCTTGAGGACCAGGGCGATGAGCAGTGCCACGCCTATGAGGAGGGGTATCTCCTTGAGGGCGGAGCGCCTGCGGCGGCGTTTCACCTTGCGGGCGAGTCTGCGCCGTTCCGCGCGGCCCGCGCGCGGGGGTGCGGAGGGGGGCGCGGAGGTGGGTCTGCTCCCGGTGGGCAGCGCCTCCCCGGACGCGTCGCCGGCCCGCCCTCTGCCCCGCCTACCCATGGCCACCGCCGGGTGCGGGCACGCGCGCGTAGACGTCCGTACGCGACAAGGAGTGCCAGTGTCCGGCGGGCCAGGCGATCCACTGCGCCTTGCCGATGACCTGGTCGACGGGGACGAAGCCGCCGCCGGGTGCGCCCAGGTAGTCGCGGGAGTCGCGGGAGTCGGCGCGGTGGTCGCCGAGCAGGAAGAGGGAGTCCTCGGGCACCTTGATGTCGAAGCGCACTTCGCTGGGTCTGTCCTTGGCGTACAGGACAGCGCGTTCGTCCACGGACTGCCCGTTCACCTGGAGCCTCCCCCGGCTGTCGCAGCAGACCACATGGTCGCCGCCCACGCCCACGACGCGCTTGACGTAGTCCGCGTCACCGAAGTACCCGCTGCCGTCGAAGACGACCACGTCTCCGCGCCTCGGTTCGGCACCGAAACGGTACGCCAGTTTGTTCACCAGGACCCGGTCTCTGACCTGGAGGGTGCTCTCCATGGACCGGCTCGGGATCTGGAAGGGCTGCATCACGAAGACGCCGAAGGCGAGCAGCAGCGCGAGGAAGCACAGCAGCGCGAGCGTGATCCGGCCGCCGGGCAGCCATGCGGCGAGGGCGCCGACGACGCGGGAGGGCAGGGCCCGGGAACGCGAAGAGGAGCGCGACCGGTTCTCCTCGCCCGCTGAGGTGTGCTCGGGGGGCTGGGAGGAGCGGTCGCGCTCCACAGGCTGTGCTTCGGTGTCCATCGAGGCCAGATGCTATCCGGCGACGCTGTGACCCCGAACGCGAGATCAGTTCTCGCGCTTCTCCTTGATCTTCGCGGCCTTGCCGCGCAGGTCGCGCAGGTAGTACAGCTTGGCGCGGCGGACGTCACCCTTGGTGACGAGCTCGATCTTCTCGACGATCGGCGTGTGCACCGGGAAGGTGCGCTCGACGCCGACGGAGAAGGAGACCTTGCGGACCGTGAAGGTCTCGCGGACACCGGCGCCCTGGCGGCGGATGACGACGCCCTTGAACTGCTGCACGCGGGAGCGGTTGCCCTCGATGACGCGGACGTGCACGTTGACCGTGTCGCCCGGGCGGAAGGCGGGGACGTCGCTGCGCAGCGACGCGGAGTCGACGGAGTCGAGCAGGTGAGACATGATCGTCTGCTTTCTTCGCCGATGCCACAGGTCATCGACGGGAGGTATGCGATGGGTTTCGGTAGCTGTTCTCGTCGGGCTCCGCGTCGTTCCCCCTGTGGCAGGGGCGCGGGCTGGACGTACAGCAGCGGCCTATTCTTCCACGGCCTCGGGCGTTGGCCCAAATCGTCCGTCGGGGCCGGGGCCCCAGCCGAGGATGGAGAGCATCTCGCGGTCCTTCTTGTCGAAGGCCGCGGAGTCGGTACGGGCGATCAGATCGGGCCTGTTGCGCACGGTACGGCGCAGTGCCTCGTCCCGGCGCCAGCGGGCGATCTTGCCGTGGTGGCCGCTGAGCAGCACCTCGGGGATGTCCCGGCCGCGCCACTCGGGCGGCTTGGTGTAGACGGGGCCCTCCAGGAGGTTGGCCATGGCGCCGGGCGCGAAGGAGTCGTCCTGGTGGGAGGCGGCGTTGCCGAGGACGCCGGGGAGCAGGCGGGCGACGGCCTCGGTGATGACGAGGACGGCGGCCTCCCCGCCGGCGAGCACGTAGTCGCCGATGGAGACCTCGTAGACGGGCATGCGGGTGGCGTACTCGTCGATGACGCGGCGGTCGATGCCCTCGTAGCGGGCGGGCGTGAAGACGAGCCAGGGCCGCTCGGAGAGCTCCACCGCGAGTTCCTGGGTGAAGGGGCGCCCGGAGGGGGTGGGGACGACGAGGGCGGGGCCGTGGGCGCCCCGCTCGTAGCCGTCGGCGAGCACGTCGTCGAGGCAGTCGCCCCACGGCTCGGTCTTCATGACCATGCCGGGTCCGCCGCCGTACGGAGTGTCGTCGACGGTGTTGTGGCGGTCGTACGTCCACTGCCGCAGGTCGTGCGCGTGGACGTCGAGCTGTCCACGCGCGCGTGCCTTGCCGACGAGGGAGACGTTCAGCGGTTCGAGGTACTCGGGGAAGATCGTGACGACGTCGAGCCGCATCAGCCGCCGGCCTTCCCGGAACCCTCGTCCTGCCCGGCGTCTTCAGCGCCCTCGGCGTCGACCGTACCCTCAGCGTCCGCCGAGGTCTCGGCGTCGCGCGTGGAGGCGATCTCGGCGTGGTCGTCGATCAGGCCGGGCGGCGGCGTGATGACGGCCTTCTGCTCCTCCAGGTCGATCTCGGCGACGATCTCCTCGACGAAGGGGATCATGACCTCGCTGCCGTCGGGCCGCTCGACGATGAACAGGTCCTGCGAGGGCAGGTGCGAGATCTCCGTGATGCGTCCGACCTCGGTGCCGTCGGCGGTGACGACGTCGAGGTCCATGAGCTGGTGGTCGTAGAACTCGTCCTCGTCCTCGGGGAGTTCCTCGGGGTCCACCTCGGCGATCAGCAGGGTGTTGCGCAGCGCCTCGGCGCCGGTGCGGTCGCGTACGCCTTCGAAGCGCAGCAGCAGGCGCCCGCTGTGCACCCGGCCGGACTCGATGGTGAGCGGCCCTGTGGACGCGGGGTCGGTGGCGAGGACGGCGCCCGGGCCGAGCCGCAGCTCGGGCTCGTCGGTGCGCACCTCGATGGTGACTTCACCCTTGATGCCGTGGGCGCGGCCGATGCGCCCGACTACAAGCTGCACGTTGAGCTATCTCCTGTCATACGACTAGGGCCGGGGACGGCCCGTAAGCCCTCCCCGGCCCGAGCCGGTGTTCAACTTTGTCAGCGAACCTGATCGACGTCGACGAGGTCGACGCGGATGCCGCGGCCGCCGATGGCACCCACGACAGTACGCAGAGCGCGGGCGGTACGGCCGTTACGGCCGATCACCTTGCCGAGGTCGTCGGGGTGGACCCGGACCTCCAGCACGCGCCCGCGGCGCAGGGTGCGCGAGGCCACCTGCACGTCGTCGGGGTTGTCGACAATGCCCTTCACGAGGTGCTCAAGAGCCTCCTCGAGCATGCTCAGGCCTCGGTCGACTCGGACGCAGCCTCAGCGGCCTCGTCCTTCTTCTCAGCCTTCTTCTTCTGGGTGATGGCCTCACCCTTGGGCTCGTCGGCCGTGGCCAGCGCCTCGAAGGAGGGGCGGGCGGCCTTCGGCTCGGCGACCTTCAGCGGCTCGGGGGCGGGCAGACCCTTGTGCTTCTGCCAGTCGCCGGTGAGCTTCAGGATGGCGAGGACGGGCTCGGTCGGCTGCGCGCCGACGCTCAGCCAGTACTGCGCGCGCTCCGAGTCGACCTCGATGCGCGAGGGGTTCTGCACCGGGTGGTACAGGCCGATCTCCTCGATGGCCCGGCCGTCACGGCGGGTACGGGAGTCGGCGACGACGATGCGGTAGTGAGGCGAACGGATCTTGCCCAGACGCTTCAGCTTGATCTTGACTGCCACGGGAGTGGGTTCTCCTGGATTGACGTGGGTGGGCACAACGAGATGCCGCGTGGGGTTGCGGTACCCGATGGCCCGATGGACGCGTCAGCCGTAGGAGAGAGGGGTCCTGTTCGACTGTCGAGTACAGCTTGCCATTCTGCCATACGTGGGACGCCCCCCTCGACCGAGGCCGGGCAGGGGCGTCTGCGGACCCCGGCGTCCGGGCTCGGGGACGGCCGCGCCCGCGTACGGCCGTCCCACCAGGGCCGGGGCGGTCAGCCCGCGGCGGCGACGACCGCCTCGGGGATGCGGAACGGCTTGCCGCAGCCGCCGCACACGATGGGGGCCTGCGCCAGCACGGAGGGCACGACGCGGACATTGCGCCCGCAGTCACACACCGCCTTGACGCGGACGCCGCCGCCGGAGGAGCCGTGGCGCGCGGCCGGCCCCCGGAAGCTGCGCTTGGTGTCCGCCGCGGTGGCGACGGTGTGCGCCTTGAGGGCGCGCTGGAGGCGCTCGATGGTCTGGCGGTAGCGCTGCTTCGCCTCGGAGTTGAGCGTGACCAGGGAGAAGCCGCTGCTGGGGTGCGGCTCCTCGGGGTGGTCGAGGCCCAGTTCCTCGGCGATGGCCAGGAATCTGCGGTTGTGGTACCGGCCGGCGCGGGAGGTGTCGCGGATTCCGCGCGCGGCTGCGATGCCGTGGACTGCCTCGTGGAGGAGTCGCTCGAAGGAGAGCTCGTGCCCGCAGGCGGACGACGACTCGCCGATCAGGGATTCGGGCGCGGCAAGATCCGGCAGTTCGGGGTGGTGCCGCTGAATGTCGGCCCACGCCCCTGCCAGCTCTGCGGCGAGAACAGGTGGTGTCGTGCTCACGTCGTGACAACGAGCCGGGGTGCCTCTGTGTTCCTATTCCGGGGCATCCCAAATAATTTGCACGTACCAGTCAGTTGCCGCCCATGCGTCCTGACGAGGGCGGGTGCGCTGATCTGCGGAGAAGGCGCACAGCTCACGCCAAGGTGGTGCGTAGCAACACGTACGCCCCGGCGCGTACGCGGGGTCGCGCGCCGGGGCGTCGGTTGCGCAAGAGCGGTTTCGGCCCAAGTGCCGTTCGGCCCGGATGCCGGCTCGGCTCACGGGCCGTCGCGACTCGCGTGCCGTTGCGGCTCGCGTGCCGTCGCGGCCTCAGTAGGCGCGGGCGACCACCGCGACGTTACCCGGTGCGTCGTCGGCGTCCGGCACCGACCCGTCGGCGGCGAGCAGGCACCGTACGGTGACGCCGTGCTCGGCGAGCCGTTCCTCGCCCTCGGGGCCGAGGGCGGCCCACGGGATGCGGGCCCAGCCGCCGGCCGTGGCCGCTTCGACGGCGTCCTCGAAGCGGGTGACGTCGGTAGTGCGCAGGCGCCGCCGCTCCCGGGACTGGGCCAGCAGGAGCGCCTGGTCCTCCTCCAGGATGCGCGGCAGGACGTCGGGGAGGGTCTCGACGGCGACGGAGGTCTTGCCGCCGGGGATGCGGCGGGCGAGCATCACCGTGCCGTTCTCCAGGTCGCGGGGCCCGACCTCGACGCGGACCGGGACGCCCTTGAGCTCCCAGTCGACGGCGCGGCGCCCGAAGGGGGTGTCGGTGCGGTCGTCGACGTGGACGCGGACGCCGGCCGCTTCGAGGGCGGCGGCGATGGCGCGGACCTGTGCGACGACGGCGTCGTCGCCCTTGATGGCGAGCACGACGGCCTGGACGGGCGCGAGGCGGGGCGGTACGCGCAGGCCGTTGTCGTCGCCGTGCATCATCACGAGCGCGCCGATCATGCGGGTGGTGGAGCCCCAGGAGGTCTGCCACACGAGTTCCTGTGTGCCGTCCTTCGACAGGTACTGCGTGTGGAACGCCTTGGCGAAGTTCTGGCCCAGTTCGTGGCTGGTGCCCATCTGGAGGGCCTTGCCGTCGCCCATCATCCCTTCGAGGGTGAGGGTGTTGATGGCGCCGGCGAAGCGTTCCCTGGCGGTCTTGCGGCCGAGGACGACATCCATGGCGAGGATGTTCTCCATGAAGTCGGCGTACACGTGCCGGTGGATACGGGCGGCGAAATCACGCGCCTCTTCATAGGTCGCGTGTGCCGTGTGTCCCTCCTGCCACAGGAATTCAGTCGTACGGAGGAACAGGCGGGGCCGCAGTTCCCAACGGACGACGTTGGCCCACTGGTTGATCAGCAGGGGCAGATCGCGGTAGCTCTGGATCCACTTGGCGAAATACTCGTTGACGATCATTTCGGAGGTGGGGCGGACGACTGCGGGTTCTTCGAGTTCCTTGCCGCCTCCGTGGGTGACCACGGCGAGTTCGGGTGCGAAGCCCTCGACGTGGTCGGCCTCCTTGGCCAGGTAGGACTGCGGGATCAGGAGCGGGAAGTACGCGTTCTGCGTGCCGGTCTGCTTGATGCGCGCGTCCATCTCCTGCTGCATCCGCTCCCACAGGCCGTAGCCGTACGGTCGGATGACCATCGTGCCGCGCACCGGCCCGTTGTCGGCCAGTTCGGCCTTGGCGATCAGGTCCTGGTACCAGCGCGGGAAGTCGTCCGCCTGGGGCGTGAGCACGGGGGGTTTGGCCATGGCGCGCATGCTACGGCGCTCTACGCGCGCGGGGGAATTCGTTTTTCGCCCGGTTGCCGTATGCCTCGGGCAAGCCCCTTTCGCATGCGCGTGGCGTGTCGTCCGCGCATTGTCGGCCAGGGTGCCCGACGCCCCCTAGACGCGGGAGTCGATGCGGAGTTCTCTGGCCTGTGGGGGGATTGCGAGCGACGCGCGAACCAGAGCCGGCCTGCCCGGGTGACACGGGCGGCGACATGTCGGCATCGACAACTCTCGGCATCTCTCGGTGATTGGGGCATTTTCGATGACACCTACGCTCGTGCGGCGACAGCGCCTCGGGGCGATGGCGGCGCCGCGTGTGGATCTGAGCGCACGCGCGCGTGACTGGGCGGAGATCCAGGAGCGGATGCTGGTCCCGCTCTATGAGGCGGTGTACGGGCGCCTGGAGGTGGGCCCGCGTTCGCGGGTGCTCGGCCTGGAGTGCGGTTCGGGGCTGGCCGTGCTCATGGCGGCCTCGCGGGGCGCGGCCGTGACAGGTGTGGAGCCCGGCGAGCCGGAGCGGCTGGCGCTGGCCCGGCAGAGGCTGTCGGCGGACCCCGGCGAGGCCCGGCGGCGGGTCTCCGTGCGGCTGACGGAGCGGCTGGCGGACGACTTCGGCCTGGGCGCCGGGCCCGCCGCGGGAGAGCCCCCGTACGACGTGGTGACGGCGTTCTCGCCGATCGGCTGTGTGGCCGGGGACGCGGAGGGCCTGTCGGCCGAGTTGGAGCAGGCGGCTCCGCTGGCGCGGCGGGGCGCGGCGGTGGTGCTGGTGGGCTGGGGCCCGCCGGAGCGCTGTGCGACGTCCACGGTGCTGCGGGTGGCGACGAAGCTCGCCGATCCGCTGCGCAGTGCGCGCAGTTGGCGGCCTGCGCTGCGGGACGACCTGGAGGAGGTCGCGCAGCGGGCGGGCCTGCGCCCGGACGGTTCGGGCCGGGTGGCGTGTCCGTTCGGGTACGCGGACACGGACAGCGCGGTACGGGGGCTGCTGTCGACGGGTCTGTTCGACGCGGCGGTCGAGGCCACGGACGGCGCGCAGGTCGACAAGGAGGTCACCGAGTCCTTGCAGCCCTATGTGCGGGAGGACGGCACGGTGTGGATGCCGAACGTGTTCCGCTATCTGATCGCCCGGACGACGTAGACCGGACGACAGGGAACGCAGACCGGACGGCATAGAGACGCGCGTACGACATAAGGGCGCACGTACGGCATGGAGGCGTGCGTACGGCATAGGGGCCGTACGTACGCCTCAGAGTCGCGCGTACGACATTGAGGCGGCACGCCCGACGCGTCACTCCTTGGTGAGTCGGGTGATGCCGGCGATGCGGTAGGCGTCGGTCTCTTCGAGGGTCTCGTTCTCCAGGAGCGCGTGGGCGAGGGCGTCGAGCTTGTCGCGGTTCTCGCGCAGCTTGCGGCACGCCTCCTCGTAGCACTCGTCCACGATGCGGCGCATCTCGGCGTCGATGGTGTCGAGGGTCTCGGGGGCGGCGGCGAGGCCGTACGCCTGCTGCGCGTCGTTGGGGAGTGCGGAGAGGCGGCCGACCTTCTCGCTCATGCCCCAGCGGGCCACCATGCCGCGGGCGAGGTTGGTGACCTGTTCGAGGTCGTTCTCGGCTCCGGTGGTGATGACGCCGTAGACGACCTGCTCGGCCGCCATGCCGCCGAGTGCGCCGATGATGCGTCCGCGCAGGTACTCCTCGGTGTACGCGTATTTGTCGGCGTCCGGGGTGGACAGGGTGACGCCGAGGGCGCGTCCGCGCGGCACGATGGTGATCTTGCGGACGGGGTCGGCGCCGGGCTGGAGCATGCCGAGGAGGGCGTGGCCGCTCTCGTGGTAGGCGGTGCGGCGGCGTTCCTCGTCGGGCATGACCAGGGGGCGTTCGGCGCCGAGCTGGACCTTCTCCAGGGCTTCGGAGAGGTCGGACTGGGTGACTTCGCGTTGCTTGCGCTTGACGGCGAGCAGGGCGGCTTCGTTGGTGAGGTTGGCGAGTTCGGCGCCGGTCATGCCGGGGGTGGTACGGGCGACCTGCGCGAGGTCGACGTCGGGGGCCATGGGGATGCCCCGGGTGTGGATCTTGAGGATGGCCTCGCGTCCGCCCCGGTCGGGCGGGGAGACGTTGACGATGCGGTCGAAGCGGCCGGGGCGGGTGAGGGCGGGGTCGAGGACGTCGGCGCGGTTGGTGGCGGCGATGACGATGACGCCTTCGGAGCCGGAGAAGCCGTCCATCTCGGTGAGGATCTGGTTGAGGGTCTGCTCGCGTTCGTCGTGGCCGCCCATGCCGCTGCCGCCGCCCCGGGCGCGGCCGATGGTGTCGATCTCGTCGATGAAGATGATCGAGGGGGCGACCTTGCGGGCCTCGGCGAACAGTTCCCGTACGCGGGAGGCGCCGACGCCGACGATCATCTCGATGAACTCGGAGGCGGACGCGGAGAAGAACGGCACACCGGCCTCACCGGCGACCGCGCGCGCGAGGAGCGTCTTTCCGGTTCCCGGCGGACCCGCGAGGAGGACGCCGCGGGGCATCTTGGCGCCCATCTCGCGGTAGGCGTCGGGGTTCTTGAGGAAGTCGACGACGTCGTTGAGTTCGCCTTCGACCTCGTCGATGCCGGCGACGTCCTCGAAGGTGGTGCGTTTCTTGCCGGGTTCCAGTTCGACGGGCTTGGGCGGCTGTTTGCGGCCGAGCATGCCGCCCGCGCCGCCCATGCCCTGGCTCATCCGGCGGGCGATGAAGATCCACAGGAAGACGAGGAGCAGCATCGGGGCGAGGGAGATCAGCAGGTTGGACAGGAAGCTGCGTTCCTGGACGACCGGTTCGGCCGTCACGGTGACCTTGTGCTTCTCCAGGTCGGCCCAGAGGTTGTCGTCGGCGAAGGAGGGGCGCTGGGTGGTGAACTTGGTGTAGTTCTTCGCGCGGCTGTCGCTGCCGTCCGGAGTGGGCTGCTCCTTCTTGAGCTGGCCCTGGATGGCGTCGCCCTTGGCGTAGATCTTGCTGACGTTGTTGTCGGCGACCTGCTTGCTGAACTCGGTGTACGAGATCGTGGGCTCGTCGCCCTCGCCGAAGAAGGACAGCACCAGGTTGGCGATGAGGTAGACGATCAGGGCCGTCAGGATGAGTCCGCCCCAGCCGCCGGGCATCCGGCGTTTGGGGGGCTGCGGTGGCGGCGGGGGCGCGCCCTCGGAGCGCCAGGGCTGATCGGTCCGATCGCGCGGGGGTACCGGGTTCGCCACGCCTTCTCTCCTCCTGCCGCGTGCCGCTGTCGTAGCGCCATGCCGGCTCTTGGCCTTGGGCCCATCAGCGCACACATCCCGACCCCTTGCCAGTATCCAGAATCCTGGTTACTGTCTGGAACGTGAACGGTTTCGACGATCGCTTCCTGACCCGCAACGGGCTGGCCGCCCGGCAGCTCGCGGTGCTCCTGATGGGCCACGAGCCGGAGACGCGCCTGCCCCGCGTGAAGGACTTCGCGCAGGAGCTGGGCTGCGGGAACGGGACGGTCCAGGCCGCCCTGCGCCTCCTCGAAGAGGCCGGCGCCATCGAGACGGCCGCCCGGGGCCACCTCGGCACCTTCCTGGTCCGCTCCGACCGCGCCGTGCTGTGGCGGCTGTCCGGCCTCGGCACCCTGCTCGCCGCGATGCCGCTCCCCTACTCGCGCCGCTACGAGGGCCTGGCGACGGGCCTGCGGGCCGCCTTCGAGGCCGCCGGAACCCCCTTCGCCATCACCTTCATGAGAGGCGCGGCCGCGCGTACGGCCGCCCTGCTGGAAGGGAAGGTCGATCTGGTGGTGCTCTCCCGGCTCGCGGCCGACGGCCTGGTCGCGGAGCACAAGGACGACCTGGCACTCGTCGCCGATCTCGGGCCCGCCACCTATGTGGGCGCGCACGGCTTCCTCGTACGCGACGGAGTGTCCCTGGACAAGCCCGGGCTGCGGGTCGCGGTCGACCACGCCTCCGAGGACCAGCGACTGCTGGCGGAGCGCGCCTTCTCGGGGCGTGACGACATCCAGTGGGTGGAGTCCTCGTACATGCAACTGCGCGACCTGTTCGCACAGGACCAGGCCGACGCCACCGTCTGGAACCTCGACGAGGTGCAGGGGCGGCTCGGCATGGAGATCGAGGTCCTGCCGCTCGGCGACGAGGTCACCCGCGACCTCGCGCTGCGCAACTCCAGCGCGGCCGTCATCGGCAGGACCGAGGGCGCCAAGGCCCTGTCCGCCGTGCGCGACGCGCTGGACCTGACGCGGGTGGCAGAGCTTCAGGCCGAGGTGCTGCGGGGCGACCGCATCCCCTCGTACTGAACGGCCGAACAGGAAAGCCCCGAGATCGGGTCTTTCGTACGGCCTCAAAATCCAGAATCCCGGTTACTGTCTCACTTGGGAGGACCGCATGGACGACCAACTAGCCCTACGCATCGAGCTGTTCCGTGAGGGCGGCCAGGTCAGGCCGGAGGTCGCCGACTTCGTGACCGCCGAACTGGCCGCCCTGCAGGCCGAGGGCCATTCCGTCACCGAGGAGAGCGCCGGGATGCTCACCAGCCATCTGATGATGGCGCTCACCCGGCTCCTGGACGGCGCCCCCGTCGAGCAGTTCCTGACCGACGAGCAGGTCGCCGCCGAACTGGCGGACCACCCGCGCGCGGTCGAGCGAGCCCGCCGCGTGTCGGCACGCGCGCGTGAAGAACTGGGCGCGACGCTTCCCGAGTCCGAGATCAACTTCCTCGCCATGCACCTCGCCGTGCTGGCGCAGCAGCCCACCGGCTGACCTATCTGACCTACCGAAAGAAGGAACCAGTCATGACGAAAATCCTCACCGGCGGCGTCGGCAAGGTCGAAGCGGCGAACGCCGTGAAGGAGCTGGGTCTCGACGGCGTCGAGGTGGTCGTCTCCAGCGACATGGACGCGGCGATGAAGCTGCGCGCGGGGCAGGCCGACTACTTCCTCGGCACCTGTCACACCGGCGCGGGCGCCTCGCTCGGCGTCCTGGTCGGCCTGATGGGGCAGCCGCTGTGCCACACCTTCGGGCGTTCCGTTCCCCAGCAGGAAGAGGTCGAGGCACTGCTTGCCCAGGGCAAGAAGGTGTTCGGCTTCTCCATGGACCAGATCGACACGATCGCGCCGCTGCTCGCGCGCGCCATCGCCGCTCGCTCCTGAGCCGTAGGACCCATCATGATCACCTCCTCGGGCACCGTCCTCGCGGCCGGCGTGAGCCTCGACTTCACGCTGGCCCAGCAGCTCACCGTCATAGCTCTGTGCGCGCTGACCGCGTTCATCTCGCACATGGCCCTGGCCGTCTTCAACGACGGCGTACGCCCCTTCATGCTCGACTTCATCCAGGGGCGGACCACCCGCAGCGCCACCACGGCGGTCTCCTTCGGCCTGTCCGCCGGGTTCATCTTCGGCCTCGGCGCGCCGATGGCCCTGTCCACGGGCGTCCTGAACCCGTGGCTGGTGTTCCTGCCGACCGACATCCTCGGCCTTCTGTCGCCCAAGAAGTGGCTCGCGCCGATCCTGGGCGCGGCCTGGGGCGCGGTCGTCGTCTTCGGCCTGAACGGCGCGAACAACCTGGCGCACGACCTGCCCGTCGACTTCCTGACCGCGATGCAGCAGATGTCGACGCCGATCCTCTTCCTGTTCACGCTGTTCCCGGTGCTGGCCATCACCAAGCAGTTCGGGCGCAAGTGGGGCGCGATCGCGGGCGTCGCCGAACTGGCCCTGGTCGTCATGACGATGAAGCTGTGGCCCAAGGTCTTCGCGGGCGCCATCGCCATGGCCGTCGGCGTCCTCATGCTGATCGCGCTGGCGGTCGCCAAGGACCTCAAGCAGCGCAGGGCCGACCGGGCGAACGGGGTCGAGGAGGTCGTCCTCGCCGACGACCCGATGGCGTCCCTGTTCAGCGCGAGCGCCGCGCGGCTGCGCCGGTATCTGCCGCTGTTCATGGTGCTGGGCGCGGGGGTGTGCGTGCTGGCGCAGATGCACATATTCGGCGGCGGCGAAGCCACCAGCTTCCTGATCGCCAAGGGGCAGTACGGGGAGGCCGCACAGGTCGACTTCTACCGCGTGTTCGGCTTCATCCCGCTGATCGCCACGACGGCGCTGGCGTCCGGCGCGTACGGCATCGCCGGCTTCACGCTCGTCTACCCCATCGGATATCTGCTGCCGAACCCGTTCCTCGCGGCGGTCTGCGGTGCGCTGGTCTTCGCGGCGGAGGTGCTGGCCCTCTCCTACATCGGGCGCTTCCTCGGCAAGCTGCCGAGCGTGCGCGACTCCTCGGAGCATCTGCGCAGCGCGATCACGGACACGCTCCAACTGGCCATCCTGTTCGGCTCGCTGATGGCGGCGAACGCGATGGGCGCGGGTCTCGGCATCATGATCGTGGGCGGGCTGTATCTGCTCAACGAGGCGATGGGCCGGCCGATCGTGCGGATGGCGGCGGCTCCGGCGGCCGTGATCGTCGGCGGCATCCTCCTCAACGTCCTGTACTGGCTCGACCTGTTCACCCCGATCAAGGGGTGACCCAAGAGCCGATGTGACGCTCTGTGAAAATCTCCCTCAACTTCGTCACTCTGCGTGGAACTTCTGCGGAGAGCGGCCCGTTGAGGGAGTGAGCGGCCGGGACTTCCGACCGCTCGCCACAGACCGATCGGCGCCGCAGCGGCCGGCGCGGGCAGCCGATCGGACCGCAGGAAAGGAACACCCCCCACCATGCAGAACCCCACCCTCCACACCGTCAAGGGCCCCCTTTCCCCCGACGCCGTCCGCGGCCCCGTCCTCCCCCACGAGCACCTCGTCCTCGACCTGGACCTCAAGGGGGACGGCGGCGCCGTCCTCGACGCGGGACGCCACGGACCGGCGGTCGCCGCCGAACTGGCGGGGCTGCGCGACACGTTCGGCCTCTCCCTCGTCGTGGAGCTGACCTGCCGCGGCATGGGCCGCGACCCGGCCGCGCTCACGGCGCTCTCGCAGGAGAGCGGAGTCGCGGTGATCGCCGCCACCGGCTGGTACTACGAGCCCTTCCACACCACGGAGCTGGCGGACGCGAGCGTCGAGCAGCTGACCACGGTCCTCGTGCGCGACATCGAGGAAGGCATCGACGCGACGGGGACCCGCGCGGGCGTCCTCGGCGAGGTCGGCAGCCACGGCGAGGTGCCGAGCGAGCCCGAGTCCCGGTCCCTGCGCGCCGCCGCGCGGGCCGCGCTCGCCACCGGACTGTCCGTCGCCACCCACGCCCAGCTCGGGCACGGCGGCCTCGCCCAGCTCGACCTGCTCACCGGCGAAGGACTGCCCGCCCACCGCGTCTGCGTCGGCCACCAAGACCTCCTCGACGACCCGGCCGTCCACAAGGAGCTGGCGTCGAGCGGCGCGTACGTCGCCTTCGACACCGTCGGCAAGGAGAGCTACCAGAGCGACGACACCCGGCTGCGGCTGCTGCTCGCCCTCATCGAGGCGGGCCACGCCGACCGGGCGCTGCTGAGCTGCGACATCTCCCGCCACGCCTATCTCCTCGCGGAGGGCGGACACGGATACGGGCACCTCTTCCGTACGTTCCTGCCGAGACTCCGGGCGGCGGGCGTGGACGACGACCTGATCGACCTGATGACCCGGCGCAACCCGCTGCGGTTCCTGACCGGCGCGAGCGTGGAGGAGATCTGACCATGAGCACCAGCACCGGCGCCCCGACGCCTCCCTCGCTGCCCGCCACCCATCCGCTGGCCACGGTGACCGTGGAGGCCGCCGCCGAGCGCCAGTTCCGTCTCCTCGCCTGCACCGCCGCGCACTTCCAGGGCACCGAGCTGTTCAGCGCGGACGCGGGCGTGGTGCCCGGGCTCGGCCGGCCGCGGACCACCGCCCAGGTCGAGGCCGTGCTCGCCGACTACTTCGGCGCCGAGGACGCGGCGCTCGTCCAGGGCGCGGGCACCGGCGCCATCCGCGCCGCGCTGAACGCGGCGGTGAGCGCCGGCGACCCGCTCCTCATCCACCGGGCCCCCGTCTACCGCACCACCGAAGTCACCCTGCGCGGCATCGGCGTGCAGACCCACGAGGTCGATTTCAACGACATGGGGGCGCTGCGCGAGGCACTCGCCTCGGGCCGCTTCCGCTGGGCGTACGTGCAGCACACCCGCCAGCGCCTCGCGGACTCCTACGACCCGGGCGACGTGCTCGCCGCGTGCGCGGCAGCCGGGGTACGCACGATCGTCGACGACAACTACGCGGTGATGCGGGTCCCGTCCGCCGGCGTCGAGCTGGGCGCGGACGCCTCCTGCTTCTCCCTGTTCAAACTGCACGGGCCCGAGGGGGTCGGCGTCGTCGTCGGCGCCCGCGACCTCGTCGCACACGTGCGGCGGGACAACTACTCGGGCGGCGGGCAGGTGCAGGGCCATCAGGCGCTGGACGCACTGCGCGCGCTCACCCACGTGCCGGTGATGTGGGCGTTGCAGTCCCGGGTGGGCGCGGAGGTGGCCGAGCGGCTGGCGGCCGGGGAGGTGCCCGGGGTGGCGGAGGTCCGCGTGGCCAACGCGCAGGACCGCTGCCTGCTCGTCCGCCTCGACCGGCCGGTGGCCAGAGAGCTTCCGGCGGTCGCGGCGCGGTTCGGGGCCGCCCCTTACCCGGTGGGCTCCAACTCGCGGTACGAGATAGCGCCGCTGTTCTACCGCATGTCCAGCTCCTCGCTCGACGACTCCCCCGAGCTGGCCGACTGGACGGTGCGGATCAATCCCATGCGGGCCGGCGCCGATCTCGTCGTCGACATCCTGCGCCGCTCACTGAACGAACTCAGCAAGGACTGACCGACCGTGTTCCTCGACAGTCTGCTCACCCGCAACCCCGAGCTGGCCGACGCAGCGACCGCACTGCACCGGCGCGGGGAGATCCCACCGGACACCTATGTGATGGACCTCGACGCGATCGAGTCGAACGCGGAGCTGCTGGCCCGCGAGGCCGACCGGCTCGGCCTGACCCTGTGGTTCGTCGTCAAGCAGATCGGCCGCAACCCCGAGTTGATCAAGGCCATCGCCCGGCACATCCCCCGGTACGCGGCCATCGACCCGCCCGAGGCCCGCACCCTGCACGCCGCCGGCGCCCGGGCCGGAAACCTCGGGCACCTCGTCCAGATCCCGCGCCGGGAGCTGCCCGGCATGCTCGCCTGGCACCCCGAGACGGTCACCGTCTACGACCTGGACAACGCGCGGGCCGTGGCGGAAGCCGCCCGCGGGCTCGGCATGGTGCAGGACCTGCTGATCCGCCTCGAAGGGGCGCCGGGGTCCGTGTACCCGGGGCAGGAGGGCGGGGTTCCGCTCGCGGGGCTCGACGCGTTCGCGGAGGCGGTGGAGAAGCTGGAGGGGGTGCGGATCGCGGGCGTGACGGCGTTCCCCTGCGTGCTGTGCGACCCCGCGACCGGGGCGCCCACTCCCACGCCCAATTTCGAACTCGCCCTCAAGGCCCGCCAGGCGCTGGCGGCGCGCGGACACACCGGCCTCAAGCTCAGCGCCCCGAGCGCCACGTCGATGGCGTCGCTGCCGCTGCTCGCCGAGTCCGGCGCCACGCACGGCGAGCCCGGACACGCCCTCACCGGTACGACGCCGCTGCACGCGCGCGACCTGAGCCAGCCGGAGAAGCCCGCGTACGTGTACGTCACCGAGGTCGCCCACACGCTGGCCGACGGCAGGCCCGCGGTGTTCGGCGGCGGCTTCTACCCGCGCTCCCACATCCGCTCCGCGCTGCTCCCCCGCACCGGACTGCGCCTGCCGGTGCAGGACGCGCCGCCCGAGAACATCGACTACTACCGCCTGCTCGACGCGCCCGCGCCGGGTGCGGACGTCCGCGTCGGGGACACCGCGCTGCTGGCGTTCCGCACGCAGGTCTTCGTGACGCGTTCGACGGTCGCGGTGGTGGCGGGCCTGGCCGACGGGGCACCGCGCCTGGTCGGGCTGTACGACGCACAAGGAAAGGCCGTGTCATGAGCAAGACCGTGATCGTGGTGGTGGACGGCTTCGGGATCGGCGCGATGCCCGACGCGGGGGCGCTGCGCCCCGGCGACCTGACCGCCGACACCTGTGGGCATGTGCTGGACGAGGGCCGGCGGGCGTTCGGCCGGCCGTTGCGGCTCCCGGTGCTCGGGGCGCTGGGCCTCGGCCTCGTCCACCCGCACCCCGACCTGGCGCGGCGCAAGCACCTTCCCGTGGCGGTGGGGCGGGCGGCGCTCGGCTACCCGGGGGCGGACACGTTCGCCGGGCATCAGACGATGATGGGCGCCGACTTCAGCAGGGTGACGGTGGCGCGGCTCGCCGAGCACCTGGACGAGGTGACGCGGGCCCTCACGGACGCGGGCCACCGGGTCGAACCGCTCGACGGGAAGCCGCTGCTCGTGGTCGACGGCGCCGTCCTCGTCCACGACAACCTGGAAGCGGACCCCGGGATCAACTGGAACGCGTCGGGCCGGCTCAGCGACCTCGGCTTCGACGCCGTCCTGGACGTGGCGCGGACGGTGCGGGCGGTCGCGCCGGTCGCCCGGGTCATCGCGGTCGGCGGCCGGGCGGACGGGCCGCTGCCGCAGTTCGTGCGGGACGGGGACGCGGGCACGGTCGGCCTGGACACCCCGGCGACCGGCTTCTACCGCAACGGCGGACTCCAGGTGCAGCACCTGGGCGCGCCCTCGGACCACACACGGCAGTTGCCCGATCTGGCGGCGCGGGCCGGAGTGCCGGTGACGCTCGTCGGCAAGGCGGCGGACATCCTGGAGTGCGAGGCGGCGGTGCGCCGGCCGGCGGTCGACACGGGCGAGGTGTTCGCGCACACCCTGGAGGCGGTACGGGCGGAGGGTGACGCGCTGGTCGTCGCCAATGTGCAGGAGTCGGACCTCGCCGGGCACCAGCAGGACGTCCCGCGGTACGGGCGGATCCTGGAACAGGTCGACGCGGGGCTCGCGGCCCTGCTCTCCCTGCTCACGACACCCGGCGACCGGCTCATCGTCACCGGCGACCATGGCAACGATCCGACGATCGGCCACGCCTTCCACACCCGGGAGTATGTGCCGGTGCTGATCCACCGCCCGGAGGCGGCCGGGGTCGAGCGGCTGCCGGACGCCGCGAGCCTCGCGGACGTGGGCGCCACGGCGGCGGCCTCCCTCGGCCTCGACCCCCACGCCCTGGCCAACGGCACGGAGATACGGGCGGCGGCCGGCAGAGCGGCCTGACACCGCCCGCGATTACCCTCCTCGCGCCGGCGCGGTCTACGGTCGGCGTCGGGCGCGCGCCTGACGTGCGGGGACGCGCGGGTGGGCGGGGTCGCGCGGGCACGTTCGGGCGGGCGGGGCGTGGGGGTCGGTTCTCGGTGCAAGGAGTTCATGCGGTGTCGTCGTCATCGGGTCTGGTCGCGGGGATGGAGCGCCATCAGGTCCCCCTCTATCTCGGGGCCCTGGCGGTGGGCGGCCTGGTGGGCTGGGCCGTGCCAGGGATCGGCCCGGGGCTCGGGCACGCGATCAATCCGGTGCTGGCGGCACTCCTGTACGTGACGTTCCTTCAGGTGCCGGCGGCGGAGTTGGTGCGGGCGCTGCGGGCGGGACGGTTCCTGGCTGCGGTGCTGGTGGTGAACTTCGTGGTGGTGCCGCTGGTCGTCGCCGCGCTGTTCACGTTCCTGCCCGACCAGCAGGCCGTGCGGGTCGGCGTGCTCCTTGTGCTGCTGGCCCCCTGCGTCGACTACGTGATCGTCTTCTCCGGGCTCGCGGGCGGCAGCAGTGGGCGGTTGCTCGCGGCGACGCCGTTGCTGCTGATGGCGCAGATGGTGTTGCTGCCGGTGTTCCTGTACGCGTTCCTGGGGGCGGAGTTGGCGGACGTGGTGGACGTCGGACCGTTCGTGGAGGCGTTCGTCGTCCTGATCGTGGTGCCGCTGGCGCTGGCGTGGCTGACCCAGGCATGGGCGGACAGGAGGCCGGCCGGGCAGCGGGTGGCGGAGGCGGCGGGCGCGGCGATGGTGCCGTTGATGTGCGCGACGCTGTTCGCGGTGGTGGCGTCGCAGGTGCCCGGGCTGATCGACCGGGGGAACCTGTCGGACGTGCTGGGCGTGGTGCCGTTCTACGTGGTGTTCTTGCTGGTCATGGCGTTCGCCGGGTACGGGGTCGCGCGGCTGTTCCGGCTGGGGGCGCGTGAGGGCAGAGCGGTCGTGTTCAGCGGGGCGACGCGCAATTCGCTGGTGGTGCTGCCGCTGGCGCTCGCCCTGCCGGACCGGCTGGCCGTGGCGGCGGTCGTCGTCGTGACGCAGACCCTGGTGGAGGTGGTGGGGATGCTGGTCTACGTCCGGGCCGTGCCGCGCCTGCTGCCCCTGCCGGAATGAGCGGCGCACGATGCGGCTTCCCCCCACCCGGTGGTACGGCTCCCGCACCACGCGAACCGGCCCGGACGGCTTCCTCGTAACGAAGGAGAGGCGTCCGGGCCGGTGCGGGGCGGGCCGGGAGCGTGGGGCCGGTGGGTCAGCCCATGAACTTCTTGAACTCGTCGGGGAGTTCGAAGTCCTTGGCGGCCTGCTGGTCGCCGCCGGGCAGGCCGAGCGCCCCGCCCGCCTCGGCCGCCGCGGCGCGCCGGGCGGCCTCCTCCTGCTCCTGCTGCTTGCGCTTCATCGGGTTGCCGGAGCGCTGCTTGCCCTTGGCCTTCTTCGCCTGCTTCTTCTGCCGGCCGGGGCCGCCACCCATGCCGGGCATCCCCGGCATTCCGGGCATGCCGCCGCCCTGGGCCATGCGGGACATCATCTTGCGGGCCTCGAAGAAGCGCTCCACGAGGTTCTTCACCGCGCTGACCTCGACGCCGGAGCCCTTGGCGATACGGGCGCGGCGCGAGCCGTTGATGATCGTCGGCTCCTGGCGCTCGGCCGGGGTCATCGACTTGATGATGGCGGCCGTGCGGTCGACGTCGCGCTCGTCGAGGTTGTTGATCTGGTCCTTGATCTGGTTCATCCCCGGCAGCATGCCGAGCAGCTTGGAGATGGAGCCCATCTTCCTGACCTGCTCCATCTGGGCCAGGAAGTCGTCGAGTGTGAAGTCCTGGCCCTTCTTGGAGGCCAGCTTCGAGGCCATCTTCTCGGCCTCTTGCTGCGAGAAGGTCTGCTCGGCCTTCTCGATCAGCGTGAGCATGTCGCCCATGCCGAGGATGCGCGACGCCATGCGATCCGGGTGGAACGCGTCGAAGTCGTCCATCTTCTCGCCGTTGGAGGCGAACATGATCTGCTTGCCGGTGACGTGCGCGATGGAGAGCGCGGCACCACCGCGGGCGTCGCCGTCGAGCTTGGAGAGCACGACGCCGTCGAAGCCGACGCCGTCGCGGAACGCCTCGGCCGTGTTGACCGCGTCCTGACCGATCATGGCGTCGACGACGAAGAGGACCTCGTCGGGGCTGACGGCGTCGCGGATGTCCGCGGCCTGCTGCATCAGCTCCTGGTCGATGCCGAGGCGGCCGGCGGTGTCGACGATGACGACGTCGTAGACCTTGGACTTGGCGAACTCGATGGAGTCCTTGGCGACCTGGACCGGGTCGCCCACCCCGTTGCCCGGCTGGGGGGCGTAGATGCCGACGCCGGCGCGCTCGGCGACGACCGTCAACTGGTTGACGGCGTTGGGGCGCTGGAGGTCACAGGCGACGAGCAGCGGCGAGTGGCCCTGCGCCTTGAGCCAGTGGCCGAGCTTGCCCGCGAGGGTCGTCTTACCGGCACCCTGGAGACCCGCGAGCATGATCACGGTCGGCGGGTTCTTGGCGAACCGCAGCCGGCGCGTCTCGCCGCCGAGGACCGCGATCAGTTCCTCGTTGACGATCTTGATGACCTGCTGGGCGGGGTTCAGCGCCTGGGAGACCTCGGCACCGAGGGACCTCTCCTTGACCTTCTTGATGAACGCCCGGACGACCGGCAGCGCGACGTCGGCCTCAAGGAGGGCGATACGGATCTCGCGCGCGGTCGCGTCGATGTCCGCCTCGGAAAGGCGGCCTTTGCCCCGGAGGGATTTGAAGGTATTCGCCAAGCGGTCGGAGAGAGTATCGAACACGGCGCTCGTCGGTCCTTGGGGTCGGGGACGGAGAATCGCCCTCCAGGGTATCCGCCCCGGCGGCGGAATCCTCCCCGCCCACCGGATCGGGGCGGACCGGACCCGGCCGCGCCCGGTGCCGGGGGCCGTGCGGCGACGCGCGCGAGACTGCCGACCCGCCACCGACCCAGCACCCGGCGTCACCCCCGCAGCGCCGCCTCCACGTGCTCCGCGACCGTCGGTCCCTGTCCCGTCGGCAGCGGAGCGCCCTGGGCGTCGGTGACGTAGAAGGCGTCGACCGCGCTCGCGCCCAGTGTCGAGACGTGCGCCGAGCGCACCCGCACGCCCGCCGTTTCGAACGCGCGTCCGATGCGGTGCAGCAGCCCGGGCGCGTCCTGGGCCCGCACCTCGATGACCGTGGCGAGGCGGGAGCCGGCCGGCGCGACCCGCACCCGGGGCGGCGGTGCGAGGACCCCGCGCCGCCTCGGGTACGCGGCGTCGCGTTCCGCGAGGCGGGCCGCGATGTCGAGCGAGCCGTCGAGGGCGCGGACGAGGTCGGCGCGCAATCGTGCAGCCTGTGGCAGCGACCCGTACTCGGCGGCGACCCGCCAGTCGAGCAGCAGCACCGCGCCGGGCATGCCGTCCGGCAGCGGGACGGTCCGCAGTTCGGCCGTCCGCACCGTCAGCCGGTGCAGGGCCAGCACCCCGGCGACGGCGGGCAGCACGCCGGGCTGGTCGGGGACGGCGATCAGCAGCTCCACCCCGACCGCCTCCCCCGTGTCCTCCGCGTCCTCGCCCACCGGTGGCTCCACGCGCGCGTGGAGGGCGAGGACGGGCGCGCCGGTGCGGTGCGCCTCGACGGCGAGCCGTTCCTGCTCGGCGGTGGGTTCGGCGGTGTCGGGGGCCTCGGGGTCGTCCCCGGCGAGCAGCGCGGCGACCCGCCCGACGAGGTCGTCGACGAGCGAGGCCCGCCACGCCGACCAGGCGGCGGGCCCGGTGGCGAGGGCGTCGGCCTCGGTGAGCGCGTGCAGCAGTTCGAGCGTGGCGGGCGTGCGGACGGCGTCGGCGACGGCGCGTACGGTCGCCGGATCGTCGAGGTCGCGCCGCGTCGCCGTCTCGACGAGCAACAGGTGGTGCCGTACGAGGGTGCCGAGCACGGCCATGTCGGCGGCGCCGAAGCCGAGCCGGGCGGCGGCCGCGCGCGCGAGGGGCTCACCGGCGGCGCTGTGGTCCCCGGGCAGCCCCTTGCCGATGTCGTGCAGCAGCGCGGCGACCAGGAGCAGGTCGGGGCGGCCGACGCGGCGGGCGAGCGCGGCGGCGCGCACGGCGGTCTCCACGAGGTGCCGGTCGACGGTCCAGGTGTGCACGGCGTTGCGCTGGGGGCGGCAGCGGACGCGTTCCCAGTCGGGCAGCAGCCGCGTGATCAGCCCTTCGGCCTCCAGCGCCTCCCACACCTGGACGGTGGGGCGGCCCGCGCCGAGGAGGGTGACGAACTCGTCGCGGGCCTCGGCCGGCCAGGGCACCGGCAGCGGGCAGGCCGCGGACGCCAGGCGGCGCACGGCGTGCGGGGAGAGCGGCAGTCCGGCCTGGGCCGCTGCCGCCGCCGCGCGCAGCGGCAGCACCGGGTCGTGGTCGGGGCGCGCGGCGCGGGCGAGCACGGCCTCGCCGTCCATCTCGACGACGCCCTCGGCGAGCGGCGAGCGCACCACGGGCGCGGGCCGCCGGCTGCCGAGCAGGCCGCGCAGGCGGGGCCGTACGGAGCGGGCGCGCAGCACGCGGCCCACGTCCCGCCAGGTGACGTCGGCGGCGTAAGCGAGGGTGCGGGCGGCCTCGGAGACCTCGCGCAGCAGCGCGTCCGCGTCGGGCAGGCCGAGGTACGCGGCGACCTGGTCCTGTTCCTGGAGGGCGAGGCGGTCGGTGGCGCGGCCGGTGGACAAATGGAGGGCGTCGCGTACGTCGAGCAGGCGGCGGCGCGCGTCGTCGAGGCCCGCGCGGGGCGCGTCGGCGAGCCAGGACGCGGCGACGGCTCGCAGCGCGGTGGCGTCCCGCAGGCCGCCGTGCGCTTCTTTGAGGTCGGGTTCGAGGAGGAAGGGGAGTTCGCCGTGGCGGGCGGCCCGCTCCTCGCACAGTTCGCGCAGCTCGGGCAGCTTGCGGACCGCTTGCTCGCGCCAGTCGGTGAGGGCCGTGGTGCGCAGGGCGGCGGTCAGGGCCGGGTCTCCGGCGATGTGCCGGGCGTCGAGGAGCCCGAGGTGCGCCTTGAGGTCGCCGGCGGCGGTCTTGCGGGCCTCGGCAAGGGTGCGGACGGAGTGGTCGAGGGCGAGGCCGAGGTCCCACACCGGGTACCAGAGGCGGTCCGCGAGCGCGGCGATCTCGTCGGGGGCAGCGGCGCCGTCGTGCAGGAGGAGCAGGTCGAGGTCGCTGCGCGGGGACAACTCGCCGCGCCCGTACCCGCCGACCGCGACGAGGGAGACGCCGGGGCGGGTGCCGGTGCCCGTGCCGGGGGCGGCGCCGGTGCCTGTGCTGCGGGCGGCGCCCGTGCCCGGGGCGGAACCCGTGTCCGGGGCGGAACCCGTGTCCGGGGCTGAGCCGGTGCCCGGCGCGGAACCTGTGCCCGGGGTGGAACCCGTGCCCGGCGCGGAGCCGGTGCCCGGGGCGGAGCCGACGCCCAGCTCGGAGCCGGTGCCTGGCGCGGAACCCGTGCCCGGGGCGCCGAACAGGCCGGCGAGCCAGTCGTCGGTGAGCCGGGCGAGCGCGGTGCGCCGGGCGGGACCCGCCGGCTCGGCGCCCTGGAGCAGCCGCAACCGCTCGGCCGCGTACCCGGCTCCTACGACACCGCCGACACCACCGGCGCCCCGGCCATCGCCCGCACCTTGGCCCCCGCCAGTGCCCCGGCCACCACCGGCACCGCCCGCACCCCGGACCCCGCTGACACCACCCGCACCCCGGGCACCACCGGCACCGCCGGCACCGCCGACACCCCCGCCCCCGGCACCGCCCTCCTCCACGAACCGCCCGCTCACAGCGCGTCCGGTCCGCGCTCCCCCGTACGGACGCGGACCGCCGTGTCCACGGGTACCGCCCATACCTTCCCGTCGCCGATCTTCCCGGTGCGGGCGGCCTGGACGACGACGTCGATGAGCTGTTCGGCGTCCTCGTCCTCGACCAGCACCTCGATACGGATCTTGGGGACGAGGTCGACGGTGTACTCGGCGCCCCGGTAGACCTCGGTGTGCCCGCGCTGACGGCCGTAGCCGCTGGCCTCGGTGACCGTCAGGCCCTGCACGCCGAACGCCTGGAGGGCTTCCTTGATCTCGTCGAGCCGGTGCGGTTTGACGACCGCGGTGATGAGCTTCATGCGTCCACCTTCTTCGTGCCGGGAGCGCTGCCGGAACCGGTGCCGGCGGCGAGCGTGCTGACGGGGGCGGGTACGGCGCCGCGCGCCACCGAGCCCCCGCCGGCGCCGCTGAAGTCGTAGGCGGTCTCGGCGTGTTCGACCTGGTCGATGCCGGAGACCTCGTCGTCCTCGCTGACGCGCATGCCCATGGTGCGGTCGAGGACGAAGGCGAGGGCGGCGGAGACGACGAGCGAGTAGGCGAGGACCCCGCCGACGCCGGCGCACTGCTTCCAGAACTGGTCGAGGCCGCCGCCGTAGAAGAGGCCCTTGGCGTCGGACTGGCCGCCGCCGGTGGCGAAGAGGCCCACGAGGAGCGAGCCGATGATCCCGCCGACGAGGTGGACGCCGACGACGTCGAGGGAGTCGTCGTAGCCGAAGCGGTACTTGAGGCCCACAGCGAGGGCGCAGACCACGCCCGCGACGGCCCCGATGGCGATGGCGCCGAGCGGCGAGCAGGAGCCGCCGGAGGGGGTGATGGCGACGAGGCCGGCGACGGCTCCGGAGGCGGCGCCGAGGGAGGTGCAGGCGCCGTGCCGCAGTTTCTCGTAGGCGAGCCAGGCCAGCATCGCGGCGGCGGTGGCGACCTGCGTGTTGACGAACATGAGGGCGCCGACGCCGTCGTCGTTGCCGAGCCAGGACCCGGCGTTGAACCCGAACCAGCCGAACCAGAGCAGCCCCGCGCCGAGCATCGTCCACGGCAGGGAGTGCGGGCGCATGGGGTCCTTCTTGAAGCCGACGCGCTTGCCGATGACGAGGATGACGCCGAGGGCGGCGGCGCCCGCGTTGATGTGGACGGCGGTGCCGCCGGCGAAGTCGATGACGCCGAGGTCGAAGGCCCAGCCGCCGCTGCCCCACACCCAGTGCGCGACGGGGAAGTAGACGAGGGTGACCCACAGGGTGATGAACAGGGCCCAGGCGCTGAACTTCACGCGGTCCGCGAGGGCGCCGCTGATCAGGGCGGGCGTGAGGACGGCGAACATGAGCTGGAAGACGGCGAAGACGTAGACGGGGATGTGGTAGCCGTCCCAGAGCTGGGTGAGGCCGATCCCGCTGAGGCCGACGTAGTCGCTGTTCCAGCCGATGAGGGAGCCCTTGTCGGTGCCGAACGCGACGGAGAATCCGTACAGGACCCACAGGAGGGTGACGATCCCGAGGCTGATGAAGCTCATCATCAGCATGTTGAGGGTGGACTTGACGCGGACCATGCCGCCGTAGAAGAAGGCGAGGCCCGGCGTCATGAGCATCACCAGGGCGGAGCAGATCAGCATGAAGCCGGTGTCGGCGGACGACAGTGCGGGCGCGTGTGCCGCGAGCGGGATGGCTGAGGCTGCCATCGGCGTCTCCTCGTCGTTGGGCGGCCCCGAGCGGACGAAGCCTGAAGGCGGGCGGTGAGGGGTGGGCCGGTTATGCGCCAGAGACTCGCGCAGCGCGGTTTCGGCGGGCGCCCCTCGGTGTTTCGCCGCGGTGACGAAGAGGTCGTGGGTGTTACGCGTGGGTGACATGCCGGTACGGCGACCGGCCGCGGCGGCCGTCCTAGGTGACCTGGCGGGGGAGCCGAGTCGGGCGGTACGGGACGGCCGGCCGCGGCCGGGATCGGTGGCGGGGGAAGCGGCTCCCCCGGAGGTCAGACCGCTGCTTCGGCGGTCTCGGGCAGGTGGACGGCGAGCTGGTCGGTGAGGTGGATGACCTCGGCGACGTCACCGAAGTCGCGCACGGCCGTGTCGACGGTCTTGCGGATACGGGTGTTGACGCGCTCGGAGCGGACCTTGCGCGCGATGCCGAGCGCTTCCTCGGCGAGGACGGTGGCCTGCACGGGCTCCTTCTGGAGCAGGTGCACGGTGGCCATGCCGATCAGGTTGAGCGCGTAGGAGCGCTGGTGCTCGGGGTCCTTGCCGAAGAGGTCGACGGCCTTGCTCATCAGCGGTTCGGCCATGGACGCGTAGGTGGGGCTGCGGCCGGCGACGTAGGCGAGGTCGCGGAAGGAGTGGCTGTTCTCGCCGTGGAGTTCGGCCATGGAGAAGAAGCGGATCCAGTCGGGGTCCGGCTCGTCCCAGTCGTCGGCGTCGGTGAAGGTGTCCTCGGCCATGCGCACGGCCCGCTTGCATTTGCCGGGCTGGCCCATGTTGGCGTAGGCGCGGGCCTCCATCGCATACAGCATGGACTGGGTGCGGGGACTGGCGCAGTCCCGACTGCCGTACTGCGCGAGGTGGATGAGCTCCAGGGCGTCCTCGGGGCGGCCGAGGTGGATCATCTGGCGGCTCATGCTGCTGAGGATGTACGAGCCGAGGGGGCGGTCGCCGGCTTCCTTCGCGGCGTGCAGGGCGAGGACGAAGTACTTCTGGGCGGTGGGCTGGAGTCCTACGTCGTAGCTCATCCAGCCGGCCAGCTCCGCCAGTTCGGCGGCGACCTTGAACAGGCGCTTGGTGGTGGCCTCGGGCTGGGGCTCCTGGAGCAGGTCGGTGACCTCGTGGAGCTGGCCGACGACGGCTTTGCGGCGCAGGCCGCCGCCGCACTGGGCGTCCCACTGGCGGAACATGACGGTCGTGGACTCCAGCAGATCCAGCTCGGGCTTGGAGAGCCGGCCGCGGCGCTGGGCGGCGGCGTCGCTCTCGTGGCGGGCGACGGCGCCCGTGCCGGGGGTGGGTACGAGCCAGCGCTGCATGGGCTCGATGAGGGAGGGCCCGGCGGCGAGGGCGAGGGAGCTGCCGAGGAAGCCCCGGCGGGCGAGCATCAGGTCGCTGCGGGAGAACTCGCCGATGAGCGCGACGGTCTGCGGTCCCGTCCACGGCAGGTCGACGCCGGAGACGGACGGCGCCTGGTGCGCGGCGCGCAGGCCGAGGTCCTCGACGGCGACGACGCAGCCGAAGCGCTCGGAGAACAGCTCGCTGAGGATGCGCGGGATCGGCTCGCGCGGGTTCTCCCCGTCGAGCCAGCGCCGTACGCGCGAGGTGTCGGTCGAGATGTGATTGGCGCCCAACTGGCGTGCCCGCCGGTTGACCTGACGGGCCAGCTCGCCCTTCGACCAGCCGCTGCGCACGAACCACGAGCCGAGTAGTTCGTTCGGGCGCTTCTCAGCGTTCGCCACGCCTCCGCCGCTGCCGCCCACTGGAACGCCCCCATCCCTGAAGCCACTGATGCCGCTCACCCGATGCTCGTCCGACGCCCGTCCGTAGCCCGACCGGCGTCCGGCCGATGCCCGACCACGCGTCCCGTCGGCTTACTTCTTGTCAGCAAGCACTACCAGCATGCCCTCGACCACGGCCTCCCGTCCGGCAGTTGTCACTCCTCGAACAGGAAACCGACTTGCCTGAGGCATACCCACGGGTGCACATACCCCGAAGGGCCATGCACTGAAAGTAATCCTACGATCACCCCTCCGGCGAGGGCGAACACGGAAACGCCACCATTCGCCACCCCTTCGAATGAACTCAGGTGCGGCCCCGCACGATTCACTTGACATAGGACAGCCGGAAGTGGGCGGAGCGGTGTGCGCCGGGGCGCGCGGCCCGTGCCGCACCACCCCCGTCACCCCGGTGCGCCGCCGACGACCGGGCGACGCGCACGGCGGGTAACGATCCGATTCCGTCACGTAACCACCGGTGCGCAGGACCCGTTGGAGGGGGCATGGGCTTCACGATCGGCGGCATTCTTGAGATCCGTTCCGGCTCACGTCGCCGCGGCCGGACGGCCGGCCGGGCGTCGGACCGCACGACGGTGGCGGAGTTCACCGGCCTGTGGGGATGGGACGTGGTTCCCGGCGCGCGCGCCCTGGACGGCGCCTGCTCCTGCGGCAAGGCGGACTGCGCGGCGCCCGGCGCCCATCCCCTCGACGCGGCGGCCGTGGTGCCGGCGGGCGCCACGCTGGACGAGGTGACGCGGGCGTGGAGCGGGTTCCCGGGAGCGGCGGTGCTACTTGTGGCGGGGCGCGCCTTCGACGTGCTCGACGTGCCCGAGGCGGCGGGGCGGCGCGCGCTGGTCCGCCTGGAGCGGATGGGCCTGCCGCTCGGCCCGGTCATCGTCACGCCCGAGGGCCGCGTGCAGTTCTTCGTGGCGCCCGGCGCCGCCGCCGAACTCCCGCTGCTGCTGTACCGGATGGGCTGGGACGACGCCGCCCTCGACCTGCACGCCCTCGGCCCCGGCAGCTACGTCACAGCCCCGCCCTCCGACCGCGCGGGCCTCGGCCCCGCGTCCTGGCTGCGCGCCCCCCGCCTGGACACCGCCACGCGCCCACCGCAGGCACGCCTGCTGCTCGGCACGCTGGCGTACGTGGCACACCGCTCGGCCTGCGCCTGACGCTCCGCGCCGCGCGGGCACGCCCCACCCCGTAAGACATGACCCCGTAAGACATGCGTGCGGGGAACCGCGTGCCCCCGTAAGGGCTCACGGTTCCCCGCGTGGACGGCGCCTCTCGGCTCCGGCTCCGCTACTCGCCGATGAGCGCGTCGACGAACGCCTCCGGCTCGAACGGCGCCAGGTCGTCCGGGCCCTCGCCGAGCCCGACGAGCTTGACCGGGACGCCCAGCTCGCGCTGGACCGCGATGACGATGCCGCCCTTGGCGGTGCCGTCCAGCTTGGTCAGGACGATGCCGCTGATGTCGACGACCTCGGCGAAGACGCGGGCCTGGACCAGCCCGTTCTGCCCGGTCGTCGCGTCGAGGACGAGCAGCACCTCGTCCAGCGGCGCGTGCTTCTCGACGACGCGCTTGACCTTGCCCAGCTCGTCCATGAGGCCGGTCTTGGTGTGCAGCCGGCCGGCGGTGTCGATGAGGACGACGTCCGCGCCCTCCTCGATGCCCTCCTTGACGGCGTCGAAGGCGATGGACGCCGGGTCGCCGCCCTCGGGGCCGCGCACGGTACGGGCGCCGACGCGCTCGCCCCAGGTCTGGAGCTGGTCGGCGGCGGCGGCACGGAAGGTGTCGGCCGCGCCCAGCACGACGTTCTTGCCGTCGGCGACCAGGACGCGGGCGAGCTTGCCGGTGGTGGTGGTCTTGCCGGTGCCGTTGACGCCGACGACCATCACGATGCCGGGCGTGTCCAGGTTCGAGTCCGTCTTCACGGAGCGGTCGAACTCGGGGACCAGCAGCTTGAGGAGTTCCTCGCGCAGCAGGGCGCGCAGCTCCTCGGGCGTACGGGTGCCGAGCACCTTCACGCGCTCGCGCAGGCTTTCGACCAGCTCCTGGGTGGGCTGCACGCCGACGTCGGCGGTGAGCAGCGTGTCCTCGATCTCCTCCCAGGTGTCTTCGTCGAGGTGCTCGCGCGACAGCAGGGTGAGCAGACCCTTGCCGAGCGCGTTCTGCGACCGGGAGAGCCGGGCGCGCAGGCGCACCAGGCGGCCGGCGGTCGGCTCGGGCACCTCGATCTCGGGGGCCGCGGGGGCGGCGGGCGCCTCCTCCACGGCCGGTTCGGGAGCCGCCTCCGTGACCGGGAGGTCGACCTCCTCGATCGTGCGCCGCGCTTCGTCGCGCGGCGTTTCGGCCTCGTCGCCGACGCGCGGCTCGGTCGGCGGGGCGGCGGTGATGTCGGGCGCCGAGGGCGGGGGCGGGGGCAGCGACTTCTTCTTGCGGCTGCCGACCACGAGCCCGCCGAGCGCGCCGATCACGACCACGGCGATGACTACAGCAAGGATGACGATTTCCATAACCCGTCCAGTATCAGCCATGACCGCTCCCCCACCACAGAGGCCGCGAGCCCGTCACCGTACGCGCACGACCGGCCTCCCGCCCGTCCCGCTTGGAGTTTGCTCCAAGAGACAAAGGCCACCGGAGGGAACTACTCGGACTAAAGTACGATGGAAGAGGGGCGTCAACGCGCGTAGAGTCCATCGCAACCGCCACCGGAGCCGGTTCGTCCGGTCGCGGCTGCCCCCGTCCCACCCCACAGAGGCACGGAACCCCACCGCATGAGCAAGACCGCCGAATCCGAAGGCGCACTGGAAACGCGCGGGATCGAACCCGTCCCCGATTCCGAGCGCACCGCCAAGACCCGCGAACTGTTCCCCACCTGGGTCGCCGCCAACATCAGCGTGCTGCTGCTCACGATGGGCGCGAGCCTCGTCGTGGCGTACAAGCTCAACTTCTGGCAGGCGATCGTGGTCGCCGTCGCGGCGCCGATCGTGTCGTACGGCCTGGTCGGGCTCATCGGCATCGCGGGCAAGCGCGGCGGCGCCCCGGGCATGGCCCTCTCCCGCGCGGTCTTCGGCCAGCGCGGCAATCTGCTGCCGGGTTCGCTGATCTGGATCGCGCGCTGGGGCTGGGAGACGATCAACGCGGTGACGGGCGCCTACGCGGTGCTCACCGTGCTCGACATCCTGTTCGGCATCAAGCAGAACAATGTGCTGGTCATCATCACGCTGCTGCTGTTCGTCGTGGCCACGTTCGCCATCTCCGGCCTCGGCATCAACGCCGTGCAGAAGTGCAACAAGTACGCGACGTACCTCTTCGGCCTCTTCTCCGTCCTGGTGCTGATCTTCCTGATCATCGACACGGACTGGTCCCGGGTCTTCGACCGGCCCGCCGGCTCGACCTCGCTCATGGTCGCGGGCATCGGCATGATCGCCGCGGGCGGCGTGAGCTGGATCCCGACCTCCCCCGACTTCACGCGCTACCTGCCGCGCACCGCCTCCTCCAAGGCCATCGTGCGCAACTCCATCGGCGGCGCCGGCATCGTCGTCCTGCCGATGGTCCTGATGGGCGCGGTCATGGCGGTCTCCACGCCCGATCTGGCCTCGGCCTCGGACCCGGTCTCCTTCCTCGGCGAGATCCTGCCGATGTGGATCGCGGTGCCGTATCTGCTGATCGCCCTGGTCGGCATGCTCCTGATCAACGCGATGTCGATGTACTCGGCCGGCTTCACCGCGCAGACGCTCGGCTTCAAGGTGCCGCGCCACTGGGCGGTCTCGGTGAACGCGGTGATCTCGCTGATCTTCGGCGGCATCCTCATGCTCGTCGCCACCAGCTTCATGGGCTCCTTCATCGCCTTCCTGTCGCTGCTCGCGGTCGCGTTCTCCGCGTGGGTCGGCGTCTTCGGCGCGGACATGTTCACGCGCAGGCACTACGACGCGGCCGCCCTCATCGACACCTCCCGCGCCAGCGCCTACTGGTACAAGGGCGGCTTCTCCCCCGCCGCCGTCGCCTCCTGGGCGCTCGGGCTCGTCGCGGGGCTGCTGTTCACGTCGTCGGACTGGTTCACGGGCCCGCTCGCCTCGAACAACTTCCTGGGCGAGTACGGCCTCGGCTGGGTCGTCACCATCGTCGTCTCGGGCCTGCTCTACGTGGCCCTGCCCAAGCCCGCGGACACCACCACGGCGCCGGAGGAGCCCGAGGAGGCCGCGGCCCTGGCTGTCTGACGCTCCGTCAGCTACCGTCCCCCTTCACCGAGCCGCACCGAGCCCGCGTGAAGGGGGACTTCGCATGCCCGTCTCCGTCGTACGGTTCAACCTGGTCGACCCCGACGGCACACCCGAGTCGCTGAGCGCCCGCTACCGCGCCGCCGTGGAGATGGCCGCGTACGCCGACGAGCACGGCGTGGACACCGTGCAGACCGAGGAACACCACGGCGTGGCGAACAACTGGCTGCCCTCGCCCTTCACCTTCGCCGGCGCGGTCCTCGGCGCCACCCGCCGCATCGCCGTCACCGTCTCCGCGATCATCGGGCCGCTGCACGATCCGCTGCGGCTCGCCGAGGACATCGCCGTCCTCGATCTGATCGGCGGCGGGCGTCTCGTCACGGTCGCGGGGATCGGCTACCGGCCCGAGGAGTACGAGCAGTTCGGCGTGGAGTGGAAGCGGCGCGGCCGGCTCCAGGACGAACTGCTGGAGACACTGCTGCTGGCCTGGACCGGCGAGGAGTTCACCTACCGGGGCCGGCGGGTGCGGGTGACGCCCCGCCCGTTCACGCGGCCGCATCCGCTGCTGCTGGTCGGCGGCTCCTCGCGGGCGGCGGCGCGCAGGGCGGCCCGGCTCGGCCTGCCGCTGTTCCCGAGCGCGCACCTGCCCGAGCTGGAGACGTACTACAAGGAGCAGCTCGCCGCGTACGGCACCGAGGGCTGGACCATGATGCCCGCCGCGACGACGCCCCTGCTGCACGTCGCGGAGGACCCGGACCGCACCTGGGCCGAGCACGGGGAGCGCTTCCTGCACGAGGCACGGACGTACGCCTCCTGGCAGTCGCAGGACATCAAGTCGGCGGTGCGCTCGGCGGCGGGCACGGTCGCGGAGCTGCGCGCCGAGGGCGTGTACCGGGTGCTGACGCCCGAGCAGTGCGTCGCGCAGGCCCTCGACTCGTACGTGCTGCATCCGCTGGTCGGGGGGATGCCGGTCGAGGAGGGGTGGAACAGTCTGCGGCTGTTCTGCGAGCGGGTGGTGCCCCGGCTCGCCGCCGCCTGACGCACGGCGCCCGCCGGCCGGAGCGTGCTCCGGGCGCGGCGGGCGGCGGGCTGACGGGGAGATGGCAGCGGGGACTTGGTCCATCTCCCCGAGTCGGGGGCCTGATGCGGGCGTCAGCCCATCTCCTCCAGCGCCTTGCCCTTGGTCTCCTTCACGAACTTGAGCACGAAGGGGATCGAGAGCGCGGCGAAGACGGTGTAGATGATGTACGTGCCCGACAGGTTCCAGTCGGCCAGCGACGGGAAGCTCGCGGTGATGGCCCAGTTGGCGATCCACTGCGCGGAGGCGGCGACACCGAGGGCGGCGGCGCGGATGCGGTTGGGGAACATCTCGCCGAGGAAGACCCAGACGACGACACCCCACGACATGGCGAAGAAGAACACGAAGCCGTGCGCGGCGATCAGCGCGACCCAGCCCTGCGTGGTCGGCAGCTTGCCGTCCACGAGGTCGTAGCTGAACGCCCATGCCTCCAGGGCCAGACCGATCACCATGCCGACCGAACCGACGAGTGCGAGCGGCTTACGGCCGACGCGGTCGACGAAGATCATCGCCACGACGGTACCGATGATGTTGATGATCGACGTGGTGAACGAGTAGAAGAACGAGTTCGTCGGGTCGACACCGACCGACTGCCACAGCGTCGAGGAGTAGTAGAACGCGACGTTGATGCCGACGAACTGCTGGAAGACCGAGAGGCCGATGCCGATCCAGACGATCGGCTTGAAGAAGAAGCCGCCGCCCAGCAGGTCCTTGAAGGAGGACTTGTGCTCGCTGCGCATCGCGTTCTCGATCTCGACGATACGGGCGTCGAGGTCGACGCCGTTGCCCTCGACCTCTTCGAGGACCTTCTTCGCCTTGTCCCGCTTGCCGGCCGAGATCAGCCAGCGCGGCGACTCGGGGATGGCGAAGGAGAGCATCCCGTACAGGACGGCCGGGATCACCATGACGCCGAGCATGACCTGCCACGCCTCAAGGCCCATCAGCTTGCCGCGCTGGTCGCCGCCCGCGGCGTTCAGCAGGCCCCAGTTGACGAGCTGGGAGATGGCGATGCCGACGACGATGGCCGCCTGCTGGAAGGAGCCGAGCCGGCCGCGGTAGGCGGGCGGGGCGACCTCGGCGATGTAGGCCGGGCCGATCACGGACGCCATGCCGATGGCGAAACCGCCGATGATCCGCCACAGGGCGAGGTCCCACAGCGCGAACGGCAGCGCCGAGCCGATGGCGCTGATGGTGAACAGGACCGACGCGATCTGCATGCACCGGATGCGGCCGATGCGGTCGGCGATCCGGCCCGCGGTCGCGGCGCCGATGGCGCAGCCGATCAGGGCGATGGCGATGACCTGGGCGAGCGCGGCCGAGCCGATGTCGTACCGGTCGCGGATGGCCTCGACGGCGCCGTTGATGACGGAGCTGTCGTAGCCGAAGAGGAAGCCGCCCATCGCGGCGGCGGCAGCGATGAAGATGACATGTCCGAGGTGCTCTGGCTGAGCGTCCCGGGCTCCGGATTGGGGTGCCGCAGTGCTGGTCACGTGTACTCCTCGGGCCACCGGCTGCGCTGCCGGGGGTGGGGGCGAGCCCTTCAGTAGTGGTACCAGTGGCGCACAACTTCGCGCCGCTCACCACCTGAAGGTAAAAGCAACGGTGCAGAGACTATGCCTTCAACTATCGAAGCCAACAGGCCGGGGTGTCTGGAATTCCCTCGGAGGTGCGGGCACCTTGTGTTCACTGCTTGAACACAAGGTTCGCGCTAGCGCAGCCGCTGGCTGATCACCTTCGAGACGCCGTCCCCCTGCATCGAGACGCCGTACAGCGCGTCGGCGACCTCCATCGTGCGCTTCTGGTGCGTGATCACGATGAGCTGCGACGCCTCCTGGAGCTCCTGCATGATGCGGATGAGCCGCTGGAGGTTGGTGTCGTCGAGAGCCGCCTCGACCTCGTCCATCACGTAGAACGGACTCGGCCGCGCCTTGAAGATGGAGACCAGCAACGCCACGGCCGTCAGCGACCGCTCGCCGCCCGACAGCAGGCTCAGCCGCTTGACCTTCTTGCCCGGCGGGCGGGCCTCGACGTCCACGCCCGTGGTGAGCATGTTGTCGGGGTCGGTCAGGATCAGCCGGCCGTCGCCGCCCGGGAACAGTCGACTGAAGACACCTTCGAACTCACGTGCGGTGTCCCGGTACGCCTCCGTGAAGACCTGCTCGACCCGCTCGTCGACCTCCTTCACCACCTGAAGGAGGTCGGCCCGGGTCTTCTTCAGGTCCTCCAACTGCTCGCTGAGGAACTTGTGGCGCTCCTCCAGCGCCGCGAACTCCTCAAGTGCGAGCGGATTGACCTTGCCGAGCTGCTGGTAGGCGCGCTCCGCCGACTTCAGCCGCTTCTCCTGCTCCGAACGGACGAACGGACGGGGCTTGTTGCGCGGGTGCTCCGGATCCTCCGGCAACTCCTCGCCCTCGGCGGGGAGCGAGGCCGGCACGAGCTGGTCAGGACCGTAGTCCGCGACGAGCCCGGCCGGTTCGACACCCAGTTCCTCCAGCGCCTTGGTCTCCAGCTGCTCGATCCGCAGCCTCTTCTCCGCTCCTAGTACCTCGCCTTTGTGGACCGAATCCGTCAACTTGTCGAGTTCCGCCTTCAGATCGCGGCCCCGGGCCCGCTCCGCGACCAGCTCCCGCTCCCGCTCGGCCTTGGCGCGCTCGGCGAGGGCCCGCTCCGCCTCGGCACGGGTGACGGACACCTCGACGTGCGCGAGGAGTTGCCGGGCGCCCGACGCGACGGCCTCGGCGACGGCCGCCTCGTGGCGCAGCCGGGCCCGCTGCCGCTCCGCACGCGCGCGTGCCTCGCGTTCGGCGCGGGCCGCCCGGTCCAGCGAGTCGGCGCGGCCCGCGAGCCCCTTGACCCGTTCCTCGTGCGTACGGACCTGGAGGCGGGCCTCCATCTCGGTCTGGCGGGCGTTGGCCCCGTCGGCGGAGAGCCGGTCGCGCACCGAGGTGTCCGGCTCCTCGTCGGCCGGCGTCTCCTCCGCCACCGCCAGCCGCTCGGCCAGCTCCTCGGCCTCCGCCGTCGCCCTCTCCAGCGCCTCCTGGGCCTTGGCGGCGGCCGCCTCGCTCCGCTCTGCCTCACCGGCCGCGCCGCGCGCCTGCCCGGCAAGCCGGCCGAGCTGCTGCGCCCGCCCGGACCGTTCGCGCTCGGTGGCCCGCTGCCGCTGCCCCAGCTCCTCCACCAGCGCCGCGCACTCCGCGCGCCGCTCCCCCGCCTCGTGCTGCGCCCGCGCCAGCTCCTCGCAGCGGGCGGCCAGTTCCTGGAGTTCGGCGGCGGCCTCGTCGACGGACGCCTGCACCTCAAGGAGGCTCGGCGCCCCGGCGGAGCCGCCGTGCGCGAAGTGGGCGCCGAGCAGATCGCCCTCGGCGGTGACGGCGGTCAGCTCGGGGCGGGCGTAGACCAGGTCCTCGGCGTCCTCCAGGGTGCCGACGACGACGATGTCGCGCAGCAGGTGCCGCACGGCCGCCATCAGCTCCTCGGGACCCCGGACCAGCTCGACGGCGTACGGGGGGTGGGTGCGGGGGGTCTGGGGGGCGGGGGCGCTGCCGGGGGCGGTGGGGGCGTGGGGGGCGGGTGTGTCAGAGGGGGCGTGCGTGGTTTCGCCGGTGGCGCCGGTTTCGCCGGTGGCGCCGGTCAGGAGGAGCGCCGCGCGTCCGGCGTCCTGTTTGCGCAGCAGGCGAATCGCTTCGGCAGCGGAGGCGGGCGTGGTCACGGCGATGGCGTCGGCGGCGGCGCCGAACGCGGCGGCGACCGCGACCTCGTACCCCGGTGTCACGGTCAGCAGTTCGGCGGCGGGCCCGAGCAGTCCGGTCAGCCGCTCCTTGGCGCCGAGCAGGGCGCCGCTGCCGTCCTTGCGGCGCAGCCCGAGGGCCAGCGCCTCATGGCGGGCGGCGACGGCGGCGCGCTTGCGTTCGGCGGCGGTGACGGCCTCGCGGGCGGCGTTGTGGGCGGACTCCGCCTGCGCCAGCGCCTCCTTCGCCTCGGCGAGCCGTGCGCCGAGTTCCTCGTCGCCGGCGTCGAGGCCGTCGACCTCGGCCCGCAGCTCCTCGTACTCCTCCTGCGCGGTCACGGCCCGCTGCCGCGCCTCGTCGCGGGCTGCGGCGAGCCGGTCGATCTCGGCCTGCGCGGAGGCGGCGCGGGAGCGGGCGGCGCCGGCCTGGCCCTGGAGGCGGGCGAGTCCCTCGCGGCGGTCGGCGATGGCGCGGGCCGCGTCCCTGAGCCGGCGTTCCTCGACGGCCAGTTCCCGTTCCAGTTCGGCGCGGTGGGCGACCGTCTCGTCGAGGGCGATCTGCGCGGCTTCGAGGGCGGCGGTCAGTTCGGCCTCCTGCTCGCGCACCCGGGCGGCCTCGCGCTCCAGGTCCTCGGGCTCACGGCCGCGCCGTTCCTCGGTGGGCGCGGACGTGGCGCTCTTGACGCGGGCGTCGGCCAGGGAGATCGTGCCGCGCACCCGCTCGGCCAGCTGCGACAGCTCGTAGAAGCTGCGCTGGGCCCGCTCCAGGCGCGGGGTGAGGCGGCGGACCTCGTCCTCCAGGTGCCCTTCGCGCTGGAGAGCCTTCTTCAGCTCCTGTTCGGCCGTCTCCTTGCGGCGCTTCAGCTCGGCCTCGTCGGCGACCTCCGCGTTCAACGCCTCGCGCAGCCGTACGAGGTCGTCGGCGAGCAGGCGCAGCCGGGTGTCGCGCAGGTCGGCCTGGATGACGGCGGCGCGGCGGGCGACGGCGGCCTGCCGGCCGAGCGGCTTGAGCTGGCGGCGCAGTTCGTCGGTGAGGTCCTGCACGCGCGCGAGGTTGGCCTGCATCGCGTCGAGCTTGCGCAGCGCCTTCTCCTTGCGCTTGCGGTGCTTGAGGACGCCGGCGGCCTCCTCGATGAAGGCGCGGCGCCCCATCGGGTCGGCGTGCAGCACGGAGTCGAGCTGGCCCTGGCCGACGATGACGTGCATCTCGCGGCCGATGCCGGAGTCGGAGAGGAGTTCCTGGATGTCGAGGAGGCGGCAGGTGTCGCCGTTGATCTGGTACTCGCTGCCGCCGTTGCGGAACATGATCCGCGTGATGGTGACCTCGGCGTACTCGATGGGCAGCGCGCCGTCGCTGTTGTCGATGGTGAGGGAGACCTCGGCCCGGCCGAGCGGCGGGCGGCCGGTGGTGCCGGCGAAGATGACGTCCTCCATCTTGCCGCCGCGCAGCGACTTGGCGCCCTGTTCGCCCATGACCCAGCTCAGCGCGTCCACGACGTTGGACTTTCCGGAGCCGTTGGGGCCGACGACGCAGGTGATGCCCGGCTCGAAGCGCAGGGTGGTGGCCGAGGCGAACGATTTGAACCCGCGCAGGGTCAGGGCCTTGAGGTGCACGCCGTCGGACTTTACCGGGCGGCCTTGTCTCACTCCATGAACCCGCGGTTTCGCCTCTTGAGGCGCAGGGCACATCAGACGTGAGAAAGCGAAGAACAACGACAAGAAAGAAGGGACGCCGAAGCGTCCCTTGCGTATCTCTGGTCAAGCGGCTGACACGGGCATCCCGACCACTGATTCCTGGGGCGTGGTCAGGTGAGCGCAGGCTCCGCCTGGGGTACGTCGACCTCGATGTCGTGAGAAGCGGCAGCCGCGAGCGCGTCGTTCTCGGCCTGGATCCGAACCAGCTCGGATTCGAGGTCCTGGACGCGCTGCTGGAGCCGTCGCATCTCGGCGAGGAGTCGCGGGTCGCTGCCGCCGACGTAACCGAGAAGCGCCTTTGCCATGATGGATGGTCCTCCACAATGAGTGACGACCGTAGCGGTGTGGGTCGTGAGGGAATTCGCACCCGCGGTGCTTGGCACTACTTGTTTTTGCTGCCGTTCTCACATGCCAAACAGCTAAGGTGCGCGGGGCTTCCAGAGTCTCACCAAAAAGTTTGACGGTCAACACGATCACGCCCCGTATCAGCGGGCACCCGGGGGCTCTGCGCCGTCGGACGTGCGGCGCGGCCTGACCGTCGGGGCCCGGGGGCGTGGAGATCATCCGTACGCGGGAGCCTCCCATGAGCGCCCCGAATTGGCAACCACCAGGGACTTTCCTCCGCGGGCGGTCGCACGGACCGCCGCGCGGGGGCACGGAAGGCGCCTCGCGCGCGTGGCCGTCAGCGGATGGCGAAGCCCTCGTAGCCGCCCCGGGGCGTGTCCCAGATCTCAGTCACACCGTCCACGCGGCCGGGCGTGTCGCCCTCGTGGAGCCAGTCGAGGAGCTGTTGGCACGCCTCGCGCGGCCCTTCGGCGACGACCTGTACGCGTCCGTCGTCCAGATTGAGAGCAAAACCACTCAGGCCGCCGATCTCCAGTGCCCTCGCGCGCGTGAACCAGCGGAATCCCACGCGCTGGACGCGTCCGCGCACCCATGCGGTGAGCCGTACGTCTTCGTTCATGGGTGCACGCTAACCGGCCAATTGCTCATGGAGCACTTCGTCCCCTTCCGTTCTGCGGTACCGTCGCGGACCGATGAGCCTCACTCGTACGAGTGAGGCGATCGAGGACCACGAGCGCGTCGCTTGACGACCGCGCGCGGACGACCGAGACGGCGGCCGATTCGATGGCCGAACCGACGACCGCGTCGACGACCACGGCGACGGCCGCGAGGAAGACCGCCGCGAGGACGAGGAAGGCCAGGACATGGGACGCCACCGACGCTCCGCCGCCGGCGGTGCCGCGGACCCCGCCGCGACCCCCGCGCTCAGCTACGCGGACGACCCCTACGCCACGGGACGCGCCGCCGCCCCCGCCGATGGCCCGCGCGGCGGCTCCCACCGCCGTAAGAAGCGGGACGGCGTGCCGCTGCGCACGGGCCTGCTCGGGGTCTCCGCCGCTGTCGCCATGGGCGCGGTCGCCATGACCTCCGGCCTGATACCGGGCACCGACTCCTACAAGCTCGGCGGCGGCCACGACGGCGACAAGGTCCGGGCCGTCGACGCCTCGCCGTCCGTCGCGGCGCAGGGCGGCACGGGCGGCTCCCTCACCGAGCGCGAACCGTCCGCCGCGAGCCGGGGCACGGACCGTACCGCCCCGTCGGCCCAGCCCTCGGCGCCCGCTTCGAAGACCCCGGCGGCGAAACCGTCCAAGGCGCCCTCCAGCGCGCCCGCCGCCCCGCGCACGCACGCCCCGGCGAAGCCCGCGTCGCCCTCCCCCGAGGCGCCCCGGGCGACGCACGCCCCGGCCGCGCGGTCCGGTGCCGCGAGCGCGGCCGTCACGGAGCGGTCCGCCGCCGCGCAGGTTCTCGCCCTGGTCAACCAGGAGCGCGCCAAGGCCGGCTGCTCCCCCGTCACGGCGGACGCCGGGCTCGCCTCGCTGGCCCGGGCGTTCAGCGAGGACATGGCCGCGCGCAACTTCTTCGACCACACGGACCCCGACGGGGCGAGCCCGTGGGACCGCGCCAAGAAGGCGGGCATCACCGACCTCGGCGGCGAGAACATCGCCCGGGGGCAGGCGAACGCCCGGTCCGTCATGGACGCCTGGATGAAGAGCCCCGGCCACCGCGCCAACATCCTGAACTGCGACTACAAGACCCTCGGCGTCGGCGTCCACTTCGGCTCGGGCGGCCCGTGGTGGACCCAGGACTTCGGGTTCTGAGTACTCCGGGGCCTCAGCACTCCGGGTTCTGGTCATGTCAGGTTCCGGCCAGTCGGACGCACCGCACCGCACCGCAGGGCACTTTCCCTCAGTAAGCGCCCTCTTCCGGAGCGCGCCACCCCGGCGTAAGCTGCCGCTATGAGCACGCCCGACGCCTCCCCCGTCATGGACACCGCCACCGAGCCCGGCGCCCCGCGGCCGGAGGACGCCGCCGCGCTCCCCTTCGACGTGTTCTCCAAGCTCTGCCCCTCGCGCGGCACCCTGGAGCACGTCACCGGCCGCTGGGGCGCGCTGACCCTGGGGGCTCTGCACGAGGGCTCCCTGCGGTTCAACGCGCTGCGGCGCCGCGTGGACGGCGTCAGCGAGAAGATGCTGTCACAGACGCTGCACGCCCTGGAGCGGGACGGCCTGGTGCACCGCGAGGCGCAGCCGACGAACCCGCCCCGCGTGGACTACGAGCTGACGCCCCTCGGCCATGAGGTCGCCGCGCGGCTGCTCGCGCTCATCCACTGCGTGGAGGGCCGTATGGAGGACGTCCTCGCGGCCCGAGAGCGTTACGACGAGGCGCGCGGCGGGCGCTGACAGCGCGGGCAGTAGTAGCTGGACCGGTTCATCCAGGGCCGCCGCCGCATGGGCGTGGCGCAGCGCCGGCACGGCAGGCCCTCACGCCCGTACGCGTCGAGGGAGCGGTCGAAGTAGCCCGACTCGCCGTTGACGTTGACGTAGAGCGAGTCGAAGCTCGTGCCGCCGACGGCGAGCGCCGCGTTCATGACGTCCCGTACATGCCCGAGGAGTTCGTTCGTACGGGGGCGGGTGAGGGTGGCGGTGGGGCGCTCGTAGTGCAGCCTGGCGCGCCACAGGGCCTCGTCGGCGTAGATGTTGCCGACGCCGCTGATCAGCGACTGGTCGAGCAGCGCGCGCTTGATGGTGGTGCGCTTGCGGCGCAGCGCGGTGTGGAACGCGGCGTCGTCGAACAGCGGGTCGAGCGGGTCGCGCGCGATGTGGGCGATGACGTCGGGCAGCCCGTCCGGGGTGGTGTCGTGCAGGGAGAGGCCGCCGAAGGTGCGCTGGTCGACGAAGCGGAGTTCGGTGCCGAGGCCGTCGTCGAAGCGGACGCGGACCCGCAGGTGCTTCTCGTCGGGCGCGTCGTGCGGCTGGACGAGGAGCTGTCCGCTCATGCCGAGGTGCGCGAGGATCGAACTGTTCGTCGTCTCCAGCGGCAGCCACAGGTACTTGCCGCGCCGGCTGGGCTCCCCGACGCGCTGCCCCTTGAGCCGCTGCGCGAAGTCGTCGCCGCCCGCGATGTGCCGGCGTACCGCGCGCGCGTGCAGCACCTCGGCGTCGGCGACGGTGCGGTGCGCGACCCAGCGGGCCAACCCGCGCCGTACGACCTCGACTTCGGGCAGCTCGGGCACGGGGTCCTCCGGACGGGGTGAAGCGGTGAACCCCGCGAGCCTACCGCGCCGCCCGTGACACGCGGCGGGCCCCGAAAGGCGCACCCCGGGACACCTCCGAAGCGCGCCCCGAAGACACACCCCCAAGACGCACTCCGAAGGCACATCCCGAAGGCTTTCCGAAGGCGCTGCTCGCCCATGCGAAACGCCCGCCCCCTCCGGTGCGGGACCGGTGGGGACGGGCGTCCCAGGAAGCGGTGGAGCTATACGCCAGGGGCGGGGTCGGCGACCGCCCCTTCGCTCTGCGCGGCCTTGGCACGCTCGTCCGCGGCGGCGCGAATCGCACGCCACGCGGACTCAGCGGCCTGCTGCTCCGCTTCCTTCTTGCTGCGGCCGGTGCCGGTGCCGTACGAGACGCCTCCGACGCGGGCGGCAGCAGTGAAGGTCTTCTCGTGGTCCGGGCCCGTCTCGGTCACGAGGTACTCGGGCACGCCGAGCCCCTCGGTCGCCGTGAGCTCCTGGAGACTGGTCTTCCAGTCCAGGCCGGCGCCCAGGTTCGAGGACTTCTCGATCAGCGGGTCGAAGAGGCGGTGGACGAGTTCGCCCGCCGCGTCCAGACCCTGGTCCAGATACACCGCACCGATCACCGCTTCGAGGGTGTCGGCGAGGATCGACGCCTTGTCCCGGCCGCCCGTACCTTCTTCACCGCGGCCGAGCCGGATGAAGGAACCGAGGTCGAGCCCGCGGCTGACCTCCGCAAGCGCACGCGAGTTGACCACCGCGGCCCGCAACTTGGCCAGTTGGCCTTCGGGCAGGTCGGGGTGGGTGCGGTAGAGCGTGTCGGTGACGACGAGACCGAGCACGGAGTCCCCGAGGAACTCGAGGCGCTCATTGGTCGGCAGGCCACCGTTCTCGTACGCGTACGAACGATGCGTCAGCGCACGCACCAGAAGGGCGGACTCGAGCTTGTACCCGAGCCGCCCTTCCAGAAGCGTGTGGGACGAGGCTGTGGTGTCGGCCTTTTTCTTGGCGTCATCCGCCGGTTTATGGCTAGCCACTGTGCCTCTCACCAGCCGCTCAGACCTCGAGGACCTGGCGCTTGTTGTAGGTGCCGCAAGCGGGGCACGCGATGTGCTGCAGCTTGGGCTCCTGGCAACGCTCACACGAAACCAGGGTGGGGACCGCAGCCTTCCACTGCGACCGGCGGTGGCGCGTGTTGCTGCGCGACATCTTCCGCTTCGGAACAGCCACGGCTACTTCTCCTGCTTCTCGTCGACGCCCGCTTCCGCTTCGGCGCCGCTCATCTCGTCCTTCTCGCCGTCCTGGATGGTGCCAGCGAGTCCCTGCAATGCCGCCCAACGGATGTCGACGGCGTCGTGATGGTGGTCCGGGTCGTCGTTCAGGGGTACGCCGCACTCGGCGCACAGTCCCTGGCAGTCCTCCCGGCACACCGGCTGCATCGGCAGTGCGAGCACCACCGCATCACGCAGCACAGGCTCGAGGTCGAACAGGCCGTCCTCGAGAAAGAGCCTGTCCTCGTCGTCCTCGGCGTCGTCGCCGGCGTCGTCCTTGGGACGGCCCCGGTCGTCGGCGTCAGGGTACGAGAACATCTCCTGGAAGTCCGCTTCGACCTCTTGGTCGAGCGGCTCCAGACACCTTACGCACTCCCCCTTGGCCGATGCACGGGCGGTGCCTGTGACAAGCACCCCTTCCATGACCGACTCCAAGCGGAGGTCGAGCTCCACCGGGGCGCCTTCCGGCACCTCGATGACTCCCTGGAGACCGAGGTCCTTGGGAGCGTCGATCGTGCGGGACAGCCGCTGCATGGCACCAGGACGCCGCCCCAGCTCGTGCGTGTCGAACACGAGGGGGTTCCGGTGGTCGAGGCGGGTGTTCAGGGCTGGTCCTGCTTTCGTTCTTCGGAGCTCATGAGGGGCGCCGCCCGCGATCTTCCGGGCAGCTCGGAACGCACGTGTACGCGCGGCCGAACGCCCAGGATACTGGACCTTTCGCTCTCGGCCCAATCCGGTCCCCGGCACCCCCGGAGCCCGGGGTCAGCGGCCCTGGCCGTACTGCCTCTCGTACTCCCGCACCTGCTCCATGTCGATCATGCTGGTGTCGAAGAGGCTGGTCTCGTCGAGCGCCCCGGCCTGCGCCTGCTGCCGGCCGTGCTGGTCCTGGGGGTCCTGCTGGGCCTGCTGCCCCGCCTGGTCCTGGTGGCCCTGCTGCTCGTAGCCGCCGTAGTAGCCGCCCTGCTGCTGCGCCGCGTACGGGTCCTGCTGTTGCTGCTGATAGCCGTACGGGTCCTGCTGGTACACCGCGTAGGGGTCCTGCTGTCCGTAGGGCTGCTGCTGGTAGGCGTACGCGTCCTGCTGCTGACCGTAGGAAGCGGCGGCGGGCTGCTGCGCGGGGATCTGCGGGGCCTGGCTCTCCGGGGCGTCCTGCGTGCCGCCCTGGAAGCCCTGGCCGCCGATCTCGGCGAGGCCCGCGAGGTAGTCGGCGTCGCTGGTGTGGGCCTGGGCGCCGCCCTCGCCGTCCAGGCCGAGGGTGCCGAGGTCGTCCTGCGCGATGCGGCCGTGCAGCTTCTGACGGCCCTTGCCGACGGCCTCCAGGGTCTTGGCGAGCACCGCCTCGAACGCGCCGAGCTTGACGTCCACGTACGCGTCGGCGTCGCGGCGCAGCGTCTCGGGGTCGTGGCTGCGCTCGGGGGCGTCCTCGTCCTCGTAGCCGGCCTCGTCGGTGCCGGGTCCGGTGCCGAGCAGCTTCTCGCGGCCGCGGCCTACGGAGCCGAGCGTCTTGTTGAGGACGACCTCGAAGTTGGCGAGCTTGGAGTCGACGTAGTCGTCGGCCTCCGCGCGGATCTCCTCGGCCTCCTGGCGGGCCTCGGCGAGGATGCGGTCGGCCTCGTCCTGGGAGCGGCGGGCGATCTCGGTGTCGGCGATGAGGGTGCCGCGCTCGGCGTGCGCGCTCTCGATGATCCGCTCGGCCTCGGCACGGGCCTGCTCGACCAGCTGCTCGCGCCCGCCGATCAGCTCCTGGGCCTGCGCCAGGGAGCCGGGCAGCGCCTGGCGCACCTCTTCGAGCATCGTGAGCAGGTCGGCGCGGTTGACCACGCACGACGCCGACATGGGCATGGACCTGGCGCCTGCGACCGCGGCGACGATCTCGTCGAGCTTCTTCTGCACGTCCACCGTGTGCTCGCCACTCTCTCGTCAGCTCACAGGGGTGTGAGGGGTTGTGGAGACGGACGAGTCGACTGTATGCCCAACTGGCGCGTGCGTGTCACCTCTTGGGGAGGCGCTCGGTGAGGGCCTCGTGGACGACCGGCGGGACGAGGTGGGACACGTCACCGCCCCAGGCCGCGACCTCCTTGACCAGCGAGGAGGACAGGAAGCTGTAGGTGGGGTTGGTGGGGACGAAGAGGGTCTCGACACCGGAGAGGCCGTTGTTCATCTGGGCCATCTGCAACTCGTAGTCGAAGTCGCTGACCGCGCGCAGGCCCTTGACGATCGCGGGGATGTCGCGCTGCTTGCAGAAGTCGACGAGCAGGCCGTGGAAGGCCTCCACCTGTACGTTGCCGAACTCGGCCGTGACCTCGCGGATCAGGTCGATCCGCTCGTCCACCTCGAACAGGCCCTTCTTCGACTGGTTGATCATCACCGCGACGTGCACGACGTCGTACAGCTTGGAGGCTCGGGCGATGATGTCGAGGTGGCCGTTGGTGATGGGGTCGAACGACCCCGGACAGACTGCGCGGCGCACGGGAAGTCCCTCGCTCTCCGGTCCGGTCATCGTGCGTCGTCGCACGTGAGGGTGGTGTTCAAGGCGGCGCGACCGTACCAGAACGTGCCTTCGCCGTAGCGCCGGGACCGCAGGGGCTCGAAGCCCTCCGGCCACCGGAACTCGCCGCCTCTAGTGCTGCGTTCCACGGTGACGAGCGCGTCGTCCGTGAGCCAGCCCTGGGCACGGAGTGTGAGCAGTATCTCTCGAAGATCGTCGTCGGAGACGGCGTAGGGCGGATCGAGGAAGACCAGGTCGTAGGGGGTTTCCGGAGGTTCGCCCGCGGCGACTTGTTCCGCTTTGCCGGTACGGGCCTCGGCGCCGGGCAGGCCGAGCGCCTTGATGTTCTCGCGGACGGTGCGGGCGGCGCGGGCGTCGGCCTCCACGAGCAGCGCGTGGGCGGCGCCGCGCGAGAGGGCTTCCAGGCCGACGGCTCCGGAGCCCGCGTAGAGGTCGGCGACGCGGGCGCCGTCGAGGGTGCCGAGGAGCGCCTGCCAGGTGGAGAAGAGGCCCTCGCGCGCCCGGTCGGAGGTGGGGCGGGTGCCGGTACCCGGCGGTACGGCCAGGCGGCGTCCGCCGGCGCGTCCGGCGATCACGCGGGTCATCTCGGGGTCCTTGTCGGTGTCGGTGGCAGGTGTCCGGGGCGGGCCCGCGGGCCCCTCCAGTGTCTCAGCCCTTGTCGAGGTACTGCTCGCGCTCCTCGTCGAGCAGGGCGTCCAGGGCCGTGCGCAGACCGGGCAGGCGCGCGAGGTCCGGGTCGGCGGCGACGACCTGCGTGGCCTCCTGGCGGGCCTGCTCGATGATCTCCTCGTCCTCGATGACGGCGAGCATCCGCAGCGAGGAGCGCACCCCGGACTGGGCCTGGCCGAGCACGTCGCCCTCGCGGCGCTGCTCCAGGTCGATACGGGACAGCTCGAACCCGTCGAGGGTCGAGGCGACGGCGCCGAGGCGGGCGCGCGCGGGGCTGGCCTCCGGCATCTCGGTGACCAGCAGGCACAGCCCGGCCGCGGAGCCGCGCCCGACGCGGCCGCGCAACTGGTGGAGCTGGGAGACGCCGAACCGGTCGGCGTCCATGATCACCATGGCGGTCGCGTTCGGCACGTTCACCCCGACCTCGATGACCGTCGTGGCGACCAGGACGTCCGTCTCGCCGGCGGCGAAGCGGCGCATGACGGCGTCCTTGTCGTCGGGGTGCATCCGGCCGTGCAGGACCTCCACGCTCAGCCCGCGCAGCGGGCCCTGGGCCAGTTCCTCGGCGACGTCGAGGACGGCGAGCGGCGGGCGCTTCTCCGCCTCGTCCTCGGCGGACTTCTTCGCGCCCTTGCCCTTCTTCGGCTTGTCGTCCTCGTCGTCGCCGATGCGGGGGCAGACCACGTACGCCTGGTGCCCCTTGCCGACCTCCTCGCGCACGCGCTCCCACGCGCGTGCGAGGAAGTGCGGTTTGTCGGCGGCGGGGACGACATGGCTGGCGATGGGCGAGCGGCCGGCGGGGAGCTGGTCGAGGACGGAGGTCTCCAGGTCGCCGAAGACCGTCATGGCGACCGTGCGCGGGATCGGGGTCGCCGTCATCACGAGCAGGTGCGGCGGCTGCTTGCCCTTGGAGCGCAGCGCGTCGCGCTGCTCGACGCCGAAGCGGTGCTGCTCGTCGACGACGACGAGGCCGAGGTCGTGGAACTGGACCTTGTCCTCGATCAGCGCGTGCGTGCCGATGACGATGCCGGCCTCTCCGGTGACGAGGTCGAGCAGGGCCTGCTTGCGGGCGGCGGTGCCCATGGAGCCGGTGAGCAGGACGACCTTGGTGGAGTGCTCGGCGCCGCCGAGCATGCCGCCCTCGGCCAGCTCGCCCATCATCTCGGTGATGGAGCGGTGGTGCTGCTGGGCGAGGACCTCGGTCGGCGCGAGCATCGCGGCCTGTCCCCCGGCGTCGACGACGGCGAGCATGGCGCGCAGCGCGACCATCGTCTTGCCGGAGCCGACCTCGCCCTGCAGGAGCCGGTGCATCGGGTGTTCGGTGGCGAGGTCGTCGAAGATCTCCCGGGAGACCTTCTGCTGGCCGTCGGTGAGGGTGAAGGGCAGCTTCGCGTCGAAGGCGGTCAGCAGGCCGTCCGGCTTCGGTACGCGCGCGACGGCGGTGAGCTGGGTGTCGGCGAAGCGGCGGCGGGCGAGGGCGACCTGGAGGACGAACGCCTCGTCCCATTTCAGGCGGGCCCGGGCGTCCGCGATGTCGGCCTTGGTGTGCGGGCGGTGGATCTTGAGCAGGGCCTCCGGGAGAGGGAGGAGGCCGCGGCCCTCACGCAGCGCCTCGGGCAGCGGGTCGAGCGCCTCGGTGGCGCTGGGCAGGACGAGGTCGACGGCCTTGGAGATCTTCCAGGACTCCAGCTTGGCGGTGGCCGGGTAGAGCGGCAGCAGGGCGCCCGCCCAGGAGCCGACCGCCTCGGCTGCGTCCTCGGAGGAGTCGGCGCGCAGCAACTGGTAGGCGGGGTGGGCGAGCTGCATCTTGCGGTTGAAGACGCCGACCTTGCCGGCGAACATCGCGCGCGTGCCGGGCAGCAGGTCCTTGTGCGGCTTGTGGATGCCGCGGCCGAAGAAGACGAGCTGGAGCTGGCCGCTGCCGTCGGTGATGGTGACTTCCAGGCGCTGCCCGCTGCCGCCGTTGAACCGCAGGACGCGGGCGGAGGCGACCTGGGCGACGACGGTGACGTGCTCGTCGAGCGGCAGGTCCGACAGGCGCGTCAGCTCGCCCCGCTCGGCGTATCTGCGCGGGTAGTGGTGGAGCAGGTCGCCGACGGTGTGCAGACCTAGGTGCTCGGCCATCACCTTCGCGGTGGCGGGACCGAGCGCTTTCTTCAGCGGTTCTTCGAGCGCGGGCACGAGATCCATTGCACACCACACCACCGACAATCACCCACGACCCCGCTGCCGACCGCCGAAAACCCCTGGTCGGCACGGGGGCGGCGGCTCTAGGATGACGGGCTCCACACGTGATCGCGGCCACCTCTCGCGGGGCCGCCCGACCCCGCGCCGTCGTCCGTCCCCCCACCGGCGCAGCGACGATGGATTCCCAGACTTCTCCAGACTCCCCGCGCCCGGGAAGCCCCGGGGCTTCGTCCGGTGCTCAGACACCGCACACGTTCCAGGTCGATCTGCGTGGCCTGGTCGATCTGCTCTCCCATCACCTGTACTCCAGTCCGAAGGTCTATCTGCGCGAACTGCTGCAGAACGCCGTGGACGCGATCACCGCCCGCCGCGCCGAACAGCCGGACTGCCCGGCCGCCGTACGGCTGTGGGCCGAGGGCGGCTCGCTGCGCGTGGAGGACTCGGGCATCGGTCTGACCGAGGCCGACGTGCACGGCCTGCTGGCGACGATCGGCCGCAGTTCCAAGCGCGGTGACGGCCTGGAGGCGGCGCGGGCCGACTTCCTCGGCCAGTTCGGCATCGGCCTGCTGGCGTGTTTCGTCGTGGCCGAGCGCATCAGGGTCGTCAGCCGCAGCGCGCGGGCGCCGCAGGAGCCGCCGGTTGAGTGGACGGCCCGCGACGACGGCTCGTACACGGTCCGTACGCTGCCGGACGCGGCCCGCCCCGAGCCCGGCACGACGGTGTATCTCCAGGCCCGCGCGGACGCCTCGGAGTGGCTGGCGCCGGAGCGGGTGCGGGCGCTGGCCCGGGACTTCGGCTCGCTGCTGCCGTACGACGTGCGGGTGGACGGCGAGGCCGTCACCGAGCTGCCCGCCGTGTGGGAGCGCCCGTTCCCGAGTCCGGCCGCGCGGCGCGTGGCGCTGGCCCGCCACTGCCACGACCTGTTCGGGTTCACGCCGCTGGACTCCATCGAACTGGACGTGCCCGTCGCGGGCGTCAGGGGGGTCGCGTACGTGCTGCCCCAGGCGATCAGCCCGGCGCAGCGCGCGGGGCACCGCGTGCACCTGAAGGGCATGCTGCTGACCGACCGGGCGGAGCAACTGCTGCCCGACTGGGCGTTCTTCGTGCGTTGTGTGATCGACACGGACAGTCTGCGCCCCACCGCGTCCCGCGAGGCGCTGTACGAGGACGAGACCCTGGCCGGCGTGCGGGAGGCCCTGGGCGAGCGCGTGCGGGAGTGGCTGACCTCGCTCGCGGCCGGCGACCCGGACCGGCTCGCCGCGTTCTTGTCGGTGCATCACCTGGGGGTGAAGTCCCTCGCGCGGCACGACCGGGAGATGCTGCGCACGATGCTGCCGTGGCTGCCGTTCGAGACGACGGACGGGCGGCTGTCCCTGGAGGAGTTCGCGCAGCGCCACCCGGTGGTGCACTTCACGCGGACCGTGGAGGAGTACCGGCAGGTCGCCCCGATCGCGTCAGCGCAGGGCATCGGCGTCGTCAACGGCGGTTACACGTATGACGCCGAGCTGGTCGAGGCGCTGCCCGACGTGCGTCCGGGTACGCCGGTGGCGGAGCTGGACGCGGACACGGTGACGGCGCATCTGGACGCCGTGGACCCGGCCGAGGAGCTGGCCCTTTCGGCGTTCCTGTCGGCGGCGCGGGCCGCGATCGACCCGCTGGGCTGCGATGTGTCGCTGCGCGCGTTCCATCCGCTGACGGTGCCCGCGCTGCACCTGGACGACCGCGCGGCCCGGCACGAGCAGGCACGCGCGCAGGAGGAGGAGCGGGCCGACGACCTGTGGGCGGGCATCCTCGGGTCGCTGCGCGGCAGCGCGCCACGCGCGCGTCTGGTGCTCAACCACCTCAACCCGCTGGTCCGGCGCGTCGGCGCGCTGCGCGACCCGGAGCTGATCGGCACGGCGGCCGAGGCCCTGTACGGGCAGGCCGTCCTCATGGCGCAGCGCCCGCTGCGGCCCGCCGACTCGGCGCTTTTGAACCGTTCGTTCATCGGCCTGCTGGAGTGGGCCACGCACCCGGGCACCCCCGGAAAGGACGAGGTCCGATGACCGAGACCATGGATGTCGCCGCGCTGCGCCGCGCGATGGCCGACAACGCGGCCCAGCCGGAGGGCCCCGCGCGCGGGGCGCGGGCGGAGGTGCTGCTCGCGCACGCCGAGCGCGTCGGTGAGCCGCTGGCGGTGATCGAGGCGCTCGGCCACCAGGTGCAGATGTACAACTACAGCTCCGAGAAGGACAAGATGTTCGTCCCCTTCGCGCGCCTGCTGCGCATGTGGGACGAGCACCCCGAGGACTTCGACGCGCGCGAGGCCCACGCGCTGCACTGGGTCTTCAAGTGGCTGACGGCCGGCATGCTGAGCCAGCCGCACATACCGCGCGCGTCCATCGAGAAGTGGCTCGGCGAGATGGAGCACCGCTACCGGCTGGCCGGCCACTCCGAACGGGCCGTCCGCATGAGCGAGTTCTGCGTGGCGGACCACATGGGCGACACGGAACGCGCCACGCGCGCGTACGACGCGTGGCTGGCCGCCGAGCGCGACGACATGGCCGACTGCCATGCCTGTGAGCTGAACGCGCAGGGCGCCCATCAGGCGTCCCTGCGCGACGACGAGCGCGCTCTGGAGCTGTGGGGGCCGGTGCTGCGCGGCGAGTTCCGCTGCGCCCACGAACCACACGCCACGCTCGCCGACTCGCTGCTGCCGCTGCTGCGCCTCGGGCGCCCCGAGGAGGCCCGCGCGAACCATCTGCGGGGCTACAGGCTCGTACGGCAGATGGAGTCCATGCGGGACGCGTTCGCGGCGCACGTGCGGTTCTGCGCGCTCACCGGGAACGAGGCGCGGGCCATCGAGCTGCTGGCCGAGCGGCCCGCGTACTTCACCGACACCGGCAGCCCGCGGTCCCTGATGGACTTCCTCGCCGTCACCGCCCTCGTCATGGACCGGCTCGTCGCGCTGGGCCGGGGCGGGCAGAGCGTGCCCGGGCCCTCGGGGCGGGCGTGGACCGCGGGCGAACTCGCGGTGCACGCGCGCGAGGAGGCGCTGTCCCTCGCGGCCCGCTTCGACGAGCGCAACGGTTCGGCGCGCATCAGCACCCTGGTGCGCGAGGACATGGACCAGCGGCCGCTCGTGGACCGCCTGCCGCTCGGCGTGCGCGTGACGCGCACCGCGAGCCCCGCCGCCGCACCGGCGCCCGCGCCCGCCCCGGCCGAGTCGCCCGACACGGATGCGGCGCGGCTGGTCGCGGAGGCCCGCCGGCTGTCCGCGACGGAGGGCGGGCCGGAGGCGGCGGGCGCGTGGGCGGCGGCGGCTCGGGCGGCGCGGGCGCAGGGCCTGGAGCTGGACGTCCACGACCGCGCCGAGATCATGGACTACGCGGCGATGGAGTCCGAGGACCCGGTCGGCGGCTTCGCTGAGGCCGCCGCGCTGTACGAGGAGTCCGGCGACGTCCACGAGGCGCGTGCCGCACGCGCGCGCGGGGCGCTGGCGCTCGCCTACGAGGAGCGCGTGGAGGAGGCCGTCGCGGCGGTCCGCGAGCCCTACGAGCAGGTGCTCGCCGCGCTGCCTTCTCTCGACGCCGAGACCGTCAGGCCCGCCGCCGCCGTGCTGACCAGCCGCGCGCGCGTGCTGCTCATGGCGCACACCGGGGACGAGGAGATCGCCGCCGCCGAGGAGTGCGCGCGGCGCGTGGTGACGCTCCTGGAGCCGTTCGCCGACCGGCCCCGCCTGGTCTCGATGGTGGCGACAGCCCACTCGGTGCTCGGCGACGTCGCGGTGCACCGCGGCGCGCAGGACGCGGCCATGGACCTGTACGAGACCGCTGCCGCCGCCCATGTCGCCTCGGGCCGGCCCTGGTCGGCCGTGGACAGCGAGGTACGGCTCGCGCATCTTGCCCGCGACCGCGACGACCTGGCGGGCGCCGAGCGCGCGTTGCGTTCCGCGCTGGAGCACGGGAGCGGGCACATGCCGCCGATGGGCTCGGCGCAGTTGCACCTCCAGCTCGCCGAGGTGCTCGCGGCGGCGGGCGACGTACCCGGCGCGTCCGCGCACGCCCTGGAGGCCGCGCACTGGGCCGACGAGGCGGGCGAGCGCGGCTTCGGCGCCTGGGCCCGCTTCCAGCTCGGCGGTCATCTGCTGCGCGAGGAGCGGATGGCGGAGGCGGCGGAGGTGCTGGAGTCGGCGCTCGCCGACCTGAGCGTGGAGGAGCACGGGGACGGCGCGGTCGTGCAGGCCCGCTGGTGGCTCGGCAACTGCGCCCGCGCCCTCGGTGAGGACCGGCAGGCCGCCACCGCCTATCTGGAGGCGGCGGAGCTGGCGCAGCACTGGCCCGACCCGGTGGACCACGCGATGCTCGCCAACCTCGCCGCCGACGCCCTCGACCGCGGCGGTCACCCGAAGGAGGCGGACCGCGCCTACACGCGCGCGGGCGAGCTGTGGCAGTCCTTGGGGCGCGTGCACGAGGCGGTGCGCTGCCTGCGCGCGCGGGCGTGGCTGGACAGCGCGGGCGAGCAGGACGAACAGGAGCTGATGGGCGCGGCGATCCGGTTGTGCGAGCAGGCGCTCACCGACGCGGACCGGCCCGAGGCCCGCACGGCACTCCTGTCCGAACTGGCGCACACGCACAGCCAGCTCGGGGACCTCATGTCCCGCTACGACGCGGCGGGCGCCCTGCCCCACCTGGACAGCGCGGCGGCGGCCTTCGCCGAGGCCGGCGACGAGGAGCACGCGCGCGAGGCGCGACAGACGCGGGCGGAACTGGCGGCACAGGGCGAGAACGGGGACACGGACGTGCTGGGCTGAGGGCGTCGCGGGGGAACGCTGACCGAGGCCGGCCGCCGGCGTGGGCGCGGGGGCGCTACTCCACGCCGATCAGCATCAGCGCCGACTGGCGGCCGCCCCGGTACACGACCGTGTCGACGGCCAGGTACGTCTCGCGGACGTGCTGCTCCAAGCCGTCCGCGAGGTCGTCGGAGACCTCGTCGCCGAGGACGAGGGTGACGAGTTCGCCGCCCGCCGCGAGCATCCGGTCGAGCACCCCGCGCGCGGTGGCCGGCACTTCGCTGCCGATGATCGCCACGTCCCCGTCGATCAGGCCGAGCACGTCACCGGCCTGGCAGATGCCCGCCATGGTCCACGACTGCCGCTCGGCGACGGCCAGTTCGGCGTACCGCGTGGCGCCCGCCGCCGAGGTCATCGCCACGACGTCCTCGTCGAAGCGGCGGCCGGGCTCGTGCACGGCGAGCGCGGCGATGCCCTGCACGGCGGACCGGGTCGGGATCAGGGCGACCCGGATGCCTTCGGAACGCGCCTGGTCGGCCGCAGCCGCCGCGGTGTGGCGCAGGTCGGCGTCGTTCGGCAGCAGCACGACCTCGCGCGCGTGGGCGCGGCGGATCGCGTCGACGAGTTCGCCGCTGGCGGGCGGCTCGCCCGGCCGGTCGGGCACGGTCGTCGCGCCCGCCTCCGTGTAGAGGCCGGCGAGCCCGTCGCCGGGCACGACGGCGACGACCGCCCGCTCGGCCCGTTCGCGCGGCGGGGCGGCGGCGCGGGCCGCGTGCGCGTCCCCGAGCGCGAAGTGCGTGATCCGGATGCGGTACGGGCGCCCGGCCTCCACGCCCGCCTCCACGGCGGCCCCGGCGTCGTCGACGTGGACGTGCACGTTCCACAGGCCGTCGCCGCCGACGACGACCAGGGAGTCGCCGAGGGCGTCGAGCCGGGTGCGCAGCCGGGCCACCGCGCGGTCGTCGGCTTCGAGCAGGTAGATCACCTCGAAGGCGGGCCCCTCGGCACCGTCCTCGTCGGCGCACTCCAGGTCCTGCGGCGCCGGGGCCGTGCCGCTCGCGCGCGTGGGCGGCACGGCACCCGCGCGTACGGGGGCGCTCTCGCCGGAGACGGCTTCGCTGAGGGCGCCGAGCACGGCCACCAGGCCCCGGCCGCCCGCGTCCACGACCCCGGCCGCGCTCAGGGCCGCGAGCTGCTCCGGAGTGGCCTCAAGGGCGGTGCAGGCGCCCTCGTAGGCGGCCCGGGCGACGGCACGGCAGTCGCCGTCCGCCTCGGCCGCGGCCCGCGCGGCGGCCGACGCCACGGTCAGGACCGTGCCCTCCACGGGGTGGGCGACGGCCTCCCTGGCGGACTCGGCGGCCCGGGTCAGCGCCCTGCGCAGCGCGTCGGCGCCGGCCTCGGCCCCCGTACCGCTGTGATCTCCCCCACGGGACGCGCGATCGTCGGTGCCCGTGGCGGCTCCCTCGTCGGCGTTGGCAGCAGCGGCATCGGCGTCGGTGAGGACCTGGGCCATGCCGCGCAGGAGCTGGGCGAGGATCGTGCCGGAGTTGCCCCGGGCGCCGATGAGGGCGCCGTGGGCCATCGCGCGCATCACCTCGGGCAGCGTGGGGGCGACCGGCTCGCGGCCCGCGCCGAGTCCGGCGAAGACCGCCTCGACGGCCTGGTGCGCGGATTCCAGCGTCAGATACAGGTTCGTGCCGGTGTCCCCGTCCGCCACGGGATACACGTTGATCGCGTCGATCTCCGCGCGGTCGCGGCCGAGCGCCTTCAGCGCCAGCGAGCACCAGGCCCGCACCGCGACGACGTCGAGCACATGCGACACCTGCGGCACTGCGCCTCCCTGAGCGGCTTGACTGGCCTCGCAGAGTAGACCCCGACCGGCGTCCGTTCCGGAAGAGGGCCTGGTCGGGGGCCGGTGAGGGAGGCCGGGCAACCATGGTAATTTCGTTCTGCCGAAGCAGCCGTTGTATGCTGCTCCGGTTGCCCGATACCCTTCGGGCCGCCCCTGGCACCGCCACTCAGATCCCTTCGATCTCGATCTCGGCATGCCGGGATCCACCGTAAGTGCATCTGAAGTCTTTGGAGTGACCCGTGGCTGCCAACTGCGACGTCTGCGGCAAGGGGCCGGGCTTCGGCAACAACATTTCGCACTCGCACCGCCGTACGCCCCGTCGCTGGAACCCGAACATCCAGCGTGTGCGTGCAGTGGTCGGGCGGACGCCGAAGCGGCTCAACGTCTGCACCTCGTGCATCAAGGCCGGCAAGGTCTCGCGCTGACGTAACGCGTAGCGCGGCCACCTAGCTGGTTGCTTGAAGAAGCCGGTCCCCTCGGGGGCCGGCTTCTTCGTATGCCCGGCGCACCCCGGCCGACCGCCCGCCGCACGCCCAGGGCGCCTCAGCCGGACGCCCCCGCCCGCCCGGCACCCCCGCGCGTCCGCCACCCGTGATCCACGGGCCCGATGCCCGCGCCGAGGGAGAAGCCCGCGGCGATGGCCCCCGTGACGTACTCCTTGGCCGCGCGGACCGCCTCCGGGACGGCGAGGCCCCGGGCCAGATGGGCGGCGACGGCGGAGGCGAGGGTGCAGCCCGTTCCATGGGTGTGCCGGTTGTCATGGCGCGGGGCGCGCAGCCAGTGCTCCTCGGAGCCGTCCGTCAGCAGGTCCACCGCCTCGGCGCCGGAGGCGAGATGCCCGCCCTTCACCACGACCCAGCGCGGCCCGAAGGCCAGCAGCGCGGCGGCCGCCCGGCGCATGTCGTCCTCGGAGGCGACGCGCAGGCCCGTCAGTTGCGCGACCTCGTCGAGGTTCGGGGTGGCGACGGTCGCCGTCGGCAGCAGCTTCGTACGGACCGCGTCCAGGGCGGAGGCCGCGAGCAGCGAGTCCCCGTGCTTGGAGACGCCCACGGGGTCCACGACGACGGGCGCGCCGGTCCCGGCGAGCAGCTCGGCGACGCACTCGACCAGGACGGGAGAGGCGAGCATGCCGGTCTTGACGGCCTGGACACCGATGTCGTCGACGACACTGCGGTACTGGGCGCGGACCGCCTCCGCGGGCAGTTCCCAGGCGCCCTGGACGCCCAGGGAGTTCTGCGCGGTGACGGCCGTGACGACGCTCATGCCGTGGGTGCCGAGGGCGAGCATGGTCTTGAGGTCGGCCTGGATCCCGGCGCCGCCCCCGGAGTCGGACCCGGCGACGGTCAGCACCCGGGGCGGGGCGCCGGCCGCGGGCTCGCCGGCCGGGCTCTGCGCGAGGCGGCTCATGCGTCGATCTCCCCGCCCGGCAGGTCGCCGAAGTGGTCCCAGCCGCCCTTGCTCGTCCAGGGCGCGCCGTCGACGGTCACCTGGGGCAGCGCCGAGGGGTGGAGGACCTCGCCGATGACCTTCCAGCGGGCGGGCAGTTTCACGTCCGGCGGGAAGGTGGCGACGATGGCGTGGTCCTCTCCCCCGCTCAGCACCCACTGGAGCGGGTCGACGCCGACGGCCTGGCCGATGTCGTTCATCTGCGAGGGCACGTCGACCTTGCCGGACTTGACGTCGATACGGACCTTGCTGGCCTCGGCGATGTGCCCGAGGTCGGCGATGAGCCCGTCGCTGACGTCGCACATGGCGGTCGCCCCGAGCCCGGCCGCCGCGGGGCCCGCGTGGTACGGCGGCTCCGGGCGGCGGTGCGCCTCGACGAAGGCGCGCGGCGAGCGGAAGCCCCGGGACAGCACCGCGTATCCGGCGGCGGACCAGCCGAGCCACCCGGTGACGGCGACGACGTCCCCGGGCTGCGCGCCTGCCCGGGTCACGGGCTCGTGGTTGCGCAGGTCGCCGAGGGCGGTGATGGCGATGGTGATGGTGTCACCGCGCACGACGTCCCCGCCGACGACGGCGGCCCCGGCGACCTGGCACTCGTCGCGCAGCCCGTCCATCAGCTCCGACGGCCAGGACGCGGGCAGTTCGGCGGGCACGACGAGACCGAGGAGCAGGGCGGTGGGGACCGCGCCCATGGCGGCGATGTCGGCGAGGTTCTGGGCGGCGGCCTTGCGTCCGACGTCGTACGCGGTGGACCAGTCGCGCCGGAAGTGCCGGTTCTCCAGCAGGACGTCCGTGCTGGCGACGACCCGGCGGTCCGGCGCGGCGATGACGGCCGCGTCGTCGCCGGGACCGACCCGTACGGCCGGGGTGGTGGTGAGCCGGGAGGTCAGCTCTCGGATGAGGCCGAACTCCCCCAGCTCGCCGACGGTGCCCTTCATGCGCGTACTGCCCCTTCTGCCCCGGCCCGCTCGCGGTCGCGGCCCGTCTCTGTCATGGGTACGGTTCTAATCACGGGCGGGTTCCTCGCTCCTGGCGGGGACCGCCCCGGCGAGTCCGCGCCTTCCCTGCGAACACGCGGCCGGTACGCCACAGTCACCCCGGGTCTCCCCGTGGGGAGCGGCGACGCGATACCGTGGCGTCCCTTCTCCCCGCATGATCCTCGTGGCCGCCCTGGAGGTTCCGTGGTACAGGCTTACATCCTGATCCAGACCGAAGTCGGCAAGGCGTCGACCGTCGCCGAGCTGATCGGCGCGATCCAAGGAGTCATTCAGGCCGAGGACGTCACCGGCCCCTACGACGTCATCGTGCGCGCCCAGGCGGACACGGTGGACGAACTGGGCCGCATGGTGGTCGCCAAGGTCCAGCAAGTGGATGGCATCACGCGCACCCTGACCTGCCCGGTCGTCCACCTGTAGCCCCCGTCTACCCTGAGCCGGTGAACTCTTTCCGTCACCGGCGTCGCCTTCTCGTCGGACTGCCCGTCCTGACCTTGCTGATCGCTGCCGCCTCGGGCTGCGCTTCAACGGACGACGCTCCCTCGGCGGCGGTTCCCTCCGCCGACGCGAAGGTCACCAAGCTGTGCCGGAACCTTCACGAGGTACTGCCCCGCGAGGTCGACGGCCTGAAGCGCAATGATCCCGAGCCGCGCTCCGAGCAGACCGCGGCGTGGGGAAGCCCGGCGATCATACTGCGCTGCGGGGTGCCGTGGCCTGACGCGGTCCTCAAGAAGGGCACGATGCCGGCGACGGTGAACGGGGTGGAGTGGGTCGTCCAGGAGCTACGGGACGGCTCGCAGCGCATGACGACCGGCGGGCGCCTCGCGTACGTCGAGGTCACCATCCCCAAGGAGCAGGTCACCAAGGGCGGCGCGGGCCCCCTGGTGGACCTGGCCGCCCCGGTCAAGAAGGCGATCCCCGAGGGCATCGCCGACTAGGGCCTTCCGGTCGGCGGCATCGCCGTGCGGCAGGGCCCGCCGGATCTCACGTGAGCACGCGAGAGCCGGTGCGGGCCCCGGCCGGGGGCTCGCTGGGTCAGCGCAGGCCCGTGGGGCGGCGCAGGGCCGCCTGGAGGAGCGTGTCGATCAGCTCCGGGTAGGAGACGCCGGTCTCCTGCCACATGCGCGGGTACATGGAGATGGGCGTGAACCCGGGCAGCGTGTTGATCTCGTTGATCACGAACTCGCCGTCCCCGGTGAGGAAGAAGTCCGCGCGGACGATCCCCTCGCAGGACACCGCCTCGAACGCGGCGACGGCGAGCCGCCGCACCTCGTCGGTCTGCTCCTCGGTGAGCGGCGCCGGCACGATCCCCGCGGCGGAGTCGATGTACTTGGCCTCGAAGTCGTAGAAGTCGTGGGCTTGTACGGGCGGGATCTCGGCGGGGACGGAGGCGCGCGGCCCGTCCTCGAACTCCAGGACACCGCACTCGATCTCGCGGCCGACGACACCGGCCTCGACGATGACCTTCGGGTCGTGCTCGCGGGCCGTCTCGATCGCCTCGTCGAGCCCGTCGAAGGAGTCGACCTTCGTGATGCCGAACGAGGAACCCGCGCGGGCCGGCTTCACGAACAGCGGCCAGCCGTGCTCCCCGACGAAGTCCACGACGCGGCGGCGCGCGCCTTCCTGGTCGCGGTCCCACTCGCGCGGCCGGATCACGAGATAGGGGCCGACCTTGAGGCCGAAGGAGGTGAAGATCCGCTTCATGTACTCCTTGTCCTGGCCGACGGCCGAGGAGAGCACACCGCAGCCGACGTACGGCGTCCCGGAGAGGTCGAGCAGACCCTGCAGGGTGCCGTCCTCGCCGTAGGGGCCGTGCAGCACGGGGAAGACGACGTCCACGTCACCGAGGGCCTTGGGCACGGAGCCGGGCTCGGTGTAGACGACCTCGCGCGAGGAGGGGTCGACGGGGAGGACGACGCCGCCCTCGGGCGACTCGGCGAGGTCGTCGACGTCGGGGACCTTGCGGTCGGCGATGGCCATCCGCTCCGGATCGTCCGCCGTCAGCGCCCAGCGCCCTTCGCGCGTGATGCCGATGGGCAGGACGTCGTACTTGGTCCGGTCGATGGCGCGCAGCACGGCACCCGCCGTGACGACGGAGACGCCGTGCTCGGAGCTGCGCCCACCGAAGACGACGGCCACGCGCGGCTTCTGCCCGCTCGACGAGGTGGCGGAGGACGTGCCCGCAGTCGACGGCGCAGGGCTCTGGAGGAGGTTCTCGCTGCTCATATCGCGTTGAGCGTACCTGCTGGTAGTACGAGAGTCAGCGCCCGCGGAGCCCTCGACGTGGCGGCGCCGCCCGGCCGGCGGACCGGTGGGCGGCGCGTCACCAGGGGGTCGTCGCTCAGTGTCGCTCGGGCTTGGCGGAGCGCGACATGAGTTCCTTGAGGGCGACGACCGGCGGCTTGCCCTCGTGGACGATGCCGACGACGGTCTCGGTGATGGGCATGTCGACGCCGTGCCTGCGGGCCAGATCGAGCACCGACTGACAGGACTTGACGCCCTCGGCGGTCTGCTTGGTGACGGCGATCGTCTCGTCGAGGGTCATGCCCTTGCCGAGGTTGGTGCCGAAGGTGTGGTTGCGCGAGAGCGGCGAGGAGCAGGTGGCGACGAGGTCGCCGAGCCCGGCCAGCCCGGAGAACGTCAGCGGGTCGGCGCCCATGGCGAGCCCGAGCCGGGTCGTCTCGGCGAGGCCGCGCGTGATGAGCGAGCCCTTCGCGTTGTCCCCGAGGCCCATGCCGTCCGCGATGCCGACGGCGAGCCCGATGACGTTCTTGACGGCGCCGCCGAGTTCGCAGCCGACCACGTCCGTGTTGGTGTACGGCCTGAAGTACGGGGTGTGGCAGGCGACTTGGAGGCGCTGGGCGACGGCCTCGGCGCGGCAGGCGACGACGGCCGCGGCCGGCTGGCGGGCGGCGATCTCGCGGGCGAGGTTGGGCCCGGTGACGATGGCGACGCGGTCCTCGCCGACCTTGGCGACGTCCTCGACGACCTCGCTCATGCGCATCGCGGAGCCCAGCTCGACGCCCTTCATCAGGGAGACGAGGACGGTGTCGGGGGCGAGCAGCGGCGTCCAGTCGGCGAGGTTCGCGCGGAGGGTCTGGGAGGGCACGGCGAGGACGGTGAAGTCGGCGCCGTCGGCTGCCTCGGCGGCGTCGGTCGTGGCGCGGACGTTGGCCGGGAGTTCGACGCCGGGCAGGTAATCCGGGTTGGTGCGGGTGGAGTTGACCGCTTCGGCGAGTGCGGCGCGGCGCCCCCACAGGGTGACGTCGCAGCCGGCGTCGGCGAGCACCATGCCGAAGGCGGTGCCCCACGACCCGGTGCCGAAGACGGCGGCTTTCAGGGGGCGGGTCGTCACTTGCTGCTCTCCTCGCTCACGCCGTCGCCGGAAGCCGAACCGGCCTTGCCCGCCTGGGCCTTGCGGCGCTGCTCCAGCCGCACGGCACGCGGGTCGTAACGCTTCTGCGGGGCCTTCTCGCCGCGCAGTTCCTCCACCAGGGAGGTGATGGCGACCATGATGGTCTCGGTGGCGTCCTTCAAGAGTTCCGGCGTGATCTCACGGTCGTAATAGGCCGACAGGTCGACGGGTTCCCCGGCGAGCACATGGTGCGTCTTACGGGGGAAGAAGTGCGGCGTCTTCGCATAGGGCGCGAGCGCGTCGGTGGCGCCCCACTGCCCGACGGGAATGACCGGGCACTTCGTCTGGAGGGCGACGCGGGCGACACCGGTCTTTCCGACCATCGGCCACAGATCGGGGTCGCGGGTGAGCGTGCCTTCGGGATAGAAGGCGACGCACTCGCCGCGTTCCACGGCGTCGATCGCGGCGCGGAAGGCGCTCAGCGCGTTCGTCGTCTCGCGGTAGACGGGAATCTGCCCGGTGCCGCGCATGGCGGCGCCGACGAACCCCTTCTTGAAGAGGCCGTGCTTGGCGAGGAAACGCGGCACCCGTCCGGTGTTGTACTGATAGTGGGCGTACAGGAACGGGTCGAGGTGCGAATTGTGGTTGACCGCGGTGATAAAGCCGCCGTCCGCCGGAATGTGCTCCATTCCGCGCCAGTCCCGCTTGAACAGAACCACCAGCGGCGGTTTGCACAGGACCGCGGCGAAGCGGTACCAGAAGCCGATTCTGCGGCGGGACACTCGGACACCTTCCTCTAGAACCTGACAGCCACTCCCAGGTGGGGCCGCACAAGTGTCGCCGCGGGCCACCGGTCTGTCGAGAACACCGTACGCCCACACCCTGTCGGCCACCGCCCCCCGCGAGCGCGTTCTTGTTCCACGCCCTTCGGAGAGGCCCGGACCGGCTCCGGGTCACAATAGGCGCGTGCAGTGGACCCTGGTGATACCGCTGAAACCCTTGGTGCGGGCCAAGAGCAGGCTGGCGCCCGCGGCGGGGGACGCCCGGCGGCCCCGGCTCGCGCTGGCCTTCGCCCAGGACACCGTGGCGGCGGCGTGGGCCTGCCCGCCGGTCAGCGATGTGGTGGTTGTCACGGACGACGCCCGCGCGGCGCGTGAACTGGCCGCTCTCGGCGCCCGCGTCGTCCCCGACACCCCCCGCCGTGGGCTGAACGAGGCACTGGCCCACGGTGCCGCCGCCGTCCGCGCCGGCCGTCCGGCGGCAGCGCTCGCCGCGCTCAACGCCGATCTGCCCGCACTGCGCCCGGCGGAATTGGACCGGGTCCTGGCGTCGGCCGCCGCATTTCCCCGGGCATTTCTGCCCGATGCCGCCGGAATCGGCACCACGCTGTTGTCGGTGACACCCGGCATGGAATTGTCCCCGGCATTCGGCCCGGACTCCCGGGCCCGGCACGCGGCGTCAGGCGCGGTGGAACTGCCGCTGGAGGGCGTGGCCTCGGTACGCCAGGACGTGGACACCGGCGAGGATCTGCGGGCGGCGCTGGCACTCGGGGTGGGCCCGCACACCGCGCGGGCGGCGGCCGGCCTGCTGATCCCCGACTGACGGCCGCGCGGACCGCCCCGGCGCTCCCCGCGCGGGCCCGGCGGGGGCGGCACTGAGTACGCTGCCGTCATGCAGGCGACCGCGTACACGTACGACCCCGACTCCCGTTCCGGCAGCGTCCTGATGGACGACGGGACGCCGGTGCCCTTCGACGCGGCGGCGTTCGACGCGGGCGGGCTGCGGCTGCTGCGGCCGGGTCAGCGAGTGCGGATCGAGGTCACGGGCACGGGCGACGAGCGCCGGATCACTTTGGTGACGCTCCAGACCTTCTAGGGCCCGGCCCGAAGCTTCCGGGGCCTGAACTGAAGGACCTGAGGGAAAACCCCTGGTCCCGGCGCCGTACATGCCGCGGGCCGGGCTCCCCGAGGGGAGCCCGGCCCGGCGCGTGAGCAGCCTTGTGACACACGGCCCGAGGTAGGCCCTTTCGAAGTCCGGCGTGCGAAGTCCGAAGGGGACCCGCCCTTACTTCTTGCGGGCGGTGGCCTTCTTGGCGGTGGTCTTGCGCGCCGTCGACTTCTTGGCGGGCGCCTTCGTCGCCGTGGCCTTCTTGGCGGGCGCCGTCTTCTTGGCGGTGGCCTTCTTGGCGGTGGTCGCCTTCTTCGCCGGCGTCGCCTTCTTGGCCGTGGTCGCCTTCTTCGTGGCGGTGGCCTTCTTGGCGGCCGTGGCCTTCTTGGCGGTGGTCGCCTTCTTGGCCGTGGTGGTCTTCTTCGCCGTGGTCTTCTTCGCCGGCGTGGCCTTCTTCGCGGCGGCCTTCTTGGCGGTCGTGGTCTTCTTCGCGGCTGCCTTCTTGACCGTCGCCGAAGCGCCACCGGTCAGGCTGCCCTTGGGCGCCTTCTTGACCGCGACATCGTTCTTCGGGAGCTTCTTCGAGCCCGCGACGAGGTCCTTGAAGCCCTGGCCGGCGCGGAAACGCGGCACGGAGGTCTTCTTGACCCGGACGCGCTCACCCGTCTGCGGGTTACGGGCGTAACGGGCCGGGCGGTCGACCTTCTCGAACGAACCGAAGCCGGTGACCGAAACGCGGTCGCCGTTCACCACGGCACGGACGATGGCGTCGAGTACGGCGTCGACGGCGTCAGCGGCCTGCTGACGGCCGCCCACCTTGTCGGCAATGGCTTCTACGAGCTGCGCCTTGTTCACGTCTTCCCCTTCGGAGACATTGCCGGAACGAATCTCTTTCGGCCCGGCTTTTCGCACGTTAGGCAGATATATACCGCAAATCAAACACGAAACGGGCTAATCACCCTTGTGCCGCAACGGACTCGGCTGTCTCAGAGTTCCTCTTGGGTGCGGGAGCCCTCGTCGAAGTCGTCGAGGTCCGCCATGAATCGCTCCAGACGTCTTGCCGCGCCGGCGAGATCGTGTTTGGCCGCGGCCGTAATGGCCAGCAGCTTCCGGGTCAGCGCCATCCGTACGCCCTCCGGGACTTGCAGTGCGCGCACTCGGGAGTGCGCTTCCTTGAGTTGGTCCGCGACCGCCGCGTACATCTGGAGTTGGCCGTCGTGTTCCATGCACAGATTGTGCCATCTGGGGCGAGTTGTCGCCTCCGCAGGGGGTAACTCCCGCCCCGCACGGGCCTGCTGACCCGGCACACGACGCCCCTGTCCACGGCGGCGCCGAGGCACGCGTACCCGGGGAACACCCCAGGTATTCAAGGGAGTTGACGCCACCCGGGAACCACCCGTTCAGTCCATCGGGGGCCGCCTCGGCCCGCACATGGAAGTACCCCCAACCGGTGCACGATTGGGGGTACGGGCCCTGCGGATGTGGCCTGAATATGCCTTGCCCGGCGCTGTTTCCACACCGCCGGGCAAGGGGGGCGGCCCTGACGGGGGCCGCGGGGGCTCGGTCAGATCTGGATGGTCTGCGGCTTGAAGGAGGGGCGCTTCGCCTCGTAGGCGGCGATGGCGTCCTCGTTCTGGAGGGTGATGGAGATGTCGTCCAGGCCGTTCAGCAGCCGCCAGCGGGAGTTCTCGTCCAGCTCGAAGGCGGCCGTGATGCCCTCGGCGCGCACCTCACGGGCTTCGAGGTCGACCGTGATCTCGGCCTGCGGGTCCTTCTCGACCAGCTCCCACAGGGCGTCGACGACCGTCTGGTCGAGGACGACGGTGAGCAGACCGTTCTTCAGCGAATTGCCGCGGAAGATGTCGGCGAAGCGAGAGGAGATGACGGCCTTGAAGCCGTAGTTCTGCAGCGCCCACACGGCGTGCTCGCGCGAGGAGCCCGTACCGAAGTCGGGGCCCGCGAGCAGCACGGTGGCGCCCGCGCGCTCCGGCTGGTTGAGCACGAAGGAGGAGTCCTTGCGCCAGGCCTCGAACAGCCCGTCCTCGAACCCGTCCCGCGTGACCTTCTTGAGCCAGTGGGCGGGGATGATCTGGTCGGTGTCGACGTTGCTGCGGCGCAGCGGCACGGCCCGGCCGGTGTGCGTGGTGAAAGCTTCCATGACTGATCAGACTCCAGCGGGCGTACGGGCGTCGGACTCGGCGAGGTCCGCGGGCGAGGCCAGATGGCCCAGCACGGCGGTCGCGGCGGCCACCTGCGGCGAGACCAGATGGGTGCGGCCGCCCTTGCCCTGCCTGCCCTCGAAGTTGCGGTTGGAGGTGGACGCGGAGCGCTCGCCGGGAGCGAGTTGGTCCGGGTTCATGCCGAGGCACATCGAGCAGCCCGCGTGCCGCCACTCGGCGCCGGCCTCCTTGAAGACCTTGTCCAGGCCCTCGGAGACGGCCTGGAGGCCCACCCGGGCGGAGCCGGGCACGACCAGCATGCGCACCCCGTCGGCGACCTTGCGGTCCTTGACGATCTCGGCGGCGGCGCGCAGGTCCTCGATGCGGCCGTTGGTGCACGAACCTACGAAGACGGTGTCGACCTTGATGTCGCGCAGCGGCAGCCCGGCCTCCAACCCCATGTACTCCAGGGCCTTTTCGGCGGCGTGGCGCTCCGAAGCGTCTTCGTACGAAGCCGGGTCGGGGACGGCCGCCGAAAGCGGGGCGCCCTGGCCCGGGTTGGTGCCCCAGGTGACGAACGGGGACAGCTCGTCGGCCTTGATGAAGACCTCGGCGTCGAACACGGCGTCGTCGTCGGTGCGCAGCGTCTTCCAGTACGCGACGGCCGCGTCCCAGTCGGCGCCCTCGGGGGCGTGCGGGCGGCCCTTGAGGTAGGCGAACGTGGTCTCGTCGGGGGCGATCATGCCGGCGCGGGCGCCGGCCTCGATGGACATGTTGCAGATGGTCATCCGCGCTTCCATCGACAGTTTCTCGATGGCGGAGCCGCGGTACTCCAGGATGTAGCCCTGGCCGCCGCCCGTGCCGATCTTGGCGATGATGGCGAGGATCAGGTCCTTGGCGGTGACGCCCTCGGGCAGGTCGCCGTCGACGGTGATGGCCATCGTCTTCGGGCGGGCCAGCGGCAGCGTCTGCGTGGCGAGCACGTGCTCGACCTGCGAGGTGCCGATGCCGAACGCCAGCGCGCCGAACGCGCCGTGCGTCGAGGTGTGCGAGTCGCCGCAGACCACGGTCGTGCCGGGCTGGGTCAGGCCGAGCTGCGGGCCGACGACGTGCACGACGCCCTGCTCGACGTCGCCCAGCGAGTGCAGGCGCACACCGAACTCGGCGGCGTTCTTGCGCAGCGTCTCGAGCTGGACCCGGGAGACCGGGTCGGCGATCGGCTTGTCGATGTCGAGGGTCGGGGTGTTGTGGTCCTCGGTGGCGATGGTGAGGTCGAGCCTGCGCACCTGGCGACCGGTCTTGCGCAGCCCGTCGAACGCCTGCGGGCTGGTCACCTCGTGCAGCAGGTGCAGATCGATGAAGAGGAGGTCGGGCTCGCCCTCGGCGCGCCGGACGACGTGGTCGTCCCAGACCTTCTCCGCGAGTGTCCTACCCATCGCTTTCCCTCCGGCCGGCAGTGGTGCGCCGGCCCAACTAGAGATTTCGGGATCGCCGTCGCCCGTACCCCTCGTACCGGACGGCGGCGGCCGGGCCCGTTGGTCCGCGGGCCGCTGTCCGTACAGAGTGGCAAGTTCCACGGAAAATTGAACTTGCGTTTCACAGAGTGAGACGGGAGTATCGACGCATGGACAACAGTAGCGGCGTCGGCGTTCTGGACAAGGCAGCCCTTGTCCTCAGCGCCCTGGAGTCCGGACCCGCGACCCTTGCCGGCCTTGTCGCGGCCACCGGATTGGCACGACCCACAGCCCACCGCCTGGCGGTGGCCCTTGAGCACCACCGCATGGTGGCGCGTGACATGCAGGGCCGTTTCATTCTCGGCCCGCGCCTCTCGGAACTCGCGGCGGCGGCGGGCGAGGACCGGCTCCTCGCCACGGCGGGGCCCGTCCTCACGCATCTGCGGGACGTGACGGGCGAGAGCGCGCAGCTCTACCGGCGCCAGGGCGACATGCGCATCTGTGTCGCGGCGGCGGAGCGGCTGTCCGGACTGCGGGACACGGTCCCGGTCGGTTCGACGCTCACCATGAAGGCGGGCTCGTCCGCGCAGATCCTCATGGCCTGGGAGGAGCCCGAGCGGCTGCACCGGGGCTTGCAAGGCGCGCGCTTCACGGCGACGGCCCTGTCGGGCGTACGGCGGCGCGGCTGGGCCCAGTCGATCGGTGAGCGGGAGCCGGGCGTCGCGTCCGTCTCGGCGCCGGTGCGCGGCCCGTCGAACCGGGTGGTGGCCGCCGTCTCGGTCTCCGGCCCCATCGAGCGGCTGACGCGGCACCCGGGGCGGATGCACGCCCAGGCCGTGATCGACGCGGCGGGGCGGCTCTCGGAGGCCCTGCGCCGCTCGGGCTGACGCACCGCCCCCCTCTCCCCTGCCTCTTCCCGCCTGTTCCGGCCGGTCGCTCCAACGCCGCAGCGACCGGCCGGAGTCATGTCCGTACGCGGATGCCGTACGCCGGTGCCGTACGTGAATGCTCGCGCCCCGGGAACGACGAAGAGGCACGACGAAAAGGCCCTTCCCGACTGCTCGGGAAGGGCCTCGATCGTTCGCGCGTACCCCCGACCGGATTCGAACCGGCGCTACCGCCTTGAGAGGGCGGCGTGCTAGGCCGCTACACAACGGGGGCGCGGATCTCGCAGGCGCTCGATGAACGATGCCGCGGATCCAAGCTGGTCTACCAGGACTCGAACCTAGACTAACTGAACCAGAATCAGTCGTGCTGCCAATTACACCATAGACCAATGTGGTTGAGACCAGCTCGTACCCCCGACCGGATTCGAACCGGCGCTACCGCCTTGAGAGGGCGGCGTGCTAGGCCGCTACACAACGGGGGCCCTAGCGATCCTGCATCAGGGACAGTGGGTGCGACCCGATCTGTCCCCGCGGGAAGGATCTGTACCCCCGACCGGATTCGAACCGGCGCTACTGCCTTGAGAGGGCAGCGTGCTAGGCCGCTACACAACGGGGGCTTTGTGGATGTGAGATCCACGGTTGCAGATGAGCTCTGCGAGCTGGCCTACCAGGACTCGAACCTAGACTAACTGAACCAGAATCAGTCGTGCTGCCAATTACACCATAGGCCACCGAAACACAACCCCCGGGGGGATCTTGCTTGGCTTGCGCTCCGGGGTTTCGGCCTTTCGGCCCGCTCCCCTCGGCGCAGGAAGAACATTACCCGAAGGTCTGCGGCGCTCCAAAACGGGTATCCCGCGCCAGCAGCCCCGGCAGCTCGTCGAGGCCCCTGACGCTGACCAGCTCGGGCCGTCCGCCGAGGCCCGCGCGGTCGAGCCAGATGCCGGTCAGGCCCGCCTCGACCGCTCCGCGCGCGTCCGTGTCCGGCTGGTCACCGACGTACGCCACCTCCGCGGGCGCGAGGCCCAGCTCCTCGCACACGGCGTGGAAGGCGGCGGCGCCGGGCTTGGCGACGCCGAGTTCGGCGGCGCACAGGACGGCCTCGAAGCGGTCGCGTACGCCGAGGACGCGCAGCTTGCGGTCCTGGTTGTGCAGGGAGGAGTTGGACAGCACCGCGTGGCGGTAGCCGGCCGCCAGCGCCTCCAGGGCCGGCACGGTGTCCGGGAACAGGCTCCAGGCCGCCTCGTAGTGGCCGAGGTAGCGCGTGAACCAGGCGTCCGCCTCCGCGTCGCTCAGGGGCCGCCCCACGAAGTCGCGCACGCGGTCCCTGCGCTGGCCCGGCCAGTCCACGGCGCCGGACTCGAAGCGGGCCCAGTGCGTGCGGGTGGCCGCCCGCCAGCGGGTCAGCGCCTGCTCGATGCCGCCGTGCGCGTCGAGCAGGCCCTCGGTGCCGAGGTGGGCGCGCATACCCTCCGTGTCGGCGCGCGCGTAGTCGAAGAGCGTGTCGTCGATGTCCCAGACGACGGCGCGGATCCGCGGCGGTGTGCTCGGCATGGCTCGACGGTACGCGGATCAGCCCTCCTCGGGGCTCGGGACGACGAAGAAGTCCGTGACGAAGCAGGTGACCTCGCCGCTCGCGGTACGGCCTATCCAGGTCGGGTACGCGCCGTCGCCCCAGCCCGAGGTGAAGGCGGCGAGGGTGGCGCCGCTGCCCGGGGCGGTGACCAGGTGCGGGCCGCCCGCCCAGTCGCTGTCCTCGAAGGCGTCCCACAGCGGGCCCTCGTCCTCCACGCACTCGGGGAAGGCGCCGTCCACGGACGCGTCGTAGAAGCAGCCGGTGCCGGCGTCCACCCCGTACCCGTAGAACTCGTCGGGGCCGAGGGCGGCCGGGTCCTGGCCGGGCAGCAGCGCCTGCTCCCAGGTGGCGGCGGGCTCGTCGCGGACGACGACGCGGGCGGCGGCGACGCGGGTGTGCGGGGTCGCGCCGGGGTCCGGGGCCGCGCCGGGCTCGGTGAGGGTGGCTATGGCGGCGTCGACGCGGTAGGCGCCGGGCGCGACGGTGACGGTGAACGGCTCGACGGCGCCGTCGCCCAGGTACACGAAGGGGTCGCAGGCGACGATCCGGCCCGTGGGCAGGGTCAGCTCACCGCCCCGGACGACGTCGAGGACGCCGGCGGTCCCGGTCTCGTACGCGAAGGTGTGGCCAGGGGTGAACAGGCGGTCGTAGTCGCGTGCGGACATCGGCATGGAGGTGCGCCCTTCGTGGCTGTGCCGCCCGGTGCGGCAACCGTCACGAAGACCGTAGCGGCCGGCACTGACAGTGGCCGCGGGGACGGCGGAGGGGCCGCACCCGGCGTGCGGGTGCGGCCCCTCGAGACCGACTCTGCGGTCAGGTGCCTCAGGCGGCGAGCCGGGCGAGGGCCGCGTCGATGCGGGCCAGCGTCTTCTCCTGGCCGAGCACCTCGAGGGACTCGAACAGGGGCAGGCCGACCGTGCGGCCGGTGACGGCGACGCGGACCGGGGCCTGCGCCTTGCCGAGCTTGAGGCCGTGCGCCTCACCGGCGGCGAGGACGGCCTCCTTCAGGGACTCCGCGGAGTTCCAGTCGGCGGCGGCGAGCTTCTCGCGGGCCGTGACCAGGAGGGCGTCGGAGCCCTCCTTCATGGCCTTGGTCCAGCTCGCCTCGTCGAAGACCGGCTCGGGCAGGAAGAGGAAGTCGACGTTGTCGGTGATCTCGGAGAGCACCTTGAGGCGGGTCTGCGCGTGCGGCGCGATGGCCTGCCATTTGGCGTCGTCGAAGTCCTCGGGCGCCCAGGGCGCGACGGGCGCCTTGAGCCAGGGCTCGCAGCGGGCGGCGAAGTCCTTCACGTCGAGCAGGCGGATGTGGTCGCCGTTGATCGACTCGCACTTCTTGAGGTCGAAGCGGGCCGGGTTCGGCTGGACGTCCTTGACGTCGAAGGCGGCGACCATCTCCTCGACGGAGAAGATGTCGCGGTCGGCGGAGAGCGACCAGCCGAGCAGCGAGAGGTAGTTGAGCAGGCCCTCGGGCAGGAAGCCGCGCTCGCGGTAGAGGTTGAGCGAGGACTGCGGGTCGCGCTTGGAGAGCTTCTTGTTGCCCTCGCCCATCACGTACGGCAGGTGGCCGAAGTGGGGGGTGGACTTGGCGATGCCCAGGTCCTTCAGCGCGTCGTAGAGCGCGATCTGGCGGGGCGTGGAGGAGAGCAGGTCCTCGCCGCGCAGGACGTGGGTGATCTCCATGAGGGCGTCGTCGACGGGGTTGACGAGCGTGTAGAGCGGGGCGCCGTTGGCGCGGACGATGCCGTAGTCCGGCACGTTCTCCGGCTCGTAGGTGATCTCGCCGCGGACGAGGTCCTCGAAGGCGATGGTCCGGTCGGGCATCCGGAAGCGGATGATCGGCTCGCGGCCCTCGGCCTCGTAGGCGGCCTTCTGCTCGGCGCTCAGGTCGCGGCAGTGGCCGTCGTAGCCGGAGGGCCTGCCGGCGGCGCGGGCGGCCTCGCGGCGCTCGTCCAGCTCCTCGGTGGAGCAGTAGCAGGGGTACGCCTTGCCGGCAGCGACCAGCTTGTCGGCGACGTCCTTGTAGATGTCCATCCGCTGGGACTGCCGGTACGGGGCGTGCGGGCCGCCGACCTCGGGGCCCTCGTCCCAGTCGAAGCCGAGCCAGCGCATGGCGTCGAGGAGCTGGTTGTAGGACTCCTCGCTGTCGCGGGCCGCGTCGGTGTCCTCGATGCGGAAGACGAGGGTGCCCTGGTTGTGGCGCGCGAAGGCCCAGTTGAACAGGGCGGTGCGGACCAGGCCCACGTGCGGGTTACCGGTGGGCGAGGGACAGAAACGGACACGGACGGGGGACGCTGCTGCGCTAGCCACGCTTGACAACCTTGTTGGTGAGAGTGCCGATGCCTTCGATGGTGACGGCGACTTCGTCGCCGACGTTGAGGGGGCCGACCCCTTCCGGGGTGCCCGTGAGGATCACGTCGCCCGGGAGCAGCGTCATGGCCTCGGAGATGTTGGCGATCAGGTCCGCGATGGGCGTGATCATGTCCGACGTACGGCCGAGCTGGCGCTGGGCGCCGTTGACCGTGCACTGGATGGTGAGGTCGGAGGCGGCCGCGAGGTCGAGGCCGGTCTCCACCCAGGGGCCCAGCGGGCAGGAGGAGTCGAAGCCCTTGGCGCGGGCCCACTGCTTCTCGCGCTTCTGCACGTCGCGGGCGGTGACGTCGTTGGCGGCGGTGTAGCCGAGGATGACGTCGTTCGCGCGCTCGCGGGGGACCTCGCGGCACATGCGGCCGATGACCACGGCCAGCTCGGCCTCGTGGTGCAGTTCCTGCGAGAAGGAGGGGTACTGGATCGCGTCGCCGGGGCCGATGACGGACGTCGACGGCTTGAAGAAGGCGAAGGGGGTGTCCGGGACCTCGTTGCCCAGTTCCCTCGCGTGCTCCGCGTAGTTGCGGCCGAAGGCGATGACCTTGTTCGGGAGCACGGGCGGCAGCAGCCGGACCTTGCTGACGGGGACCTTGGTGCCGCTCAGCTCGAAGTCGGCGAACGGGATGCCCTTGATGATGTCGAGGACCAGCTCGTCGGGCTTGTCGCCCTCGACCGCGCCGAAGGCGACGTTCCCGTCGATGGAGAATCTGGCGATGCGCACGGGTTGGCTGCGCCCCTTCTACGTCGTGCGGTGTGCCCGGGTTCGGGTCGTCCGGGGTCCAGGCTAACGCTTGGGGCTTGACAGCTCGCGCGGCCTCGCACCCGCCGGTGGAGCGGCTCGCGCCCGCCGGTGGGGCGGTGCGCACCCCGCGCCGGGGCGGTGCGCGGGTGTCAGGCGGCCGGGGCGGGCTGAGCGGTCTCGGGGGCTTCCATCAGGATCGTCCGCTTGGGGTTGGCCGTGTTCGTCGGCAGCTCGGCGGCGTGTTCCGGGAGGGCCGGCGCGGCCTGGATCTCGTCGGCGTCCTTCAGGTGCGCCAGCGTGGTGCGCCGGGGGTTGGCAATGTTGTGGAACATCATCGTCGTCTTCATGACAGCGTTCTGGAACCTTCTGGCTAGGAGTCGGAGAGCCCATCCCTGTAATGCGTCAGGCTAAACATCTGATTCCCGTCGAAAGCCGGGAAGTTGTGATCGACGGCATGTGAGTTTGCTCACGAGAGGCACCACAAATAGGGCACTTCGGACCGGGAACCCCGCTCACGAAAACGGACATTACGCCACTGAACCCACCATTCCGCTCTGGATCATGGCGACTGGGACACCCCCCGCCCGTACAGGGAAGGCCCGCGAATGTCCGCTTTCTCCTAGATCATTTTCTACGTCTCGTGACGCCGCCCTCACACGGCGTCACCGCTGGTGCGGGGCGCCCCTCGGCCCTTGTTGGAGATCCGGCACTGTGCTGGAATTCCCGGGACCGCCGCAGCATGGAACCGGCGCACAGGGGCGCGCGACAGCGCCGAGCGGCGGCGGAGAAGGGGGAACCCAGCGCCGGTCACTCACGACCACACGGGGGGCGTTTCAGGTCGCCCCTCGAACTACGCCGACACCGTCTTGTCCGCGCACGCGGGCAGGGCGCCTGGTCCAGAGGTTGCGACGCTAGTGCAGGGACGTAAGAAGAGGGATGGCAGCGCTGCGGCGGAGCCGGAGCCGCGCGGCGGGACCGGCCCGATAGCCGGCGGTTCCCAGCCCCCGCACGCCCAGAGCCCGGGGCGCACCGCGTCCGTCGACGCCGGGGAGCGCGACGGGCGCCCCGCCGGCTCCGGCGGCGCGAGCACGCCTGCCCCGGCCGCGGCGAAGCCCCAGGGTCCGACCGGCCCCGGCTCGCGCGTGGCCCTGCGCAACTGGCGCATCTCGACGCGCCTCGTGGCGCTGCTCACCCTTCCCGTGGTGGCGGCGACCTCGCTGGGCGCGCTGCGTATCGCGGAGTCGCTCGACGACATCCAGCAGCTCGAGAACATGAAGCTGCTGACGGAGATGACCAAGCAGGCCACGGACCTGGCCTCGGCGCTCCAGGAGGAGCGCGACCAGTCGGCCGGCCCGTTGTCCAACAACGCCAAGGCGACGGACGACTTCAACATCAAGGCCGCGCGCGAGAAGACCGACCGCGCCCGCGCCACGTTCCTGCAGAGCACCACGGACATCGAGGGCGACGGCGAGAGCGGCAACCTCAACGGTGTGCACGCGCACGCCGTGCAGATCGCCAGCGCCCTGTTCAACCTCAACAACATCCGGCAGAACGCGTACGCCAGCAAGGCGAACTCCTCGCAGACCGTCGAGGCGTACGCCCGGATCATCGAGCAGTTGCTCTCCCTGTCGACCGACATGGCGCAGGCGACCAACAGCCCCGAGATGATCCAGCGCACCCGCGCGCTCGCCGCGTTCTCCTCGGCCAAGGAGTACGCCTCCGAGCAGCGCGCGATCATCGCCGCCGCGCTGCCGCCGAACAGTTCCTCGTACGGCAAGCTCTCCGAGGTCGACCGCCAGTACGGGCAGGCCGCCGAGGACAACCAGGACTCCGAGCTGGACTCGTTCAAGTCCGTGTACGGCACGGTCGAGGCCGAGGAACTGCTCAAGCCGCTCGACGAGAACAACGCGACGATCAAGGCGGCGGACAACTACGCCAACCGCGTCCTCGCCAAGCCCGAGGGCATCCGCACCCAGGACAAGCGCTCCTACAAGGACTGGGTGGACGCCGACACCTCCCGTATCCAGGAGATGTCCAAGGTCGAGCTGACGCTGCTCAACGAGATGGAGCAGCAGGCCCGCGAGCTGCGCAACGCCTCCGAGCGGTCCGCCATCGTCAACGGTGCCCTGATCCTGATCGTGCTCGGCGTCTCGCTCGTCGGCGCGTTCGTCGTGGCCCGGTCCATGATCCGCTCGCTGCGCCGGCTCCAGGACACGGCCACCAAGGTCGCCCAGGAACGCCTGCCCGAGCTGGTCAAGGAGCTGTCCGAGGCCGACCCGCAGGACGTCGACACGTCCGTGGAGTCGGTCGGTGTGCACTCCCGGGACGAGATCGGCAAGGTGGCCGCGGCCTTCGACGACGTGCACCGCGAGGCCGTGCGTCTGGCCGCCGAGCAGGCCCTGCTGCGGGGCAACGTCAACGCGATGTTCACCAACCTCTCGCGCCGCTCCCAGGGCCTCATCCAGCGCCAGCTCTCGCTCATCTCCGAGCTGGAGTCGCGCGAGGCCGACCCGGACCAGCTCTCCTCGCTGTTCAAGCTCGACCACCTCGCCACCCGTATGCGCCGTAACGGTGAGAACCTGCTCGTCCTCGCCGGTGAGGAGCCCGGCCGCCGCTGGACGCGGCCCGTGCCGCTGGTCGACGTGCTGCGCGCCGCCGCGTCCGAGGTGGAGCAGTACGAGCGCATCGAACTGGCCGCCGTGCCCGCCACGGAGGTCGCGGGCCGGGTCGTCAACGACCTCGTGCACCTGCTCGCCGAGCTGCTGGAGAACGCGACCTCGTTCTCCTCGCCGCAGACCAAGGTCAAGGTCACCGGTCACGCGCTGCCCGACGGCCGGGTGCTGATCGAGATCCACGACACCGGCATCGGCCTGTCCCCCGAGGACCTGGCCGCGATCAACGAGCGGCTCGCGTCGCCGCCCACCGTGGACGTCTCGGTCTCGCGCCGCATGGGTCTGTTCGTGGTCGGCCGGCTGTCCCAGCGCCACGGCATCCGCATCCAGCTCCGCCCGTCGGACTCCGGCGGTACGACGGCGCTCGTCATGCTGCCGGTGGACGTCGCGCAGGGCGGCAAGAAGGTCCCCGGCAAGCCGGGCGCCGGCGGTCCCCCGGTCGGCACGGGCGGTCCCGCCGCGGCCCAGGCCGCAGCCGGTGCCGCGGCCGCGCGCCGCGGTGTCGCCCCGGGCAACGGCGGCGCTCCGGGCGGCCGACTCCCCGGCGGCCCCGGCGCGTCCCGTCCGCAGGTCGGCGCGGGCGGCCCCCGTGCGGCGCTGCCCTCGCGTGACGGCGGCCCCCAGCACCCGCAGGGCCAGCAGAACCCCCAGGGCCAGAACCCCCAGGGGCAGGGCCCGTACGCGCCTCAGCAGCCGCAGCAGTCCCAGCAGGCTCCGCAGTCCCAGCAGTCCCAGCAGGGCGGCCTCTTCCAGCCGAACCAGAACCAGGGCCAGAACCAGCAGCAGGGCCAGAACCAGCAGGGCCGGCACCAGAACCCGAACCAGCCCAGCGCCCCGCACCCGCAGGGCCCCGGCGCTCCGGCGCAGCGGGACCCCCAGGGCCGGCGTCCGCAGATGCCGCAGCGCCCGCTGCCGGCGCGCGCGCCGCAGCAGGACCAGCAGAGCACCGGGGCGTTCCCGGCTCTCCCGCAGGACCCGCAGGGCACCGGCGCCTTCCCGGCCGTGTCGCAGAACCCGCAGAGCACCGGCGCGTTCCCGGCCGTGCCGCAGGGCCCGGGCCAGGGTCCGGTGCCGCCGCAGCAGCGCACGCACGCCGACCCCAATGGTCCGGCCGAGCCGCGGGGCGCCCGCCCGGTGCTGCCCCCGCGCGGTGGTCCGCGCGCGGAGCTGCCCGGCGGCAACCCGCAGCCCCGGGTGCCCAGTTGGAGCGACGAGAACGCGCAGCCGCACCTCGACGCCCCGCGCGGGCACGAGGAGCCGGACTCCACGGCGCAGTTCCCGCGCATCGAGGACGGCCGTCAGGGCGAGCAGCACGGGGTGGGTTCCACCGCCGAGTTCGCCCGCCCCGACTTCGACGCGCAGCGCCCGGACTTCGACGCGCAGCGTCCCGGTTTCGACGCCCCGCGTCCGGCGCCCCACGCGGGCGGTCCGGCGCAGGACGGCGGCCAGTTCGTCCGCTCCGACGTGTTCGGCGCGATCCCCCCGGCCGGACAGCAGCACGGCGGCGGCCAGCACGGCGGTCCCGGTGACCGCGGCGGCTACCCCGAGCAGGGCCTGAGCCAGCAGGGCCTGAGCCAGCGTCAGAACCCGGCGGACACGGGCCAGTTCGAGCGTCCCGCCGCCCCGCGTCAGCGCGGTGGCGAGCAGCAGGGCTTCCCGCAGGGGCCGCGCCAGGGCACGGACGGCGTGGGCATCCCCGTACAGCCGGAAGCGCAGGACTTCCTGCCGCCCGCCGGTCCCGGCGACGGTCGTACGCCGCTGTACGACACGCTGGAGACGAACTGGTTCCACAACCAGCAGGAGCGCGGTCAGGCCGAGTCCGCCGCGCCCGAGCAGCAGAGCCAGGATCAGCTCGGCGGGCAGGACGGCCGTGACCTGCCGCAGCGCGCGCCGCGGGCGCAGGGTCCGGCGGGCGGGCAGCAGCAGAGCCCGCAGCAGCACGCCCCGGGCGGCCAGGCCGCGCCGGGTCAGCCCCAGAACTCCGGCCAGAACCCCGCCGGTTGGCGGCAGTCGCCCAACGACGAGCTGATGCGGCAGGCGGAGCGGGTGCGCAAGCCCGCCGCCGGCGGTGTCACCGTCTCGGGTCTGCCGCGCCGTGTGCCCCGGGCGAACCTCGTGGCGGGCACGGCGCAGGAACAGCAGCACCAGTCAGGTCCCCAGGTCTCGCGCGCGCCCGACGACGTGCGCGGACGGCTGACCAATCTCCGACGGGGCATCCAGCAGGGTCGTCAGGCCGGCACCACGGGCCAGACGGGCAGCTACCCCCGCCCCACTCACCAGCAGGAGCGTTAGTTGAGCCAGATGAGCCAGGCGGCACAGAACCTGAACTGGTTGATCACCAACTTCGTGGACAACACCCCAGGCGTCTCGCACACGGTGGTGGTGTCCGCGGACGGGCTGCTGCTCGCCATGTCCGAAGGCTTCCCGCGGGATCGCGCGGACCAGCTCGCGGCGGTGGCGTCGGGCCTCACGTCGCTGACGGCCGGCGCGTCGAGGATCTTCGAGGGCGGCCCCGTCAACCAGACGGTGGTGGAGATGGAGCGCGGCTTCCTCTTCCTGATGTCCGTCTCCGACGGCTCGTCCCTCGCGGTGCTCGCGCACCCCGAGTGCGACATCGGCCTCGTCGGGTACGAGATGGCGCTCCTCGTCGACCGCGCGGGCGCCGTCCTCACCCCGGACCTGCGCGCCGAACTGCAGGGCAGTCTGCTGCACTGAGGGGCCGCCGCCGCGGACGGTGTGACGGCCGGTAACCCCTGGCCGCCCGCACAGTCTTACGCACCAGCAGCCCCGAAAGCCACAGCAGTCACGTAATCCCCTTCTGAATACCGTCTGGCCGTCACATCTCCCCCACCGGCCCACCCTCAGACGGCAGGCCCCCCGACCGCCGTCCCGCCCGGAGGATCGATCCATGACCCCGCCCACCGCTCCTCACGATCCGTACGGAAGTGCCTCGGCACATTCCTCGTACGGCTATGAGGGCGACCAGCCGCTGGTCCGCCCCTATGCGATGACCGGCGGCCGGACCCGGCCGCGCTACCAGCTCGCCATCGAGGCGCTCGTCTCGACGACCGCCGACCCGGCGGCCCTGGTGACGCTGCTGCCCGAGCACCAGCGCATCTGCCACCTGTGCCGCGAGGTGAAGTCGGTGGCCGAGGTCTCGGCGCTGCTCGCCATGCCGCTCGGGGTGGCCCGCATCCTCGTCGCGGACCTGGCCGAGGCCGGGCTCGTCGCCATCCACCAGCCGGGCGGCGACGAGAACAACGGCGGTGCGCCGGACGTGACTCTGCTCGAAAGGGTGCTCAGTGGACTTCGCAAGCTCTGACAGCACGCTGGAGACGACCCGCGCGACCACCTCGGCGAAGATCGTGGTGGCGGGTGGCTTCGGCGTGGGCAAGACGACGTTCGTGGGGTCGGTCTCCGAGATCAACCCGCTGCGCACCGAGGCCGTGATGACCTCGGCGAGCGCCGGCATCGACGACCTCACCCACACCGGGGACAAGACGACCACGACGGTCGCCATGGACTTCGGCCGCATCACGCTCGACCAGGACCTGATCCTCTACCTGTTCGGTACTCCCGGCCAGGACCGCTTCTGGTTCATGTGGGACGACCTCGTACGCGGTGCGATCGGCGCCGTCGTGCTCGTGGACACGCGCCGCCTCGCGGACTGCTTCCCCGCCGTCGACTACTTCGAGAACTCGGGCCTGCCGTTCGTCATCGCCCTCAACGGCTTCGACGGCAACCAGCCCTACACGCCGGACGAGGTGCGCGAGGCGCTCCAGATCGGGCCCGACACCCCGATCATCACGACGGACGCCCGACACCGTGCGGATGCGAAGAGCGCGCTGATCACGCTGGTGGAGCACGCTCTGATGGCTCGCCTCAAGTAGACAGAATCGGTCATAACTCGGCCATCAATTGGCTGAATCCATACGGCAGTTGTCGTAGGCCACAGGGAGCGCTTTGTGGCCTTTGACACGCGCGACCCCTGCGTTCATAACGTTTCGACAGAGAATTGCAGGGGCGCAGACACACGTCGCGCACACCTGGTTCCACTGCGCTCACAAGAGCCCCGCCTTTTGGCGGGGCTCGCTCTTTATGACCGTTTTATCTGGGGCATGCATCACCCGGAGGTTCCGCTTCCGACTGTTTGGAAGTGCGCCTCCTGACGTGCTGGAATGCGCTGAACTGCCCAGTAAGAACGGGCCTGGAGACACACAGCGGCACAACGTAGGTGCCGACGCCGAGAGGTTGTTGGTCGAGTGAGGCGAAGCAAGAACAGTCCCGAGCCGGCCGCGGCGCGGGGCAACTTCACCCCGCCGCCGCGGGCCACGGCACCGGCCGCCCCGGTCGAGGCCGCGGCACCGGCGTCCGGCGGCCCGTCCGGCGGGAAGCTGTCGCCGCGCAACTGGCGCGTACCCGCGAAGCTGAACGCCATCCTCCTCATACCCGTGATCGTCGGCCTGGTCATGGGCGGCTTCCAGGTCAAGAACTCCATCGACACCTGGCACGAGGCCGAGGACGCCGAGAACACCGCCCGGCTCGTCCAGGCGTCCCTCACCTACGGCAACCGCCTCATCGAGGAGCGGGACGTCTCCGCCGCTCCCCTGCTCCAGGGCAAGCGCCACGACCCGGCCGTCGTCAAGGCCCGCGAGGCCACCGACGCCGCGGCCGACGCCTTCCGCGCGGCGGCGCAGAACATGCCGCACAAGGAGGGCCTGGAGCGCCGCATGGCGCAGTTCACCAAGGTCGAGGGCGGCCTGGGGAAGCTGCGCGCCGCCGCCTACACCTCCAAGCTCGACGGCGTGAAGACCGAAGAGGGCTACGTCGCCATCCAGCACCCGCTGATGGAGTTCGCCAACGAGCTGGGCCTCGGCACCGGCAACATCACGAGCTACGGCCGTACCGTCTACGCCATCTCGCTGTCCAAGGCCGCGCTCTCTCTTGAGCGCTCCATCGGCATGCACCTGCTGGTCAAGCCCGGCCCGACCGCCACCAGCTTCGGCCGCCAGCGCACCGCGCTCGGCTCGTACGCCTACCTGGAGAACATCGCGGTCGAGGAGTACAAGGGCGGCGGTACGCCCGAGGACCTCAAGAAGCTCGACGACGCGATCACCCAGCTCAAGAGCGACGGCAAGAAGCAGGCCGCCGAGGCGAAGGCCAAGGACCCCTCCTTCACGCCGCCGCCGGACGCCGCCGAGATGGTCGGTGACATCGTCGCCCTGCCCAGCACCGCGCCGAGCGCCCGCGCCGCGCTCGCCGGCAAGGGCGTCACCCCCGAGAACTGGTGGGCGGTCAACACCGCGAAGTTCGACGCCTACCGCACGATCGAGTCCGACCTCGCCGACAAGGCCGTGACCGAGGCGTCCGGCATCGCCGCCGACGCCAAGCGCGAGGCCATCATCATCGGCGCCGCCGTCGTGGTCGCCCTGCTGGCCGCCGTGCTGCTCGCCGGTCAGATGGCCCGCCAGATGTCCCGCTCGATGCGCCGCCTGCGCTCCGCCGCGTTCGACGTGGCCGAGCAGCGCCTGCCGATGCTGGTCGACCAGCTCTCGCGTACCGACCCGGGCCGGGTGGACACCCGCGTGACGCCCATCCCGATCACCACCACCGACGAGATCGGCGAGGTCGCCCGCGCCTTCGACCAGGTGCACCGGGAGGCCGTCCGGCTCGCCGCCGAGCAGGCCCTGCTGCGCGGCAACATCAACGCGATCTTCACCAACCTCTCGCGCCGCAACCAGTCGCTGATCGAGGGCCAGCTCACCCTCATCACCGACCTGGAGAACAACGAGGCCGACCCGGACCAGCTGGAGAACCTCTTCCGCCTGGACCACCTCGCCACCCGTATGCGCCGCAACGGCGAGAACCTGCTGGTCCTCGCCGGTGAGGAGCCCGGCCGCCGCTGGGACCAGCCGGTCCCGCTGGTGGACGTGCTGCGCGCCGCCACCTCCGAGGTGGAGCAGTACGAGCGCATCGAACTGCAGGGCGTGCCGGAGGCCGACATCCACGGCCGTGCGGTCACCGACCTCGTGCACCTGCTGGCCGAGCTGCTGGAGAACGCCACCACGTTCTCGTCGCCGCAGACCAAGGTCCGCGTCACCGCGACCCGGCTGCCCGACGGCCGCGTCATGATCGAGATCCACGACAAGGGCATCGGCCTGACCGCCGAGGACTTCGCGGACATCAACCACAAGCTGGCCAACCCGCCGACCGTGGACGTCGCGATCTCCCAGCGCATGGGCCTGTTCGTGGTCGGGCGGCTGTCCGACCGGCACGGCATCCGCGTCCAGCTGCGCCCCTCGGGCGAGCAGGCGGGCACGACGTCGCTGGTCATGCTCCCCGACGCGATCACCCACGGCGGTGGTGGCGGCCACGTCGACGAGAACGGCGAGTTCACCGTCTCGACGATGATCCCGGAGCAGCCGTCCTTCGAGAAGGCGCCGCTGCGCACCGCCGCCGAGCTGGGCTTCGACGACAGCCGCTACGACGTGCCCGACGATCCGCGCGAGCTGGACCCGGTGGGCCGCTCCCTGATGCGCGAGGAGCGGCGCGCGGCCCTGGAGGCGCAGGCCGGCACCCAGCAGGAGCCGCAGCCCGGGCAGACGCCGGACAGCCGCCCGCTCTTCCGCGACGAGGTCGACACGGCCCGCGGCGGCCACCCGGACCAGCCCCACGCACCCCACCAGCCGCAGCAGCAGCACGCTCAGCACCAGCAGTTCGAGCAGTTCTCGTACGACAACCAGCAGCAGGCCGCCTACGGCGATCAGGGTCACGGTGTCTACGGCGAACAGCAGCAGGTGACGTACGGCGATCAGGGTCAAGTCCCGTACGAGGGCTACGCTCCCGCGCAGAACGGCTACGACACCGGGACGCAGGCCGGATACGACCAGGACTTCGGTCGTGGGGACGGCTATGCGGAAGTTCCCTCGGAGCCCTACCAGGCGTTCGAGGCACCGGCGCGTACGGGTGACTGGCAGGCGCAGGGCGCGTACCAGGACGACTCGAACGCTCCGTACGCCCCCGAAGCGGAATCTTCGCAGGCCGCTGACGCGGCCGAGCCGGAGAGCGTAGGCTTCGACCCGCACGGCCCGCTGTCGGCCGGCCCCTCCCCCTCCGTCGCGCAGGAGCTGACCGACGCCGGTCTGCCGCGCCGTGGCTCCTTCGGCGCCCCCGAGCAGGGCGGCGAGAACGGTGACACGTGGCGCTCCGCCAACGACGACCGGTGGGAGCGCGCGGAGCAGCTCAAGCGGCCCAAGGCGGGCGGGGTCACCGCGTCCGGACTCCCGCGCCGGGTGCCCAAGGCCAACCTGGTCGAAGGGACCGCGGAGTCCACACCGCAGGGCGGCCCCCAGATCTCCCGCGCCCCCGAGGACGTACGGGGCAGGCTGAGCAACCTGCGCCGGGGCGTGCAGCGGGGACGCGCGGAAGGCAGCAGTGAGCAGCAGTGATCGAAACGAACGGCCAGGACAGCGGGTCTCCCGCCGGCCCTGACAGCACCTACAACCAGGAGCGTTAGTGTGAGCCCGATGAGCCAGGCGGCACAGAACCTGAACTGGTTGATCACCAACTTCGTGGACAACACCCCCGGGGTGTCCCACACGGTGGTGGTCTCCGCCGACGGACTCCTTCTGGCGATGTCCGAAGGGTTCCCCCGCGACCGCGCCGACCAGCTGGCGGCCGTCGCGTCGGGTCTGACCTCGTTGACCGCGGGCGCGTCCCGCATCTTCGAGGGCGGCGCGGTGAACCAGACAGTTGTGGAGATGGAGCGAGGATTCCTCTTCATCATGTCCATTTCCGATGGTTCTTCTCTCGCCGTCCTCGCACACCCGGAGGCGGACATCGGCCTCGTCGGGTACGAAATGGCGCTTCTCGTCGACCGCGCGGGTTCGGTTCTCACCCCCGACCTGCGCGCGGAGCTTCAGGGAAGCCTTCTCAACTAACAGACAGGCGGTGCGTTTTCGCGTCCTGGGGCCGTAAGGTTTCGGGACGCGGCTCCACAGTGATGGTGCCCAGCGCAGTCGGAGGAGGAGTACGTGTCCGGTTCAGCAACACCCCCGAGTGGTTCGTCGGCCCACTGGCCGCCCTACGGCCACGGCCAGGGGCGGCAGGAGCAGGCCGGCATGGGCGGTGACGGTTCGCAGAACCCGTACGGCTACCCCTCCGCGCCGAGCCACGCCCGGCCGACCCGGCAGCCCGGTCCCTACGACCAGCCGCCCGCGCCGCGCATCCAGCCCGTGCAGCCGCAGCCGCGTCCCGACGCGCGGCCCGCACCCGCCGCGAACAACCCCCTGGTACGCCCGTACGCGATGACGGGCGGCCGTACCAGGCCCCGCTACCAGCTCGCCATCGAGGCGCTGGTGCACACCACCGCGCAGCCGCACCAGTTGCAGGGCCAACTGCCCGAGCACCAGCGGATCTGCCACCTGTGCCGGGAGATCAAGTCGGTGGCCGAGATCTCGGCCCTGCTGACGATCCCTCTCGGTGTGGCCAGGATTCTCGTCGCCGACCTCGCGGAGGCGGGCCTGGTCGCGATCCATCAGCCCGGCGGCGACGAGAGCGCCGGCGGCCAGCCAGACGTGACTTTGCTCGAAAGGGTGCTCAGTGGACTTCGCAAGCTCTAGCGGAGGGCCGGTTACTCCAAGTCGCTCCACCACCTCGGCGAAGATCGTGGTGGCGGGTGGCTTCGGTGTCGGCAAGACGACGTTCGTCGGCGCCGTCTCCGAGATCAACCCGCTGCGCACCGAGGCCGTGATGACGTCCGCGTCGGCGGGCATCGACGACCTCACCCACACCGGGGACAAGACGACCACGACGGTCGCCATGGACTTCGGCCGCATCACGCTCGACCAGGACCTGATCCTCTACCTGTTCGGCACGCCCGGCCAGGACCGCTTCTGGTTCATGTGGGACGACCTCGTACGCGGCGCGATCGGCGCCGTCGTGCTCGTGGACACGCGCCGCCTCGCGGACTGCTTCCCCGCCGTCGACTACTTCGAGAACTCGGGCCTGCCGTTCGTCATCGCCCTCAACGGCTTCGACGGCAACCAGCCCTACACGCCGGACGAGGTGCGCGAGGCGCTCCAGATCGGGCCCGACACCCCGATCATCACGACGGACGCCCGACACCGCGCCGACGCGAAGTCCACGCTGATCACGCTCGTGGAGCACGCCCTGATGGCGCGCCTGCGCTAGCGCTCCCCGCGCGCGGACGGACACCCGCGCGCCGACGGACAGACGAAAGCCGCGGTCGCCTTCCTCGATGGACGAGGGGGAGGCGACCGCGGCTTTCGGCGTGCTGCCCGGTGCGGGTCCGGGGGCGTGCTGCCCGGTGCGGGTCCGGGTCAGCGCCAGCTGTGCGGGGCGCGGAAGCCGGGCTCACGCTCCAGGCGGCGCCAGCCGGCGCGGGAGCGGTGGTCGTGGTGGACCGGGGTCTCGGGGCCGGCGGCCGCGCGGGCGAGCAGGATCGCGGTGATGGCCGCGACCTCCTCGGGCTCGGCGTGGCCCTTCTCGACACGGATGTCAGGAGTGGACATGGGGCAGGTCTCCTACGAGTAGGTCCGCGTTACTGCGGCGGGTTGCCGTGCTTGCGGGAAGGCAGGTCGGCGTGCTTGGTGCGCAGCATCGCCAGGGACTTGATGAGCACCTCGCGGGTTTCGACGGGGTCGATGACGTCGTCGACCAGGCCGCGTTCGGCCGCGTAGTAGGGGTGCATGAGTTCGGACTTGTATTCCTTGACCATCTTCTGGCGCATGGCCTCGGGGTCCTCGGCGTCGGCGATCTGCCGGCGGAAGATCACGTTGGCGGCGCCCTCGGCGCCCATGACGGCGATCTCGTTGGTCGGCCAGGCGTAGGTGAGGTCGGCGCCGATGGACTGGGAGTCCATGACGATGTAGGCGCCGCCGTAGGCCTTGCGCAGGATCAGCGAGATCCGGGGCACGGTCGCGTTGCAGTACGCGTAGAGGAGTTTCGCGCCGTGGCGGATGATGCCGCCGTGTTCCTGGTCGACGCCGGGCAGGAAGCCGGGCACGTCCAGGAGGGTCACGATCGGGATGTTGAACGCGTCGCACATCTGGACGAAGCGGGCGGCTTTCTCGGACGCCTCGATGTCCAGGACCCCGGCCAGCGACTGGGGCTGGTTGGCGACGATGCCGACGACCTGCCCGTCGAGCCGGGCCAGGGCGCAGATGATGTTGCGGGCCCAGCGCTCGTGGACTTCGAGGTAGTCGCCGTCGTCGACGAGTTCCTCGATGACCTTGGTCATGTCGTAGGGGCGGTTGCCGTCGGCGGGCACGAGGTCGAGGAGGACGTCGCCGCGGCGGTCGGCGGGGTCGTCGCACTCGGTGGTCGGCGGGTTCTCCCGGTTGTTCTGCGGCAGCAGGGACAGGAGGTAGCGGACCTCGGCGATGCAGGTCTCTTCGTCGTCGTAGGCGAAGTGGCAGACACCGGAGGTCTCGGCGTGGACGTCGGCGCCGCC
>NZ_JBVKBC010000018.1:0-137110 GCF_055639095.1 Streptomyces sp. NPDC107550
GTTCCCCGCGCCCCTTCGGTGCGCACTGCGTGCGCTACCTCTATCGGGGGAGGCTGGGGCGAAGCCCCGCCTCCAGGGGCGCGGGGAACTGCGCGCCAAGCCACGACGAATGTCGAGGTGACCCACCGGGCGGGGCCACCCACTCACCTAGGGGCGCGGGGAACTGCGCGATCAGCCACGACGAATGTCGAGGTGACCCACCGGGCGGGGCCACCCACTTACCTAGGGGCGCGGGGAACTGCGCGATCGGCCACGACGAAAGCCGAGGTCACCCACCGGCGGAGCCACCCGGCTGCCTGACGAACCCCGGGTCAGGAAGGCAGGCCCAGCTCTCGGGCCACGAGCATGCGCTGAACCTCGCTCGTCCCCTCCCCGATCTCCAGAATCTTGGAATCCCGCCACATCCGGGCCACGGGATACTCATTCATGAACCCATAACCCCCGTGGATCTGCGTCGCCTCACGCGCGTTGTCCACGGCGACAGTCGACGAGTACAGCTTCGCCAGCGCCGCCTCCTTCTTGAACGGCTCCCCGGCGACCAGCCGAGACGCCGCGTCCCGCCACGCCAGCCGCGCGGTATACGCCTTCATCTCCATGTCCGCGATCTTGAACTGGATCGCCTGATACCCCCCGATGGCCCGCCCGAACGCCCGCCGTTCCTTCGCGTACTTCACGGACTCGTCCACACAGCCCTGCGCCAGCCCCGTCGCCAGCGCCGAGATCGCCACCCGCCCCTCGTCGAGGATCCGCAGGAACTGGGCGAACCCGCGCCCCTCCTCGCCCAGCAGGTTCGCCGCGGGCACGCGCACGTCGTCGAAGTGCAGCTCCCGCGTGTCCGACGCGTTCCACCCGACCTTGGAGTACGGGGCCGCGACCGTGAATCCGGGCGTCCCCGACGGCACGATGATCGAGGAGATGCGCGGCTTGCCGTCCGCCGTGCGCCCCGTCACCGCCGTCACCGTGACCAGGCCCGTGATGTCCGTACCGGAGTTGGTGATGAAGCACTTCGTGCCGTTGATCACCCAGTCGCCGGTGGCCTCGTCCCGTACGGCCGTCGTGCGCGTGCCGCCCGCGTCCGAGCCCGCCTCCGGCTCCGTCAGGCCGAACGCGCCGAGGATCTCGCCCGAGCACAGCCGCGGCAGCCACTCCCGCTTCTGCTCCTCGGTGCCGAACAGGTGCAGCGGCATCGCGCCGAGCGAGACACCCGCCTCCAGGGTGATGGCGACCGACGAGTCGACGCGGGCCAGCTCCTCCAGGGCGATGCCGAGCGCCAGATAGTCGCCGCCCATGCCCCCGTACTCCTCGGGGAAGGGCAGCCCGAACAGGCCCATGCGGCCCATCTCGCGCACGATCTCGTACGGGAACTCATGCCGCTCGTAGAAGTCGCCGATCTTCGGCGCGACCACGTCGTGCGCGAACTCCTCGACGATGCGCCTCAGTTCCTCGTGCTCGTGGGTGAGGTGGTGGTCCATGGGTGTCTCACTGCTCCTGGTCCTGGGCCTGCGATGACAGGGCGCGAACGGTGCGGGACGGACTCGGCCGGCCCAACTGCGTGGCCATCCACCTGCTCGTGGCGGTGAGACGGCCGAGGTCGACCCCGGTCTCGACGCCGAGCCCGTCGAGCATCCAGACGAGGTCCTCGGTGGCGAGATTGCCGGTGGCGCTCTTGGCGTACGGGCAGCCGCCGAGGCCGCCCGCCGACGCGTCGACGGTGGTGACGCCGTGCCGCAGCGCCGCCAGCGTGTTGGACAGGGCCTGCCCGTACGTGTCGTGGAAGTGCACGCCGATCTCCCCGACCGGCACGCCCTCCTCGACGAGCCGCGTCAGCAGCGCCCCCACATGCCCGGGCGTGGCCACGCCGATCGTGTCGCCGAGGCTCAGCTCGTCGCAGCCCATGTCGCGCAGCGCGCGGGCGACGGAGACGACCTGCGCGAGCGGCACCGCGCCTTCCCACGGGTCGCCGAAGCACATCGACAGATAGCCGCGCACGTGCGCGCCGCTCTCCTTGGCGCGGGCCACGACCGGCGCGAACGCGGCCAGCGACTCGGCCACCGTCCGGTTCAGATTGGCCTTGGCGAAGGACTCCGTGGCGCTTGCGAACACGGCGATGCGGTCCGCGCCGAGCGCGAGCGCCCGGTCCAGGCCCCGCTCGTTCGGTACGAGGACCGGCAGTGCGACGCCCTCCAGGTCGGACAGGAGCGGGAACAGGGCTTCCGCGTCCGCCAGTTGGGGCACCCATTTGGGGTGCACGAAGCTGGTCGCCTCGACCGTGGTCAGGCCCGCGCCCGCAAGGCGGTGCACGAACTCGGCCTTCACCTCGGTCGCCACGGTCGTCTTCTCGTTCTGCAAGCCGTCGCGGGCGCCGACCTCGTGGATGCGCACCCGCGCGGGCAGCTCCGGGTCCGGGAACCTCATGGGCAGGCCGCTCGTCATGCCGTCGCCCCCTCACCGCGCGGAGCCGATTCGGATGCCTGGGAGCCGGACGACCGGGGGCCGGGCGCGCCGGGTCCGGACGCACCCGGGTCCGCCGGGTCGACCACGGCGAGGACCTGGTCCATCGCCACCGTCGTGCCGGGGCTGACGTCCAGCTCCGTGACCACGCCCGCGTGCGGAGCCGTGATCATGTGCTCCATCTTCATCGCCTCGACCACCAACAGGCTCTGGCCCGCCGCCACTTCGTCGCCCACGGCCACCTTCACCACGGTCACCGTGCCGGGCATCGGGGCGGTGAGCGAACCCGCGCCGCCCGCGCCCGCGCCGCTCAGACTCGCCGCCACCGGGTCGTGGTCCTGGACGTGCCACGCGTCGCCGTCGAGGGCCAGCCAGCCGCCCGCCGCCGCCGTGACCCGCGCCGGGGCCGTCGGCTCGCCGTCGACCAGGATCCGCGTACCGCGCACCCGCACCTCGACCGGATCGTGGCCGGGCACCTTCAGTGGGAACACCGCGTCGGCCACCTGCCCGCCCAGCCGCCAGCCGTCCGGCCGCGCGAACGGGTCCACCCACCCCGCGTCCTCGGCCGGCCGCAGCCGCTCATGGCGCAGGGCGCCCGCCGCCGCGTACACCCCGGCCGGCACCTCGGTGGCGACCAGCGCGTCGAGGTCCCGCTCCACGAGCCCGGTGTCCAACTCGCCCGCCACCACCGCCGGATGGGCCAGCAGGCGGCGCAGGAACCCGGCGTTCGTCGGCACGCCCAGCGTCACTGTACGGGCCAGGGCCGCGCGCAGCCGGCGCAGCGCGGTCGCCCGGTCGGGGCCGTACGCGATGACCTTCGCCAGCATCGGGTCGTACAGCGAGGAGACCTCGGTGCCCTCGGTGAGCCCGGAGTCGGTGCGCACACCGTCGCCCTCGGGCTCGCGCAGGGCGAGGACCGTGCCGCCCGAGGGCAGGAAGCCGCGCGCGCCCTCCTTGACGGAGACGGTCTCCGCGCACAGCCGCGCCTCCACGGCGTGCCCGGTGAGCGTGATGTCGTCCTGCGTGAACGGCAGCGGCTCGCCCGCCGCGACCCGCACCTGCCACTCCACGAGGTCGATGCCGGTGATCAGCTCGGTGACCGGGTGCTCGACCTGGAGCCGCGTGTTCATCTCCATGAAGCAGTACGCGGACGGGTCGCCGCCGGGGACGATGAACTCCACGGTGCCCGCGCCCCGGTAGCCGCAGGAGCGGGCCGCCTCGACCGCCGCCGCGCCCATCGCGGCCCGCGTCTCCTCGTCGAGCAGGACGCTCGGCGCCTCCTCGATGACCTTCTGGTGGCGGCGCTGGAGCGAGCACTCGCGCTCGCCCAGATGCACCACGTGGCCGTGGGCGTCGGCGAGGACCTGGATCTCGATGTGCCGGGGGCTGTCGATCCACCGCTCCACCAGCAGCGTGTCGTCGCCGAACGAGGCCCGCGCCTCGCGCCGCGCCGCCGCGATCTCCTCCTCCAGCGTGCTCAGGTCCCGCACCAGGCGCATGCCCTTGCCGCCGCCGCCCGCCGACGGCTTGAGCAGCACGGGCGCGCCCAGCTCCCGGGCCGCCTCGGCGAGCTCGGGGTCGCGGCCGCCGGGGACGACGGGGACGCCCGCCTCCCGGACGGTCTCCTTGGCGCGGATCTTGTCGCCCATCAGGGCGATGGCGTCGGCGGACGGCCCGATGAAGACCAGGCCGGCCGTCTCGCAGGCCCGCGCGAACTCCGCGTTCTCCGCGAGGAAGCCGTAGCCCGGGTGCACCGCCTGGGCGCCCGTGCGGGCCGCCGCCTCCAGGATGCGGTCCACCGCGAGATAGCTCTCGGAGGCGGGCGGCGGCCCGATGCGCACCGCCTCGTCGGCCTCGCGCACATGGCGGGCGTCCGCGTCCGCGTCGCTGTAGACGGCCACCGCGCGGATGCCGAGCGCCCGCAGGGTGCGGATCACGCGGACGGCGATCTCGCCCCGGTTGGCCACGAGGACCGTCTCGAACATGTCTGTGCTGGTCGTGTCTGTGCTGGTCGTGCTCATCTCGTCCCTCCCCTCACATCCGGAAGACGCCGAAGCCGCCGGACTTCTCCGGCAGGGGCGCGTGGGCACAGGCGGTCAGGGCGAGGCCGACGACCTGCCGGGTCTCCATCGGGTCGATCACCCCGTCGTCCCAGAGCCGGGCCGTCGCGTAGTAGGCGCTGCCCTGGGTCTCGTACTGGGCGCGGATCGGCGCCTTGAACGCCGTCTCGTCCTCGTCGGACCACTGCTCGCCGCGCGCCTCGAGCTGGTCGCGCTTGACGGTGGCGAGGACGGACGCGGCCTGCTCGCCGCCCATGACGGAGATCTTGGCGCCGGGCCACATCCACAGGAAGCGGGGGCTGTAGGCCCGGCCGCACATCGAGTAGTTGCCCGCGCCGTAGGAGCCGCCGACGACCACCGTCAGCTTGGGCACGCGGGTGCAGGCGACGGCGGTGACCATCTTGGCGCCGTGCTTGGCGATGCCGCCCGCCTCGTAGTCCTTGCCGACCATGAACCCCGAGATGTTCTGCAGGAACAGCAGGGGGATGCCGCGCTGGTCGCACAGCTCGATGAAGTGGGCGCCCTTCTGCGCGGACTCGGCGAACAGGATGCCGTTGTTGGCGACGATGCCGACCGGGTGGCCGTGCACATGGGCGAAGCCGGTGACCAGCGTCTGCCCGTACTCCGCCTTGAACTCCGCGAACCGGGAACCGTCCACCACGCGCGCGATGACCTCCCGTACGTCGTACGGCGTGCGTGAGTCGACCGGCACCGCCCCGTACAGGCCGGCCGGATCCACCTTCGGCTCGATCGCCGCGCGCACGGACCACGGCAGCGGGCCGCGCTCGGGGAGCGTGGAGACGATGGTGCGCACGATGCGCAGCGCGTGCGCGTCGTCCTCGGCCAGATGGTCGGTGACGCCGGAGATCCGGGAGTGGACCTCGCCGCCGCCCAGCTCCTCCGCCGTGACGACCTCGCCGGTCGCCGCCTTCACCAGCGGGGGGCCGCCGAGGAAGATCGTGCCCTGGTTCCGCACGATCACCGCCTCGTCGCTCATCGCCGGGACGTACGCCCCGCCCGCCGTGCAGGAGCCGAGGACGGCCGCGATCTGCGGGATGCCGGCGCCGGACATCCGCGCCTGGTTGTAGAAGATCCGCCCGAAGTGCTCGCGGTCGGGGAAGACCTCGTCCTGCATCGGCAGGAACGCGCCGCCGGAGTCCACGAGGTAGACGCAGGGCAGTCTGTTCTCCAGCGCGACCTCCTGGGCGCGCAGGTGCTTCTTCACCGTCATCGGGTAGTACGTGCCGCCCTTGACGGTCGCGTCGTTCGCCACGATCACGCAGGTGCGGCCGCTGATCCGGCCGATGCCCGCGATCACCCCCGCGGCGGGCGCCTGGCCGTCGTACATGCCGTCCGCGGCCAGCGGCGCCAGCTCCAGGAACGGCGAGCCCGGGTCGAGCAGCGCGTCCACCCGCTCGCGCGGCAGCAGCTTGCCGCGCGCGGTGTGCCGGGCGCGGGCCTTCTCGCCGCCGCCGAGCCGGGCCGCGGCGAGCTTGGCGCGCAGCTCCTCGCCGAGCGTCCGGTGGGCCGCCTCATTGGCCCGCCAGGCGTCCGACGCGGGGTCTGCCGCGCTCGTCAGCTCCGGTGCCTCGTGCATCCTGCGGTCCCCTCACAGGTTAATGAGCGTTAACCGATCCGCGTTCAGGTTAACGGTCGCTAACCTCGCTGTCTAGAATTGATTTCATGGCCACCAGAACCGACGCGCCGACGCGGCGTGAGCAGATCCTCAAGGAGGCGGCGCGGCTGTTCGCCGAGCGCGGCTTCCATGGCGTGGGGGTCGACGAGATAGGCGCCGCGGTCGGCATCAGCGGCCCCGGCCTGTACCGGCACTTCGCGGGCAAGGACGCGATGCTGGCGGAGCTGCTCGTCGGGATCAGCGGACAGTTGATGACGGGCGCCAAGCGGCGCGTCGCCGAGGACGGGGGCGGCCCCGAGGCGCTGCTCGACTCGCTCATCGAGGGGCACATCGACTTCGCCCTCGACGACCGGGACCTGATCATCCTGCACGACCGTGAGCTGGACCGCCTGCGGGACAGCGACCGCAAGCTCGTACGGCAGTTGCAGCGGCAGTACGTCGAGCTGTGGGTGGAGGCGGTGCGCAAGGTCTACCCGGGGCTCGGGGAGAGCCACGCGCGCGTGGCCGTGCACGCTGTGTTCGGCCTGCTGAACTCCACGCCGCACCTGAGCCGGCCCGGGTCCCTGCCGGGTCGGGCGGCCACCGCCACGATCCTGCACCGGCTGGCCCGGGGCGCGTTCGCCGCGGCGGCCTCCGCGCCGGAGGCGCCGACCGGGTGACCCCGCGCCCGGGGGCGGCCGGTGACCCGCGCCCGCCGGTGACCCGCGCCCGCCGGTGACCCGCGCCCGGGAGGTCGGGGCGGCCCGCGCCCAGGCGTGACCTGTATCTCTGGACGGTGCGGTGACCGGCCGGTAACGTACGTATGAGCAAGCGCTTAGTCGTGCTGCTTTCTGGATGCGCAACCGTCGTAGAGGGAGAGTTCTCCGTGCGCCGTACCGTTTTTGACGAAGACCACGAGGCGTTCCGGGACACCCTGCGCGCCTTCATCGAGGCCGAGGTCGTCCCGCACTACGACGAGTGGTTCCAGCAGGGCATCGTCCCGCGCGAGCTGTACTCCAAGATGGCCGACCTCGGCCTGTTCGGCATCAACGTGCCGGAGGAGTTCGGCGGCGCCGGTCTCGACACCCACAAGTTCGAGGCCATCCAGTACGAGGAGACCGCCCGCGCCGGCGTCTCCTTCGGCGGCTCCGGCGTCCACGTGCTGCTCGCCCTGCCGTACATCAAGATGCTCGCCACCGACGAGCAGAAGAAGCGCTACCTGCCGAAGTTCGTCTCCGGCGAGGAGATGTGGGCGCTCGCCATGACCGAGCCGGGCACCGGCTCCGACCTCGCGGGCATGAAGACCACCGCCAAGCTCTCCGAGGACGGCACGCACTACGTCCTCAACGGCTCCAAGACCTTCATCACCGGCGGCGTCCACGCCGACCGCGTCATCGTCTGCGCCCGCACCGCCGCGCCGACCGCCGATGACCGCCGCCACGGCATCTCCCTGTTCGCCGTCGACACCAAGTCCGAGGGCTACTCCCTCGGCCGCAAGCTCGACAAGCTGGGCCTGCGCACCTCCGACACCGCCGAGCTGGCGTTCGTCGACGTGAAGGTGCCCGCCGAGGACCTGCTCGGCGAGGAGAACAAGGGCTTCTACTACCTCGGCAGCAACCTGCCCTCCGAGCGCTGGGGCATCGCCTACGGCGCGTACGCGCAGGCCAAGGCCGCCGTCCAGTTCGCCAAGCAGTACGTGCAGGACCGCACCGTCTTCGGCAAGCCGGTCGCGTCCTTCCAGAACACCAAGTTCGAGCTGGCCGCCTGCCAGGCCGAGGTGGACGCCGCCGAGGCCGTCGCCGACCGCGCCCTCGAAGCGCTGGACGCCGGTGAGCTGACCGCCGCCGAGGCCGCCTCCGCGAAGCTGTTCTGCACCGAGGTCGCCCACCGCGTCATCGACCGCTGCCTCCAGCTGCACGGCGGCTACGGCTTCATGAACGAGTACCCCATCGCCCGCCTGTACGCGGACAACCGCGTCAACCGCATCTACGGCGGCACCAGCGAGATCATGAAGTCGATCATCGCCAAGAACATGGGCCTGTAACCCGCCGCACATCGCTGCCGGATACAACTGACGCCATGCATCAGGCACTCGATTCCCTCCTCGATCTGCTCGACCTCGAACAGATCGAGGAGGACATCTTCCGCGGCCGGTCCAGGTCCGCCGTCGTCCCGCGCGTCTTCGGCGGCCAGGTCGCCGCGCAGGCGCTGGTCGCGGCGGGCCGCACCGTGCCCGCCGACCGGCTCGCCCACTCGCTGCACGCGTACTTCCTCGTCGCCGGCGACCCGGGCGCGCCCATCGTCTACACCGTGGACCGCATCCGCGACGGCCGCTCCTTCACCACCCGGCGGGTTGTCGCGATCCAGCACGGGCAGCCGATCTTCCACCTCTCCGCGTCCTTCCAGACGTACGAGGAAGGGCTCGACCACCAGGCGGACATGCCGGCCGCGCCCGACCCCGAGACGCTGCCGACCGCCGCCGAGATGCTGCCGCGGTACGCCGGTTCCGTCCTCGCCCCCGAGACCGTCGGGCGGCTCCTCGAAGCGCGCGAGGCGGTCGACCTGCGGTACGTGGACGCGCCGCCGTTCGCCTTCGTGGGCGAGCCGCAGCCGCCGCGCTCGCAGGTCTGGTTCCGCACCAACGGCAAGCTCGCCGACGACCCCCTGCTGCACGTCTGCCTCGCCACGTACGTCTCCGACATGACGCTCCTCGACTCCGTGCTGCTCGCCCACGGGCGCGGCGGCTGGGCCGTCGGCGACGTCGTCGGCGCCTCCCTGGACCACGCCATGTGGTTCCACCGGCCGTTCCGCGCCGACGAGTGGCTGCTGTACGACCAGGAGTCGCCGTCCGCGTCCGGCGGGCGCGGGCTCGGCCAGGCCCGCATCTACACGCAGGACGGCAAGCTGGCGATCAGCGTCATCCAGGAGGGCGTCGTTCGCGTTCCCCGCTGATCGGACATACGGTCCGTTACATGGACGTACGGGTGGACACGGCCGGGCAGCAGGACGAGGAAAGCGGCGGCGAGAGCGTCTTCACGGTGCTCGTCGCCGCCGCGGCCAATCTGGGCATCGCCCTGGCCAAAGCGGTCGCCGGAGTCATCAGCGGCTCCAGCGCGATGCTCTCCGAGGCGGCGCACTCCTTCGCGGACACCGTCACCGAACTGCTGCTGCTCGCCTCACTCAAACGCAGCGCGAAACCCGCCGACGAGGACCACCCCCTCGGCCACGGCGGCGAACGCTACGTCTGGGCGCTCCTCGCCGCCGTCGCCACCTTCGTCGGCGGCGCCGTCTTCTCCCTCTACGACGGCATCCACACCCTCGTCTCCGGCGAGGAACCCGGCGACCCGCTCGTCTCGTACATCGTCCTCGCCGTCGCCTTCGTCCTCGAAGGCTTCTCCCTGCGCACCGCCGTACGCCAGGCCCGCGGCGAGGCAGCCCGCCTGCGCGCCCCCCTGCGTACGTACCTGCGCCGCACGCCCGACACCGCCGTCAAGGCCGTCGTCATGGAGGACAGCGCCGCGCTCGCCGGCCTGCTGCTCGCCGCGGGCGGCGTCATCGGCGGGCACCTCACCGGCTCCGGCGTCTGGGACGGCGCCGCGTCCCTGTGCATCGGCGCGCTGCTGCTGTGGGTGGCGTGGGTGCTCGGCCGCTCCAACGCCGAACTCCTCGTCGGCCGCCCGCTGCCCCGGCCCGTCCGCGCCGAGATCCGCGAACTCCTCATGGGCGTCGAGCACGTCGAGAACGTCCTGGAGCTGACCACCCTCGTCCAGGGCCCCCGCGAGGCCCTCGTCGCCGCCAAGGTCGACTTCCGCGACGCCTCCACGGCCGCCCAGATCGAGTGGGCCTGCGAGGACGCGGCCCGCCGCCTCCAGGACCGCTTCCCCTCGATCCGCCGCGTCTACCTCGACCCCACCCCCGGCTACGCCCAGCGCCGCGAGGAGGGCCTGAACCCGTGGTGACCCGGGGACTTCCGGAGTGACGTGACGGGCGCCCCGTCTCAGGTGTCCAGGAGGTTCGCCGAGGCGAGGAGGTAGGCCGTCATCGGGTCGTAGTGGCGGGGGCTCGTGACGTGGTCGTCCAAGGGGACCGTCACCTGCATCGTGCCCTCCGCCTCGCCGAGGAAGAGGGCGGGGTCGTTGCAGTCCGCGTAGCCGACGGAGTCCAGGCCGCGCTGGGCCGCGCAGCCCGCCCAGCCGTGGTCGGCGACGACGAGGTCGGGCAGGGGGCGGCCCTCGTGCTCCAGCGCGTCGAGGATGCGGGTCATGGGGTCGGGGGAGTGGGTGTGCCACAGGGTCGCCCCGCGCTCCAGCATCGCCACGTCGGCGAACTGGAAGACCATGCCCTCCTCGGTGGCCAGGCCCTCGGGGATCACCACGATCTCGCAGCCCGCCGCGCGCAGCGCCACCGCCGTCGCCCGGTGCACGTCGAGCAGGCCGCCGGGGTGGCCGGTGGCCAGCAGCACCCGCTCGCGGCCCTCGGCCGCCTTGCGCAGCCGGGCCGCCATCCGCTCCAGCGCGGCGACCGTCAGCTCCGGGTCGATGGTGTCCTGGCCGTGGCGGTGGCCGGGGTCGTCGACGACGCCGCAGCGCTCGGCCATCACCGCGAGGACGTCCTGCTCGTCGCTCCAGCGGTCGCCCAGTTCCAGGCCCAGCCAGTAGTGGCGGTCGCCGTTGGCGAGGCGGCGGTAGTGGGAGAGGTTGTTCTCGCGCGGCGTCGCCACGTCCCCGGCGATGCGGGTGCGCACCAGGTGGGCGATCAGGTCGGCGCGGGCGGGCACGGCGCTGGGGATCCCGGGTATCGGCATGGCCCCATTGTGCCCGGGCGCCCCGGCGCGCGGTGATCGGGCGACGCGAGTCGCATCGGGCGGCGAGGGGCGCGTCGGCGGCGAGGGTCACATCGGGCGGCGAGGGTCGCATCGGGTGGCCGGGAGCGCATCGGGCGGCGCGCGTCCTCGTCGGGCGGCGAGCGTCACACGTGCCGCAGGGCGAACCACAGCTCCATGCGTACGTCCGGGTCGTTCAGGTCCGCCTCCAGCAGCTCCGCGCAGCGGGCGACGCGCTGGCGGACGGTGTTGCGGTGCACGTTCAGGGCGAGCGCGGTGCCCTCCCAGCTCCCGTGCAGCGACAGCCAGGCGCGCAGCGTCGCCACGAGCTGGGGGTGCCCGTCGAGCGCGGCGAGCGTCGGCACGGGCGCGTCGTCGGGCCGGTGCCGGACCACCGCCGTGCGGGTGGCGCGGGCGCGGGCCAGGGCGCGGGCCGCCTGCGCGTCGGCGAGCGGCAGTTCGGCGGGCCCGGCCGGCGCGCTGATGCCGAGCGCGCACCCGTCGTACGGGGGGATGTCCTGGTCGGCCGGGAACAGCGCCCGCCTCACCGTGTCGGGCGCCGGCGCGCTCAGTGGCGTACCGAGCGCGGGCGCCGGGGTCGCCGGGTGGACCGGGCGGGCGTGGACGACGCGCCAGCGGCCGGTGCCCAGCAGGGCCCTCGCCGTCTGCGCGCGGTCGGCGCCGAGGAGCAGGTCGACGAGGGCCGCCGCCCGCTGCGTGTCGTCGGCCGAGCGGTGCGCCCCGGCGAGCAGCGACAGCAGGACGACGGCCGCGCCCGCGATGGTGTGGTCGCCGGCAGTGCGGGCCGGGGTGGCGAGCCCGAGTGCGCCGCCCGTGCTCAGCGCGTACGCCGAAAGGTGCAGGTCACCGGCGGTGTCGGCGGCCGACGACGGGGTGGGCAGCAGGCGGCTTGTGCCGGGCCGTACGACCTGGGTGAGCGCGGTCAGGGCGCTCGCCGCCGGGCCCGGCGGGGGCGGTCCCACCGCGTCGATCTCGGTGCCGTCCGCGTCGACGACGACGGCGAACCCGCTGGTGCGCTGCGCGAGTTGGCGCAGCACCGCCCGCACGGGCCCTGGCCTGGCCGCCGCCGACGCGAGCGCCTGCTGCGCCTCGGTGACCCGGCGCAGCTCCGCGTGGCGGGCCTGCGCCATCAGCTCCCACACGGCCCGCGCGATCGCCGTGAACGGCGTCGGCGGCGGCACCTCCACCAGCGGCAGCCCCTGCCGGTCGCAGGCCGCGACCAGCGCCCGCGGCACGCTCGCGTGCACCGGCGCCACCCCGAACCCGAGCGCGGCGGCCCCGGCCTGGCGGACATGCCGTACGTACGTGTCGAAGGACGTGCCCGCGTCGAAGGCCGCCTCGCTCGCCTGCACGCCCACGATGAGCAGCAGCTCCCCGCCGAGCAGATAGGGGCGCGGGTCGGGCAGCTCCGAGGTGTGCGCCCCGTACACCCGTACGTCACCCGCGTCGGGGCCCGCGATCTGGCGCAGGCCGAGGTCGGCGCGGGCGAGCAGCCCGGCGAGCGGCACGCCCGGCGTGGGCGGCACCCCCGGGGCCGGCGAGGCTGGCATGGATGATTCCTCCACTCGCTTCATGAAGAGTGGAGGAAACTTACACTTCTGTGTTGCTTTTCGGCCACTTAGATTCGTCAGGACATGACCGGCGGGCGCGGGTACGGGCGGATGTCCCCGTCGCCGAAGGTCCCCCTCTCGGGGCCTTGCGAGCCGGATCCACCCCGCACGACACGCCACCGAGGTGTGCAAAGGAGGTCGTCCATGGCCGTCGACTACATCGTGATCGTCGCCTATCTGGCCGGCATGCTGGCCATGGGCTGGTGGGGCATGCGCCGCGCCAAGTCCAAGAGCGACTTCCTGGTCGCGGGCCGCAGGCTCGGCCCCGCCATGTACTCCGGCACGATGGCCGCCATCGTCCTCGGCGGCGCGTCCACCATCGGCGGCGTCGGCCTCGGCTACCAGTACGGCCTGTCGGGCGCCTGGATGGTGTTCACCATCGGCCTCGGCATCCTCGCCCTGTCGCTGTTCTTCTCCGCGCGCATCGCCCGGCTGAAGGTCTACACCGTCTCCGAGATGCTGGACCTGCGCTACGGGGGCCGCGCCGGGATCATCTCCGGCATCGTCATGTGGGCGTACACGCTGATGCTGGCGGTCACCTCCACCATCGCGTACGCCACCATCTTCGACGTCCTCTTCGACGTGCCCCGCACGCTCGCCATCGTCATCGGCGGCGCCATCGTCGTCGCGTACTCGACGCTCGGCGGCATGTGGTCCATCACCATCACCGACATGGTCCAGTTCGTCGTCAAGACCATCGGCGTGCTGCTGATCCTGCTGCCCGTGGCCGTCGTCAAGGCCGGCGGCTTCAGCGCGATGAAGGCCAAGCTGCCCACCTCGTACTTCGACCCGCTGGGCATCGGCGGCGAGACGATCTTCACGTACGTCCTCATCTACACGTTCGGCATGCTCATCGGCCAGGACATCTGGCAGCGCGTGTTCACCGCCCGCACCGACAAGGTCGCCCGCTGGGGCGGCACCGTCTCCGGCGTGTACTGCCTGCTGTACGCGATCGGCGGCGCCGTCATCGGCACGGCCGCCAAGGTCATGTACCCGACCGGGCTCGGCACCGCCGACGAGGCGTTCGCCCGCATCGTCAAGGACGAGCTGCCCGTCGGCGTACGCGGACTCGTCCTCGCCGCCGCCCTCGCCGCCGTCATGTCCACCTCGTCCGGCGCCCTGATCGCCTGCGCCACCGTCGCCAACAACGACATCTGGAAGCGGCTGCGCGGCATCCGCGCCGACAGCGGCGACGGCCACGACGAGGTCAAGGGCAACCGCCTGTTCATCCTCGTCATGGGCGCCGCCACCATCGTCACCGCCATCGCCCTGAACAACGTCGTCGAGGCGCTGACCGTCGCCTACAACCTGCTCGTCGGCGGACTCCTCGTACCGATCCTCGGCGGCCTGCTGTGGAAGCGCGGCACCGCCGCCGGGGCGCTCGCCTCCGTCTGCGTCGGCGGCGTCGCCGTCATCGGCCTGATGGCCCACTACGGCATCCTCGCCAACGAGCCCGTCTACTACGGCCTCAGCGCCTCCCTCGTCACCTACCTCGTCGTCTCCCTGGCCACGAAGCCCACCGACGCCGCCGTCCTCGCCCACTGGCGCGACCGGCTCGCGGGCCGCGGCGGCGACGTCCCCGAGACGGCGCCCGTCGCCGTCCCCCAGTAACCCCCCACCCACCGTCGGCCCGGCCGACCCGTCGAAAGAAGGCATGCGCGCCATGAACAGCAACGAGACGCCCCGCGTACCCAACGGCCCCTCCGGCGCCGTCGGCCCGGTCGACTCCTCCCGCATCCCGCGCTACGCGGGCCCGGCCACGTTCGCCCGCCTGCCCCGCATCGACGAGGTCGCCGCCGCCGAGGTCGCCGTCGTCGGCGTCCCCTTCGACACCGGCGTCTCCTACCGGCCCGGCGCCCGCTTCGGCGGCAACGCCATCCGCGAGGCCAGCCGCCTGCTGCGCCCCTACAACCCGGCGCAGGACAGCTCGCCCTTCTCCCTCGCGCAGGTCGTCGACGCCGGTGACATCGCGGCCAACCCCTTCAACATCAACGAGGCCGTCGACACCATCGAGGCCGCCGCCGACGACCTGCTCGGCTCCGGCGCCCGCATGATGACCCTCGGCGGCGACCACACCATCGCGCTGCCGCTGCTGCGCTCGGTCGCCAAGAAGCACGGGCCGGTCGCGCTGCTCCACTTCGACGCGCACCTCGACACGTGGGACACGTACTTCGGCGCCGAGTACACGCACGGCACGCCGTTCCGCCGCGCCGTCGAGGAGGGCATCCTCGACACCTCCGCGCTCTCCCACGTCGGTACGCGGGGTCCGCTGTACGGCAAGTCCGACCTCACCGACGACGAGAAGCTCGGCTTCGGCATCGTGACCTCGGCGGACGTCTACCGGCGCGGCGCCGACGAGGTCGCCGACCAGCTCCGCCAGCGCATCGGCGACCGCCCGCTGTACATCTCCATCGACATCGACTGCCTCGACCCGGCCCACGCGCCCGGTACGGGGACGCCGGAGGCGGGCGGCATGACCTCCCGCGAGCTGCTGGAGATCCTGCGCGGGCTCGCCTCCTGCAACCTCGTGTCGGCGGACGTGGTGGAGGTCGCGCCAGCGTACGACCACGCCGAGATCACGGCGGTGGCCGCGTCGCACACGGCGTACGAACTGACGACGATCATGTCCCGCCAGATCGCTTCCGCTCGGGGCGAGTGACACTGGGGGCGGTTGCCCTGGCGGGCGGCGCCTCCGCCGTAGGGCTCCCGTACGTCTCGCACCGCGGGCCCGTCGTGGCTGGTCGCGCAGTTCCCCGCGCCCCTCACGGGGCTGCCCCCTAGGGTGGTTCTTTCGTCTCACGGTCGCGTCGTGGCTGGTCGCGCAGTTCCCCGCGCCCCTGGAGGGGCGACTGCGTCGCCACCTCCTCCCCTGGGGAAGCTGCACGGAGTGCATGCTTCAGGGGCGCGGGGAACTGCGCGACCTCAGCTACAAGCAGCCTCCGCCGGAGAACTCGCACAACAACCCACCCCGAGCACACCGAACCCCCCGCGGAGGCGGACCCGTATGACTCACGACCACGACCTGGACCTCACGCCCACCCCGGCGCAGACGGAGGCCGCCCTGAACCCGCCCCCGGGCCGCACCGGCGGCGACCTCGTCGTGGAGACGCTGCAAGGACTCGGCGCGTCCACCGTGTTCGGCCTCCCCGGCCAGCACGCCCTCGGCATGTTCGACGCCCTGCGCCGCTCCGACCTGCGCTACGTCGGACTCCGCGTGGAGAACAACGCCGGGTTCGCCGCGGACGCGTACGGCCGCGTCACCGGCGAGGTCGCCCCGCTGCTGCTGTCCACGGGCCCCGGCGCCCTCATGTCGCTCGCCGCGCTCCAGGAGGCCGCCGCCGCCTCCGCCCCGGTGCTCGCCATCGGCAGCCAGGTCCCGGCCGCGGGCCTCGGCGGCGGCCGCCACGGCTATCTGCACGAGCTGCGTGACCAGCAGGCGTCCTTCCGCGACATCGTGAAGTCCGTCCACACCGTCCGTACGCAGTCCCAGATCCCGTCCGCGATCGCCGCCGCCTGGGAGTCCGCGCTGACCGCCCCGCACGGGCCGGTGTGGGTGGAGATCCCGCAGGACGTACTGCTCGCCCCCGCCGCGCTGCCCGTCGTCACCGCGATGGACGCGACCCCCCGCGACCTCGTGCCGCGCCCCGAGCTGACCGCGCTCGCCGCCGATCTCCTGGCCCGCGCCGAGCGCCCGGCGATCATCGCGGGCGGCGGTGTCGTACGCGCCGACGCGGCGGGCAAGCTGCTCGCGCTCGCCGAACGGATCGACGCGCCCGTCGTCACCACCTTCGGCGGCAAGGGCGCCTTCCCCTGGGAGCACCCGCTGTCGCTCCGGTCGTGGCTGGAGGACCGCCACACCACCGACTTCCTGGAGGACGCGGACGTCCTGCTCGTCGTCGGCTCCGGACTCGGCGAACTCTCCTCGAACTACCACACGTTCGCCCCGCGCGGCCGCGTCATCCAGATCGAGGCCGACGCCGGCAAGCTGGAGTCCAACCACCCCGCGCTCGGCATCCACGCCGACGCCCGCCTCGCCCTCCAGGCGCTGGCCGAGACGGTCCCCGAGCGCACTCACGCCGACGCGCCCGCCCGGGTGGCCGAGGTTCTCAAGGCCGTACGCGACCGCATCGACGCGCAGGACCTCACCCTGGAGCAGCAGGTCCTCGCCTCGGTCCGCGACGCGCTCCCCGCCGGGTCGCCGTCCTTCTGGGACATGACGATCCTCGCGTACTGGGCCTGGTCGGCGTGGCCCGGCGCGATGCACTCCGCGCAGGGCGCCGGCGGCCTCGGCTACGGCTTCCCCGCCGCCCTCGGCGCGGCCGTCGCCGACCCCACGACCCCGGTCCTCGCGGTCTCCGGCGACGGCGGCGCGCTGTACTCCATCGCGGAGCTGGCCACCGCCCGCCAGCACGACCTGGACGTCACCTGGCTCATCGTCGACGACGGCGGCTATGGCATCCTGCGCGAGTACATGACCGACGCGTTCGGCGAGGCCACCGCCACCGAACTGGCCCGCCCGGACTACGTGGCGCTCGCCGAGTCCTTCGGCGTCCCCGCCGTCCGTACGAGCCCCGAGGCGCTCCGCGACGACCTGGCGAAGGCGCTGGCCGCGCCGGGCCCGCGCGTGGTGGTGCTCCCGGCGCTGCTGCGCATGTTCGCCCCGACGCACCTGGGATGAGTGAGGACTCTCTGATGACGACGACCGTGGCCTGCGCCCAACTCGCCCTGCGCGTAGGGGAGGTGGCGGCCAACCTCGCCGCCGCCGAGGAGGCGATCGAGGCCGCCGCGGACGGGGGCGCCCGCGTCGTCGTCCTGCCCGAACTCGCCAACAGCGGTTACGTCTTCGACTCCCGCGAGGAGGCCCGCGCCCTCGCCGAGCCCGCCGACGGCCCGACGGTCACCGCGTGGGCCGCCGCCGCCCGCCGCCACGGGGTGACGCTGGTGGCGGGCCTCGCCGAGCTCGACGCGTCGGACCAGGTCCGCAACTCCGCCGTCGTCATCGACCCCGCCGGCGAGGTCCGCGCCGTCTACCGCAAGGTCCATCTCTTCGGCACGGAGAAGGAGTTCTTCGTCCCCGGCGACGAACGCCCCCCGGTGGTCGACATCGCCGGGGTCGGCCGCGTCGGCGTCATGGTCTGCTACGACCTGGAGTTCCCGGAGTGGGTCCGCCTCGCCGCGCTGGCCGGTACGCAACTGCTGTGCGCGCCGGTCAACTGGCCGCTGTTCCCCCGCCCCGAGGGCGAACGCCCCGGCGAGGCGGTCCGCGTCCAGGCCGACGCCGCCGTCAACCGCATGTACGTCGCCGCCTGCGACCGCGCGGGCGAGGAGCGCGGGGTGAGCTGGACGGGCGGCTCGATCATCACGGACCCCGACGGCTTCCCCCTGGCCGGCCACGCCCCCACCGACGGCCCCGCCCTCCTCCTGGCCCCCTGCGACCTGACCGAGGCCACGGACAAACGCCTGGGCCCCCACAACAACGTCTTCACCGACCGCCGCCCCGACCTCTACGGCACCTGACCCCGACCCCACCCTCCCGGGCCGGGCGCACGGGATCGTCACTCATACGGACTGCTCCCGCGCCCAGGAGTCGGAGGTGGTCACCACCGGGTCGGCGACGGAGTCCGCGCCGCAGACGTACAGGAGCCGGCGCAGCTCCTCCCAGGGGAAGAACGGCTCCCCCCACGTGTCCAGCCACAACCGCAGCCGCCCACTGTCGTCGGCGGAACGCGTCAGGTCCCAGAACTCCCAGCCCCTGGCCTCCAGTTCGGGATCGAAGCGGGAAAGCCAGTCCTGGATCCCCCAGGGCCCGTCGGAGGCGAACCGCTCGGCGGCGCCCTCGCCCTCGCAGACCCGGAGGAACCAGTCAGGAAGGGTGTCCACGCACACGTCGTCCGCGTCGAAGCCCTCGTGCGCGGCAAGGGCGAACACCGCCGCGAAGACCGCGCGCAGCCGCCCGGCGTACGCCTCGGGATCGCCGTCCGGAGTCACCACGATGTGGACGAGGACAGGCGTACCAGGCTCCTGTCCGGGCCGCCGGAAAACCCGACCAAGCTCCCTCTCCACACCAGCGATCCCGTGCAGCACATTCCCTGCTTACAGTTACCACCGCCCGGCGACAGAGCCGTCCGGCGCCGGGCGCGCCCGTACCCCGCACGTCCTACCAGATCGCGTCGGCCCATTCCGGGTGGTCTATGAAGGGGTTGCGGTTGTGTTGGTAGGTCTTGTAGATGACCTCGTTGCGGTTCTTCTCGAAGGCGTCCGGCGGGTCCTCGTCGTTCCACTTCTTCAGGACCGAGAGCTTGCCGATGTAGGGCGCGCTGCCGTTGCCGACCTTGTCGTCGGGTTCGAGGTCGGGGAAGCCGTCGTCGCCCTCGTAGCGGACCGCCATGTAGAGGATCATGCGGGCGACGTCGCCCTTGACGGCGTCGCGGGGTTCGAAGGAGTCGGCGTCGGTGCGGCTGCCGCCGCCGTTGGCCACCGCGGTGCCGCCCTCGTCGAAGTCCTTGTTGCCGCGTACGGAGTTGACCGTGACGTCCTCGGGGCGCAGGTGGTGCAGGTCGGTGCCGGGGCCGGTCGCGGTGCCGAAGTCGCCGTGGGACTTGGCCCAGACGTGCTCGCGGTTCCAGTTGCCGGTGTTGCCGCCGCTCAGTGACTTGGCGCGGGAGGCGCCGCTGTAGACCAGGATGACGTTGTTGCTGTTGTTCGGGTCCTGGTCGGTGACCTTGAGGGCGTTCCAGACGCCGTCGTACGTGACCGTCGTCTGCGTCTTGATGATGGTGTGCAGGGAGGACTTGAGCGCGGTGCCGGTCTTGCCGAGCGCGTCCTTGTAGTACGTGTCGTCGTACGGGGACGTGGTGGACGCCGCCGATGAGGACGCCGTCGCGGTCGCCGCCGGGAGGGTGAGGGCGGCGAGGACGACGGAGGTGGCGAGGGCGAGGGTGCGTATGCGCGTTCCGGGCATGGGGGTGACCGTCCGATCTACGCGGGTTGAGTGGCCACCGGGAGCGTGACATGGACACGTAGGAAGTGGGTGAACGCCGTGCGGCGATCGTGTGGCGGACATCTGTAGGGCAGCCCCGCCGCAGTGCCGTCCCGCGCGCCCGATTGTTGCCGCGGGATGAAATCCGTACCCCCGTGTGTTGGGCCCTTCGGCAGGTCAGGGCCGCGGGGCCGCATGGTCCCGGGCGGGTGCGACGAGTGGAGGCGGCACAGGGTGGCGGAGAATCGGGGCTGGGCACGCAGGCTCGCGGGATACGCCTGGCGCTATCCCAAGGACGTCGTGCTCGCGCTCGGGGCCTCGCTGGGCGGCATGGCCGTCATGGCCCTCGTCCCCCTCATCACGAAGATCATCATCGATGACGTGATCGGGAACCACACCCGCTCCATGGGCCCCTGGGCCGGCGCGCTCATCGGCGCCGCCGTCATCGTCTACGCCCTCACCTACGTGCGCCGCTACTACGGCGGCCGGCTCGCGCTCGACGTCCAGCACGACCTGCGCACCGAGATGTACGACACGATCACCCGGCTCGACGGGCGGCGCCAGGACGAGCTGTCCACCGGGCAGGTCGTCGGCCGCGCCACCAGCGACCTCCAGCTCATCCAGGGCCTGCTGTTCATGCTGCCCATGACCATCGGCAACGTCCTGCTGTTCCTGATCTCCCTGGTGATCATGGCCTGGCTGTCGCTGCCGCTGACCCTCGTCGCGCTCGCCGTCGCCCCCGCCCTCTGGTTCATCGCCCGGCGCAGCCGCTCCCGCCTCCACCCCGCCACCTGGTACGCGCAGGCGCAGGCCGCCGCCGCCGCCGGTGTTGTGGACGGCGCGGTCAGCGGTGTCCGCGTCGTCAAGGGCTTCGGGCAGGAGGACCAGGAGACCGGCAAGCTGCGCGAGGTCGGGCGGCGGCTGTTCGCCGGGCGGCTGCGCACGATCCGGCTGAACTCGAAGTTCACCCCCGCCCTCCAGGCCGTCCCCGCGCTCGGCCAGGTCGCCATGCTGGCGCTCGGCGGCTGGCTCGCGGTGCGCGGCCAGGTCACCCTCGGCACGTTCGTCGCGTTCTCCTCCTACCTCGCCCAGCTCGTCGGCCCGGTCCGCATGCTGGCCGTCGTCCTGACCGTCGGCCAGCAGGCCCGCGCGGGCGTCGAGCGCGTCCTCGAACTCGTCGACACCGAGCCGTCCCTCACCGACGGCACCAAGGACCTGCCCGCCGACGCGCCCGCGACCGTCGAGTTCGACGACGTGTCCTTCGCGTACGCGGGCGCCGACAAGCCCGTACTCGACGGCCTGTCGTTCGAGATCCGCGCCGGGGAGACCCTCGCCGTCGTCGGCGCGTCCGGCTCCGGCAAGTCCACCGTCTCCCTGCTCCTGCCGCGCTTCTACGACGTCTCGCGCGGCGCCGTCCTCGTCGGCGGCCACGACGTGCGCGAGCTGACGCTCACCTCGCTGCGCTCGGCCATCGGGCTCGTCCCCGAGGACTCCTTCCTCTTCTCCACCACCGTCCGCGAGAACATCGCCTACGGCGTCCCCGACGCCACCGACGAGCAGGTGGAGGCGGCGGCCCGGGCCGCGCAGGCCGACCGGTTCATCGCCGAGCTGCCCGACGGCTACGCCACGAAGGTCGGCGAGCACGGCCTGACCCTCTCCGGCGGCCAGCGCCAGCGCCTCGCGCTCGCCCGCGCCCTGCTCACCGATCCGCGCCTGCTCGTCCTCGACGACGCGACCTCCGCCGTCGACGCCCGCGTCGAGCACGAGATCCACGAGGCCCTCGCGCACGTCATGGCGGGCCGCACCACCCTGCTCATCGCGCACCGCCGCTCCACCCTGAACCTCGCCGACCGCATCGCCGTACTCGACGGCGGCCGGCTCGCCGCGATCGGCACGCACGCGGAGCTGGAGGCCGGCTCGCCGCTCTACCGCCGCCTGCTCACCGACCCCGACGAGCTGGGCGCCCCCTCCCCGGGCCACACCGCGCGGGTGAGCGGCGAGCCCGCAGAGGACACCTCCGTACGCGACGAGCTGGACGCCGAGTTCGACGCGGAGCGCGGCGTCACGCCCCGGCTGTGGACCGGCGACCGCGAGCCCAAGGACACCGCGCTGACCGGCATGCCGGCCACACCCGAACTGCTCGGCCAGGTCGACGCGCTGCCCCCGGCCACCGACACCCCCGACGTGGACGAGGTCCGCGCGGTCACGCCCGAGGACTCGTACGGGCTGCGCAGGCTGCTGCGCGGGTTCGGGCCCGCGCTGCTCGTCAGCCTCGGGCTCGTCGCCGTGGACGCGGGCGTCGGGCTGCTGCTGCCCATCCTCATCCGGCACGGCATCGACCAGGGCGTCAGCAAGCTCGCGCTCGGCGCGGTGTGGGCGGCGGCCGGGCTCGCGCTCGTCGCGGTGCTCGTGCAGTGGGCCGCGCAGATCGGCGAGACGCGCATGACCGGCCGCACCGGCGAGCGGGTCCTGTACGCGCTGCGCCTGAAGATCTTCGCGCAGCTCCAGCGGCTCGGCCTCGACTACTACGAGCGCGAGCTGACCGGCCGGATCATGACGCGGATGACGACGGACGTGGACGCCCTGTCGTCGTTCCTGCAGACCGGTCTCGTCACCGCGTTCGTCTCCGTCGTCACCTTCTTCGGGATCATGGTGGCGCTGCTCGTCATCGACGTACAGCTCGCGCTCGTCGTCTTCGCCACGCTGCCGCCGCTGATCATCGGCACGTTCTTCTTCCGCCGCGCGAGCGTCAAGGCGTACGAGCTGGCCCGTGAGCGGGTCTCCGTCGTCAACGCCGAACTCCAGGAGATGGTCGCCGGGCTGCGCGTCGTGCAGGCGTTCGGCCGGGAGCGGGACGGCGGGCGCCGGTTCGCCGCGCACAGCCAGAGCTACCGCGCGGCCCGCATCCGCGGCCAGTGGCTGATCTCCGTGTACTTCCCCTTCGTACAGCTCCTGTCGTCGGTGGCCGCCGCCGCCGTCCTCATGGTGGGCGCACACCGGGTCGGCGCGGGCACCCTCACCACCGGCGCGCTCGTCGCCTACCTGCTCTACATCGACCTGTTCTTCGCGCCGGTCCAGCAGCTCTCGCAGGTCTTCGACGGCTACCAGCAGGCCACCGTCTCCCTCGGCCGCATCCAGGAGTTGCTGCGCGAGCCGACCTCCACCAAGAGCGCCCGCGAACCCCTCGACGTCCTCTCCCTGCGCGGCGAGATCGCCTTCGAGAACGTCGACTTCGCGTACGGGGACGGGGAGGCCGCCCTCAGCGGCGTGGACCTGCGCATCCCGGCCGGGCAGACCGTCGCGTTCGTCGGCGAGACGGGCGCGGGCAAGTCGACGCTGGTCAAGCTGGTCGCGCGGTTCTACGACCCGACCTCGGGCCGCGTCACCGTCGACGGCACGGACCTGCGCGACCTCGACCTCACCTCCTACCGGCACCGGCTCGGGGTCGTGCCGCAGGAGGCGTACCTCTTCCCCGGCACGATCCGCGACGCCATCGCCTACGGGCGGCCCGACGCGAGCGACGCCGAGGTCGAGGCGGCGGCCCGCGCGGTCGGCGCCCACGAGATGATCGCCACGCTCGACGGCGGCTATCTGCACGAGGTCGCCGAGCGCGGCCGGAACCTGTCGGCGGGCCAGCGCCAGCTCATCGCCCTGGCCCGCGCCGAACTCGTCGACCCGGACATCCTGCTCCTCGACGAGGCGACCGCCGCCCTCGACCTCGCCACCGAGGCCCAGGTCAACCAGGCCACTGACCGGATCGCCGGCAAGCGCACCACGCTCGTCGTCGCCCACCGCCTGACCACGGCCGCCCGCGCCGACCGCGTCGTCGTCATGGCGGACGGCCGCGTCGCCCAGGACGGCCCGCACGACGAACTCCTGCGGCAGCAGGGCCCGTACGCCACCCTGTGGCACACCTTCCTCGGCACGCCCGAGCGCGCGGACACCACCGCCTGAGGCCACCCCTGAGGCAGGCGCCCGAGGCCACTGCCTCTGACGGGCGCCTGAGGTCCGGCGGGGCCCGGGGGGGCAACCACCCCGGCCTCCGGCGCGTCGTACACCAGTACGCTGAGACGGATGTGACAGGAGGGCGAGGGTGCGCAGAGGTGAGGAAGACGGCATACGCGGCACCACCCCGCGTCCCGACCGGCACCGCCCCCGCCGTAGATCCCGCCCCCGCCGCGGATCCCGCCCGCGCCGCGGATCCCGCCTCCTCCCACGCCTGCTGACGGCCCTTCTGGTCGCGTGCGCCCTGCTGCTCGGCGGCCCGGCGCTCGCCCACGCCGACACCGCCAAGGCGCCCTGCTCCGGGCGCAAGGTCCGCACCCTGCCCTTCGCCACCGGCCATACGGTCGTCTACAAGACCCGTGCCTACGTCTGCGCGGTGACGTACCCGAAGAAGCCCGGGGTGCGGCAGACCATCGCGGTCAGCGTCCAGGCGCGCGGCAACCGCCCGGTCAAGGACAAGGGGACGTACACCCGCCGCGCGGGACCGGTCACCGTGCACGCCGGGCACCGCTGCGTCCGCGTCACCGGACAGGTCGGGTCGAAGTCGGTCAGATCGGGCTGGATCTTGTGCTGAGCGGACACCCGGTACCTCTGGTGGTACGCGAGCGGCTCCGATAGTTTCCGGGGACACTCGTGAACGCGCGTATCTCCAGGGGAGGGTGCATGCGCAAGACGTCCAGATGGCTGCTGTCCCTCGCGGTGCTCATAGGCACCGCGGGAACGGCCGGCACCGCAGGTGCCGCCGCCGACACCCGCCAGACGGTGACCCCGGCGGCGTCCGACGCCGCCGCCACCGCCGACATCAAGGACCGGCTCCTCGCCATACCCGGCATGAGCATCGTCGAGGAGAAGCCGTACGCCGGCTACCGGTACTTCGTCCTCAACTACACGCAGCCCATCGACCACCGCCACCCGTCCAAGGGCACCTTCCAGCAGCGCATCACCGTGCTGCACAAGGACGTCAGCCGCCCGACGGTCATGTTCACCAGCGGTTACAACGTCTCGACGTCGCCCTCGCGCAGCGAGCCCACCCGCATCGTCGACGGCAACCAGGTCTCCGTCGAGTACCGCTTCTTCACCCCCTCGCGCCCGGCGCCCGCCGACTGGTCCAAGCTCGACATCTGGCAGGCCGCCAGCGACCAGCACCGCATCTACCAGGCCCTCAAGCCGCTCTACGGCAAGAACTGGCTGACCACGGGCGGCTCCAAGGGCGGCATGACCGCCACGTACTACGAGCGCTTCTACCCGAAGGACATGGACGGCGTCGTCGCCTACGTCGCCCCCAACGACGTGGTGAACAAGGAGGACTCGGCGTACGACAAGTTCTTCACCGCGGTCGGCCCCAAGGAGTGCCGCGTCGCGCTCCAGGACGTGCAGCGCGAGACGCTCGTGCGCCGCGACGCCCTGGAGAAGAAGTACAAGGAGTACCTCGACGCCAACAACTACACGGTGAACACGGTCGGTTCGCTGGACAAGGCGTACGAGGCGACCGTCCTCGACCTCGTGTGGGGCTTCTGGCAGTACCAGCCCGAGTCGGCCTGCGCGGACGTGCCGGACGCCAAGACCGTCAGCGACCAGGCGCTGTTCGACTACGTCGACGAGGTCGGCGGCTGGTCCTCCTACGCGGACCAGGGCCTGGAGCGCTACACCCCGTACTACTACCAGGCGGGCACGCAGCTCGGCTCGCCCGACATCAAGCAGCCCTGGCTCGGCAAGCTGTCCCGTTACGGCTACCAGCCGCCGCGCAACTTCGTCCCGCGCGACATCCCGATGAAGTTCCAGCCGCAGGCCATGCGCGACGTCGACACGTGGGTACGCCACAACGCCACCCGCATGCTGTACGTGTACGGCGAGAACGACCCGTGGGGCGCCGAGCGCTTCCACCTCGGCAAGGGCGCCCGCGACTCGTACGTGCTGACCGCGCCGCACGCCAACCACGGTGCGAACGTCGCGGCCCTCAACCCCGACGACAAGGCCCTCGCCACCGCGCGCATCCTCGACTGGGCGGGCCTGTCGGGCACGACCGCCAAGGCCAAGCACGACGCGAAGCTGGACAAGGCGCCGGCCCGCGAGCTGAAGCTGCGCCCCTGATCGCCTGATCGCGTGACCGCCTGAGCGCGGGCGGACGAAGCGGGGCCGCACCCTCTCTCGGGGGTGCGGCCCCGCTGCTGCCTGCCCGGTCAGTCAGTAGGACAGGCCGTAGCCGATCGGGTAGAGCACCTTCGCCGGGTCGTCGGCCCGCTGCACCGGCACGGGCAGCCGCCCGCGCGGATCGGCCTGCCCCGCCAGCACCCGTACGGCCGCCCGCAGTTCGACGTCGATCCACGAGTACGCGGCCAAGTGCGCGCTGGACGCCGCGAGTTGAGCAACGTCGTACGGGTTGCGCATGGACAGGGTGATGACCGGGACGCCCGTCGCCGCGACGGCGTTCACCAGCGCCTGCTGCGCGCTGCCCGCCGCCACGTTGTACGTGCCGACGAGGACCGCGTCCTTGCCCTGCGCCGCCGCGACCGCCTGGTCGATGACGGCCTTGCTCGGGGCGGTGCCGGTCGGCAACACCGTGGGGGAGAAGCCCAGTTCGGCCAGGGTCGCGCCGAGCACGGTGGTCGGCGGGCCGTCGCTGAGCGAGGGGGACGCGGGGTTGGCGCCGAGGACGAGGATGTCGCGGTGAGTGCGCCGGTTCAGCGGCAGCAGCCTGTCCTTGTTCACCAGCAGCGTCGTCGTACGCTCGGCGATCCGGTCGGCGGCGGCCAGGTGCGCGGCCGTCCCCACGTTCTTGTCCACACCCCTGTGTGTGACGTACGGGTCCTTGAACAGCCCGAGCTTCGCCTTGAGCCGCAGGATGCGCAGCAGGGACTCGTCGAGCCGCGCCTCGGTCAGCTCGCCGCCGCGCACGGCGTTCAGGACCGCGTTCCAGGCGACCGACAGGTTCGGCGGGTTGAGGAGCTGGTCCACACCCGCCTTCAGCGCGAGGACGGGGACGCGGTCGTCGCCGTACTTGGTGCGCACGCCCTCCATGCCGAGCGAGTCGGTGACCACGACGCCGTCGTAGCCGAGCTGTTCGCGCAGGATGCCGGTGAGGATCGGGCGGGACAGGGTCGCCGGGTCCTCGGCCGGGTCGAGGGCGGGGACGACGATGTGCGCCGTCATGATCGAGTCGATGCCGGCCGCGATGGCCGCCTTGAACGACGGCGCGTCCAGCTTCTCCCACTGCTCGCGCGTGTGGTGGATGTACGGAAGCTTCGCGTGCGAGTCGTCGACCGTGTCGCCGTGGCCGGGGAAGTGCTTGGCCGTCGAGGCGATGTCGGCCGACTGGTACCCCTTGACCTGCGCGGCGACCATCCCGGCGACCGCGCCCGGGTCCGCGCCGAAGGACCGCACGCCGATCACCGGGTTCGCCGGGTTGACGTTCACGTCGGCGTCGGGCGCGTAGTCCTGACGGATGCCGAGTGCGCGCAGCTCCGTGCCCGCGATCTGGCCGGCCTTGCGGGCGTCCGCGCGCGAACCGCCCGCGCCGAGGGCCATCGCGCCGGGGAACAGGGTCGCCGGCTTGCCGACGCGGGCGACGATGCCGTGCTCCTGGTCCGTCGAGATCAGCAGCGGGACACGGGAGGGCTGGGCGAGGCCGGCCCGCTGGATGCCGTTGCTGAGGTCGGCGATCTGGTGGGGGTCGCGGACGTTGTGCGCCCACGCGAAGTAGATGATGCCGCCCAGCTTGTAACGGTCGATCAGCTCTGCCGCCGTGCGGACGCCGATCTCCTTGAGGTTGGCGTCGATGTCGGCCTGGTCCGGGGCGGTCGCGGAGTGGCCGTAGACCCGCATCACGAAGAGCTGGCCGACCTTCTCCTCCAGGGACATCCCGGAGATGAGCTTCTTCAGGGTCTGGTCGTTGCCGGGGGCGGCGGCGGAGGCGGGGGGTGCGGTGCGCAGGGAGAGGGCGGTGGCGGCGGCTGTCGCCGTGGTGGCGGCGAGGAGTGTGCGCCTGGACAGGGCGGGTCTGGGGTGGTCTTGCACGTGCGCTCCTTCCGGGGGAGGGGCGTGGTGAAGGAAACTTCCGCGCGTCATGGTTATGCGGAAAGTTTCTGCCAGTCAAGAGACGTGGCCCTTGCTTGTGAACGGGGGGCAGGGAGTTCTCCCTCGCGGCGCCTTCTTCCCGGGGTCACCTGAAGTGACCGCCGATGCGCAGTTCCCCGCGCCCCTGGGGTCGTCGTTCACCTTTCGCCCGGTGGTGGGCTGGTCGCGCAGTTCCCCGCGCCCCTGGGGAGTTCTCCGGGCGGAGGCTGCTTGTAGCTGAGGTTGCGCAGTTCCTCGCGCCCCTTCGGTGCGCACTTCGTGCGCTACCTCTATCGGGGGAGGCAGGGGCGAAGCCCCGCCTCCAGGGGCGCGGGGAACTGCGCGACGTTCAGGGCAGCGGGCCTCACCTGGAGAACTCCCCAGGGGCGCGGGGAACTGCGCGACCAGCCCACCACCCGGCGAAAGGTGAACGGCAACCCCAGGGGGCTGGGGGTGATGGAGTCAAGGGGTGAGGGTGATGGTGGCTTGGGCGCGGAGGGCGCTGCGCGTGGCCTGGATCGCCGGGCGCGAGCCCGACCCCGTACGCCACAACGCGTAAAGCCTCCGCCGAGGAACCGGCTCGAGCCCGACGACCGCCACACCCCCCGGCAACACCCCCCGCCCGAGCCGAGGCAACACCGCCACCCCCAACCCCGCCGCGACCAACGCCGCCAACGTGTGGTTCTCCTCCGCCCGATGCACGATCACCGGCTCCGCCCCCACCGCCCGCATCGTCCGTACGAGCCAGTCATGGCACACCCGCCCCGCCGGCTGCGACACCCACCGCTCGTCCCTCAACTCCTCCCGCCGGACGGCCCCCCGCCCCGCCAGTCGATGCTCCTGCGGCACCAGGAGATCGCACAGGTCGTCGCCGAGCACCGCCTGCTCCACCCCGGCAGGGGCCGGCAGCGGCGCGATGTCCCAGTCGTGGGCGACGGCGAGATCGACCGCGCCCTTGGCGACGAGGTCCACGGACAGGTGCGGGTCCACCTCGCTCATCCGTACGTCGAGCGCCGGATACCGCGCGGCCAGTTCCGCGAGCGCCCCCGGCAGCAGTCCCCGCGCCGCCGACGCGAACGCCGCCACGCTCAACCGCCCGGACGGCACCCCGCGCCGTTCCTCGATGCCCGTCTCGGCGCGCTCCACGATCGCCATCAACTCCTGCGCCGTCGCGGCGAGTTGCAGCGCCTCGTCGGTGAGTCGCACGCCCCGGCCCTCCCGTACGAGAAGGGTGGTCCTGGTCTCCCGTTCCAGCTTGGCGATCTGCTGCGAGACGGCCGAGGGGGTGTAGCCGAGCGCGGCCGCGGCGGCGCCGACCGTCCCGTGCACGGAGACCGCGTGCAGCGCCCGCAGCCGTTGCAGATCGAGCATCCCGGACCGCCCGCCCTTCCCTCCTGGATTCAGCGTTGCTTAATCCAACCATGCACGAATCATCGCTGGTGCTACATGGTCCGCCCGCGTGATCCTGGCCGTATGAGACCCGCGCACATCGGCCTCGCCGTCCTCGTCGCCGCCCTGTGGGGCGTGAACTTCGTCGTCATCGACATCGGCCTCGACCACTTCCCGCCGCTGCTGTTCTGCGCCCTGCGCTTCCTGCTCGCGGCGCTGCCCGCCGTGTTCCTCGTCGGCCGGCCCAGCGTGCCCTGGCGCTGGATCGTGGGCGTCGGACTCGCCCTGGGCGTCGGCAAGTTCGGCCTGCTGTTCCTCGGCATGAACGCCGGGATGCCCGCAGGACTCTCCTCCCTGGTGCTCCAGATCCAGGCGGTGTTCACGGCCCTGATCGCGTGCGCGTTCCTCGGGGAGCGCCCCCGGCCCGTACGCCTCCTCGGCATGGCCGTCGCGGTCGCGGGGATCGCCGTCGCCGCCGTCGACGAGGGCGGCTCGGGGCCGCTCGGCGCGTTCGCGCTGGTCGTCGTCGCGGCCGTGTTCTGGGGTGTGTCGAACGTCCTGACGCGCAAGGCGTCGCCGACCGCGCCGTTCACCTTCATGGTCTGGTCGAGCGCCGTGCCCGTCCTGCCGCTGCTCGCGCTCTCCCTGATCTTCGAGGGGCCCGCCCGGGACGCCGCCGCGCTGCGCTCCCTCGACGCCCCGGGCATCGGCGCGATCCTGTACGTGGCGCTCGTGACGACCCTGTTCGGGTTCAGCGCCTGGAGCCGCCTGCTCCAGCGCTACGACGCCTCGACCGTCGCCCCGTACTCCCTGCTCGTGCCCGTCTTCGGCATGTCCTCCGCCGCGCTGCTGCTCGGGGAACCGGTCAGCCCCCTGCGCTGGTGCGCGGCGGCCCTGCTGGTCGCGGGCGTCGCCCTGACCTCCCTGTCCGGCGCCCGCAAGCCCGCCGCGCCGCTGCCCGCGCCCTCTGCGGCAGCAGCGCCTACGCCGACTCCGTGAGCAGCCGTACGAGCGACTCGCGGCCGGCGCCCATCGCCTCGGGGAACGGGCGGGCGCCGGGGTACCAGCGGGCCTCGTACTCCCAGCACAGCCAGCCGTCCCAGCCGGCGCGGGCCAGCACCTCCACGCACTCCCCGAGCGGGAGCGCGCCCGCGCCGAGGGGGAGCGGGGTGGTGTCGTCGGGGCCGGCGATGTCCTTGACCTGGACGTAGCCGAGGTAGGGGGCGAGGGCCGCGTGCGACACGGCCGGCTGTTCGCCGCCGAGCCAGGTGTGCATGACGTCCCACAGCACGCCGACGTTGAGGTGACCGACCTGGCCCACGACGCGGGAGGCGTCGGCGCCGGTGCGGTGCGAGTCGTGCGTCTCCAGCAGGACCCGTACGCCGTGGTCGGCGGCGAACTCGGCCGCCACGCCCAGGCGCCGGGCCGCCACCGCGTCCGCCTCCTCGGCGCTCTGCTCGTCGCCGCCGCCCGGGAACACGCGGACGAAGGGGGCGCCGAGGTCGCGGGCGAGGCCGACCAGGGCGCGGATCTCGTCGAGGACCGGGGCGTCGTCGCCGGGGGCGGCCACGCGGGCGTACCCCGCTACGCCGAGGATCTCGACGCCGGCCTCCTTGAAGGCGGCGGCCACGGCTTCGCGCTCCGCGGGGGGCAGGTCCGGGTGGACGGGCTCCTCGGGGTGGGCGCGCAGTTCCACTCCGTGGTAGCCGTGGGTGGTGGCGAGGGTGAGGACGTCTTCTACGGGGAGGGTGGGGGTGCCGAGGGTGGAGAACGCGAGTTTCATGGCGCTGAACGTACCCGGGGTGACGTACCCCAAGCGGGCCGGCTCGGACCTCGGTTCGCGCAGTTCCCCGCGCCCCTGAGGTGAGCGGGTGGCCCCGGCCGGTGGGTCTCCTCGCCTCTCGTCGTGGCTGGTCGCGCAGTTCCCCGCGCCCCTGGAGGGGCGACTGCGTCGCCACCTCCCCCGGAGGGAGCGGGAGGGGCGACTGCGCCGCCACCTCCTCCCTGGGGAAGTAGGGGCGAAGCCCCGCTTCCTCCAAGGGGAAGCTGCACGAAGTGCATGCTTCAGGGGCGCGGGGAACTGCGCGAGAAGCCCCACCGGTCCGCGGACGAAGTGCGACCCAGGGGCGCGGGGAACTGCGCTGAGAGAAGGGGCGTGCACCTCGACGGTGACCTTGGGCAAAACGCCCGCTACCCGCGGAGCGGAGCCGTGGAGCCGCGCACGACAAGCTCCCCCGGAACAAGTGCGACACCCCCCACCGGCACCCCCTCCCGCCCCACGGCAATCCGCCCGGCCCGCCCCCCGGCCTCCCCCAACGGCAGTCGAAACGTCGTCAACGCCGGCACCGCGTCCACACTGAACGGCAGATCGTCGAACCCCGCCACCGACACGTCCTCCGGAATCCGCAACCCGGCCTCCCGCAGCGCCGCCCCCGCCCCCAGCGCCACCGTGTCGTTCGCCGCGACTACAGCCGTCAACCCCGGCTCCCTGCGCAGCAGTTCGACGGTGGCCGCGTATCCCGCCGCCCGGTCGTACGCCCCGTACACCACAAGCCCGTCCAGGCCGCCGCCGGCACCCGCCTCCGCGAGCGCCTCCCGGTGCCCCTCCAGCCGATGCCGCGTCGTCGTCCGCTCCTCGGGCCCGGCCACGTACCCGATCCGCCGGTGCCCGAGCTCCAGAAGATGCCGGGTGACCGCCCGCCCCCCGCCCCGGTTGTCGAACGGCAGTGCCACCGCCCCGGCGTCCGGCAGCGGCGGCCGCCCGCACAGCACCACCCGCGTCCCCGCCTCCGTCAGCCGCCTCAACTTGCCCGTCACGGCGGCGACATGCTCCGCGTCCTCGATCGCGCCGCCGGTCAGGACGACGGCCGCCGCGCGCTGGCGCTGGAGCAGCGTGAGGTACGTGAGTTCGCGCTCGGGCGACCCGCCGGTGTTGCAGACGACGGCGAGCCGTTCGCCGCCGGCGCGCCCGCCGGGCCCGACGATCTCCGCCTGGACGGCCGACGCCATGATCCCGAAGAACGGGTCCGCGATGTCGTTGACCAGCACGCCCACGAGATCGGACGTGGCGGCGGCGAGCGCGCTCGCGGGGCCGTTCAGTACGTAGTCCAGCTCGTCGACCGCCTTGAGGACGCGCTCGCGGGTGGCGGCGGCCACGGGGTAGTTGCCGTTGAGCACGCGCGAGACGGTCGCGGGGGACACCTGCGCGCGGGCTGCCACGTCCGCCAGGGTCACGGTCATCGGGTCGTCAGCCTCCGGGCTGGGGGGGTGGTGAGGGGTGCGGACGCGGGGCCGGGCGGACGAGCCGGGTCTGCCTCTTGTCCGAGTGACTGTGCAGAGGCTAGCGTCATGCCCGACAGAAAGCGCTTGCTGCGGCGCCTGTCGCCCCGCTTCTCCACTCCGCCTCCCCACTCCGCTCTCCGCCCGCCCCCGAAGGGAACGTTCGTGAGTCGTCTGACCGTGCGCATCGCCATGAACGGCGTGACCGGCCGTATGGGCTACCGCCAGCACCTCGTACGCTCGATCCTCGCCCTGCGCGAGCAAGGCGGCCTCGACCTCGGCGACGGCAGGGTGCTGTGGCCCGAGCCCGTCCTCGTCGGCCGCCGCGAACACGCCCTGCGCGCGCTCGCCGAACGCCACGGCCTCGACCCCGCGCACATCTCCACCGACCTCGACGCGGTCCTCGCCGACGACTCGGTGGACATCTACTTCGACGCCCAGGTCACCTCCGCCCGCGAGGACGCGCTCAAGAAGGCCATCGCCGCCGGCAAGCACGTCTACACCGAGAAGCCCACCGCGACCGGCCTCGACGGCGCCCTCGCACTCGCCCGCCTCGCCCGGGACGCGGGCGTACGGACCGGGGTCGTCCAGGACAAGATCTTCCTGCCGGGCCTGCTCAAGCTGAAGCGCCTCATCGACGGCGGCTTCTTCGGCCAAGTCCTGTCCGTGCGCGGCGAGTTCGGCTACTGGGTGTTCGAGGGCGACTGGCAGGAGGCGCAGCGCCCGAGCTGGAACTACCGGGCGCAGGACGGCGGCGGCATCGTCGTCGACATGTTCCCGCACTGGGAGTACGTGCTGCACGAGCTGTTCGGCCGGGTCGCGTCCGTGCAGGCGCTCACCGCCACGCACATCCCGCGCCGCTGGGACGAGCAGGGCAAGCCCTACGAAGCGACCGCCGACGACGCCGCGTACGGCATCTTCGAGCTGGAGGGGGGCGCCGTCGCGCAGATCAACTCCTCCTGGGCGGTCCGCGTCCACCGCGACGAACTCGTGGAGTTCCAGGTCGACGGCACCGAGGGCTCCGCCGTCGCCGGACTGCGCGACTGCCGCGTCCAGCACCGCGCGACGACCCCGAAGCCCGTGTGGAACCCCGACATCCCCGCCACCCACTCCTTCCGCGAGCAGTGGCAGGAGGTCCCCGACAACGCCACGTACGACAACGGCTTCAAGACGCAGTGGGAACTGTTCCTCAAGCACGTCTACGCCGACGCCCCCTACCGCTGGGACCTGCTCGCCGGGGCGCGCGGCGTCCAACTCGCGGAGCTGGGCCTGAAGTCGTCCGCCGAGGGCCGCCGCCTCGACGTCCCGGAGATCGCGCTGTGACCCTCCGACTCCCGGGCGCGGACGGGGCGTTGTACGCCTACGAGCCGCGCGACCAGCCCCTCGCCCTCGCGCCCGGCGCGCCGCCCGCCTCCCGCGTCGTGTACTCCGCCGCGCATGTCGTCGCCGACCCGTTCGCCGACACGCACCCGGGCGGGCCCGCCGCCGTCGACTGGGACGCCACCCTCGCCTTCCGCCGCCACCTGTGGTCCCACGGCCTCGGGGTCGCCGAGGCGATGGACACCGCGCAGCGCGGCATGGGCCTCGACTGGGCGGGCGCCGCCGAACTCGTCCGCCGCTCCGCAGCCGAGGCCGAGGCCGTCGGCGGACGCATCGCCTGCGGCGCCGGCACCGACCAACTGACCGCGCCCGCACGGGATCTGGCCGAGGTGAAGGCCGCGTACGAGGAACAGCTCGCGCTCGTCGAGTCCACCGGCGCGCGGGCCGTCCTCATGGCGTCGCGCGCCCTCGCGGCGGTGGCGAAGGGGCCCGAGGACTACCTCGACGTGTACGGGCACCTGCTGCGCCAGGCCGCCGAACCCGTCGTCCTGCACTGGCTCGGGCCCATGTTCGACCCGGCGCTCGACGGCTACTGGGGCTCCGCCGACCTCGATGCCGCCACCGAGACGTTCCTCGACGTCATCGCCGCGCACCCCGACAAGGTCGACGGCATCAAGGTCTCCCTCCTCGACGCCCGCCGCGAGGTCGAGCTGCGCCGCCGCCTGCCGGACGGCGTGCGCTGCTACACCGGCGACGACTTCCACTACCCCGAGCTGATCGCGGGCGACGCGCACGGCTTCAGCCACGCCCTGCTCGGCATCTTCGACCCGCTCGGACCGCTCGCGGCCCACGCCGTACGCGTCCTGGACACCGGCGACACGACCGGCTTCCGTGAACTCCTCGACCCCACCGTCGAGTTGTCCCGCCATCTCTTCCAGGCGCCGACCCGCTACTACAAGACCGGGGTCGTCCTGCTGGCCTGGCTCGCCGGGCACCAGGACCACTTCACGATGGTCGGCGGCCTCCAGTCCGCCCGCTCCCTGCCGCACCTCGCCCGGGCCTACGAACTCGCCGACCGGCTCGGGCTGTTCCCCGACCCGGCGCTCGCCGAAGCCCGTATGAGGAACCTGCTCGCCGTGCACGGAGTGGAAGGATGACCGTGAGAGCCCACCCGCGCTTCTCCCTCAACCAGATGACGGTCAAGCAGCTCAGCCCGCCCGAACTCGTCGCCGCCTGCGTCGAGTTCGGCGTCCAGTACGTGGGGACCTGGCGCGAGCCCGTCCAGGCGTACGGGGTCGAGGCCGCCGCGCGTCTGCTCCGCGAGGCGGACCTGTCCGTCTCCACGCACTGCCGGGGCGGGTTCCTCACGGCGATCGACGCGGGGGAGCGGGCGCGGGCCGTCGCGGACAACAAACGGGCCGTGGACGAGGCGGCCACCCTCGGCACCGACATCCTCGTCCTCGTCTCCGGGGGGCTGCCCGCCGGGTCCCGCGACCTCGCCGGGGCGCGGGAGCGGGTCGCCGACGCGCTCGGTGAACTCGCCCCGTACGCCGCCGAATGCGGGGTGCGGCTGGCGATCGAGCCGCTGCATCCGATGTTCGCGTCCGACCGGTGCGTGGTGTCCACGCTGGGGCAGGCGCTGGACATCGCGGAGCGGTTCCCCGCCGGGCAGGTGGGGGTGTGCGTCGACACGTACCACGTGTGGTGGGACGAGCGGGCGGAGGCGGAGGTCGCGCGGGCGGCGGGTGGGGGGCGGATCGCCACGTTTCAGCTTGCCGACTGGGTGACGCCCCTGCCGGCCGGGGTGCTTGAGGGGCGGGGGCAGTTGGGGGAGGGGAGTGTGGACCTGCGGTACTGGTGGGACTTGCTGGACGGGCACGGGTACGCCGGGGCCGTGGAGGTCGAGCTTTTCAACTCGGGGTTGTGGGAGCGGCCTGGTCGGGCGGTGCTGACGGAAACGATCTCGGCGTTCAACGCGATCCGCTGAGGCCCCCTTCGCCGGGAGGCGCCATCAGGCGGAGGCCGCTTGCAGTACCGCCCGCGCAGTTCCCCGCGCCCCTATCGGGGCACTACCGTGCGTAGTTTTCTGCGGGCCGGTGGGGCTTCTCGCGCAGTTCCCCGCGCCCCTATCGGGGCACTACGGTGCGTAGTCGTCTGCGGCGCGGTGGGGGCTGGTCGCGCAGTTCCCCGCGCCCCTGAAGCATGCACTTCGTGCAGCTTCCCCCAGACGGAAGCGGGGCTCCGCCCCAGCTTCCCAGGGGCGGAGCCCCGTTCCCCTCCGGGGGGAGGGTGCGACGCAGTCGCCCCTCCAGGGGCGCGGGGAACTGCGCGCTCAGCCACGACGAGAGTCGGGGATGTCCACCGGCCGGGGCCACCCACCTACCCAGTCCTACCCAGGGGCGCGGGGAACTGCGCGAGCGGCCACGACGGGCCCGGACTTGGCGAACCCCGCGCGGTAGCGACCCCGCCCCCCCAGAATCCCCGTAGGGAAATATTCGTCGGGCGGGGCGTACAACCATCCCGCCACCCGGAGGGTCTACGTCGTGCCGGAGGTTCTGGGGAGGGGATCTGGGGGGATCGAGAACCCCGGCGACGAGGGGGAAGGGCCCGAGGGGCCCGGACCGTAGGAAGCACGGCCCGGGCCCCTCGAAGCGCCCCTCACACACCACCCGTCAGAAAAACACCCCGCACCGAAGCAGCACATTGGCGAACGGCGAAGCCTCCCCCGTGCGGACGACGAGCCGAGCCGCCCCCGCGAGCCCCTTCAACTCCTCATGCGAGACGTACTCCACGCGAGGAAGCCGCGCCTCCAACACCCCGGCGACGGAAGGGTTGACGGCACGTACCTCACCGGCGGCGACCCCGCCCTCCACGACCAACTCGTCGAGCAGCCCGTCCAGCACCTCGCAGAACCCCGGCACGCCCGCCCGGAACGCCAGATCCACGACCCGCGGCCCGACGGCCGGCACCGGAAGGCCCGCGTCGCACACGAGCACCCCGTCCCCGTGCCCCAACTCCGCGATCGCGCCCGCGAGATGACGGTTGAGGATGCCGGACTTCTTCACAGCGAGCCGACCTCCTCGGCGGTCGGATAGGACGCCTGCGCCCCTTCCTTGGTGACGGCGGCGGCCCCGACCCGCGCGGCATACGCGGCGGCGTCCGCGAGAGCCGCCCCGCCCCCGAGCCGCCACGCCAGCGCAGCGGTGAACGCGTCGCCCGCACCCGTCGTGTCGACGGCCTTCACCCGCACCGCGGGCACCCGTACCGCACCGGACGCGTCCGCGACGAGCGCGCCCTCCGCGCCGAGCGTCACCACGACGGACCGCGGCCCGAGCGCCAGCAGCCGCCGCGCCCACTCCTCCGGCCCGGACCCCGGATCCGTACCGAGGACGACCTTCGCCTCGTGCTCGTTGACGATGAGCGGATCGCACGCGGCGAGCACCTCGTCCGGCAGCGGCGCGGGCGGCGACGGGTTGAGCACGAGCCGGGCGCCCTCGGGCACCGAACGGGCGACCTCCGCGACCGTCTCCAGGGGGATCTCCAGCATCACCGAGACCACCTTCGCCCCGGCGAACAGCGCCCCCGCCTCCCGTACGTCGTCCGGCGTCAGCCGCCCGTTCGCGCCCGGCGACACCACGATGGAGTTGTCGCCGGACGGGTCGACGGTGATCAGCGCGACACCGGTCGGCGCGCCGCCGGTCAGGACGCCGGACGTGTCGACGCCCGCCGAGTCGAGCGACTCCCGCAGCAGCCGCCCGTGCCCGTCGTCACCGACCCGCGCGAGCAGTGCCGTACGCGCGCCGAGCCGGGCCGCGGCGACCGCCTGGTTGGCGCCCTTGCCGCCGGGGTGGACGGCCAGGTCGGAGCCGAGGACGGTCTCGCCCGCGCCGGGGCGCCGCTCGACGCCCACGACGAGATCCGCGTTGGCCGACCCGACGACAAGGAGGTCGTACGTGTTCATGCTGAGCCTTTCTTCGTACGTCGCCCCAGAGGGTACGGGGGCGCGCTCACCCGAAGTCGGCGACGTTCTTCGCGGTGACGACCTTCACGGGCACCTTGACCGCGCCGGGGATCTTCTTGTCGCGGGCCGCCTCGATCGCGTTCCGCACGGCCATCCTGCCGAGTTCGCGCGGCTGCTGGGCGACGGACGCGTACAGCGTGCCCGCCTCGACCGCCTTGAAGCCGTCGGGGGTGCCGTCGAAGCCGACGACGGTGACGGACTTGCCGGCCTTCGCGCCGAGCGCCTTGATCGCGCCGAGCGCCATCTCGTCGTTCTCCGCGAACACGCCGTCGATGCCGGGGTGCGACTGGAGCAGGTTCGTCATGACGTCCAGGCCCTTGGTGCGGTCGAAGTCCGCGGGCTGCTTGGCGACGACCTTGATGCCGGGGAACCGCTTGATCCCGGCGGCGAACCCGGCGCCGCGCTCCCGGCTCGCGGACGTGCCGGCCTGGCCCTGGAGGACGACGATGGTGCCCTTGCCGCCGAGCTTGTCCGCGAGGGTCTTCGCGGCCTGCTTGCCGCCCGCGACGTTGTCGGAGGCGACCAGCGTCGCCGTCTTCGCCTTGTTGACGCCTCGGTCGGCGGCGACGACGGGGATGTCCGCCTTGTTCGCGCCGCGCACCGACGGGCCGACCGCGTCGGAGTCCACCGGGTTGACGATGACCGCGCCCATGCCCTCGCTGGTGAAGTTCTGCAACTGGTTGGCCTGCTGGGAGGCGTCGTTCTGCGCGTCGGTGACGGTCAGCTCCACGCCCTCCTTCTTCGCCTCGGCCTGCGCGCCCGCCCGCATCTCCGTGAAGAACGGGTTGTTGAGAGTGGAGACGGCCATGCCGAGCTTGAGGTCCTTCGAACCGCCCGAGGAGCCCGTGTTGTTCCACAGCGCGAGCCCGCCGACGATCGCCGCCGCGACCACGGCCGCGATCAGGTACTGCATCCGCTGCCTCGGCCCGCCAGACCCCGCGCCGGCCGCCGTGGGCGTGGCGCCGGCCTTGCGGCGCGCGGTGTCGAGGAGCACGGCCAGCGCGATGACGACGCCGATGACGACCTGCTGCCAGAACGCGGACACCGACAGCAGGTTCAGCCCGTTGCGCAGCACCGCGAGGATCAGCGCGCCGATGAACGTGCCCGACGCCTTGCCGACCCCGCCCGCGAGCGAGGCGCCGCCGATGACGACAGCGGCGATGGCGTCCAGCTCGTACCCCTGCGCGGCCTGCGGCTGCGCGGAGGAGAGCCGGGAGGCGAGGACGATGCCGGCGACCGCCGCGAACAGGCCCGACAGGCCGTAGATGACGAGCTTCTGCCGCTTCACGCGCAGCCCGGACAGCCGGGCCGCCTCCTCGTTGCCGCCGATCGCGTACATCGAGCGGCCGATGAACGTACGGGCCAGGACCACCGCCGTGATCACGCCCATGACGACCATCACGATCACCGGCACCGGCAGCCAGCCGCCGAGCGTGTCACCGAGCCGCGACACCGAGCCGGGGAAGGGGATCGGCGAGCCCTGCGAGATGACGAGCGAGAGGCCCCGGCCCACCGACAGCATGGCGAGCGTGGCGATGAACGGCGGCAGCTTCCCGTACGAGATGAGCGCACCGTTGACGAGGCCGCAGGCGACGCCGGTCACGACGGCGAGCAGGACGGCTATGACGACCGGCACGCCCTCGCTGGTCGCCGCCCACGCGAGGACCGTCGCGGACAGGGCCGCCACCGAACCCACCGACAGGTCGATGCCCGCCGAGACGATGACGAAGGTGACACCGAACGCGAGGATGGCGGTGACGGCCGCCTGCACGCCCACGTTCAGCAGGTTCTGCGTGGTGAGGAAGTCGCCGGAGAGCAGCGACATGGCGATGACGAGGACGACGAGCGCGGTCAGCGCGCCGTTGTCGAGGAGCAGCCGCAGCAGGCTCCCGTTCTTGGCCGGTGTGTTCTTGACGGTGTCAGTGGTCACGGGAGCCCTCCTCCTCGAAGGCGCTGTTCTGGTTGCTGACGGCGAGCGCCATCACGGAGTCCTGCGTGGCGTCGGCGGCGGCGAGTTCACCGGCGATCCGGCCCTGCGCCATGACGAGGACGCGGTCGCTCATGCCGAGGACCTCGGGCAGATCGCTGGAGATCATGAGGACGGCGTGCCCGGCGGCCGTCAGCTCGTTGACGAGCTGGTAGATCTCGACCTTCGCGCCGACGTCGATACCGCGCGTCGGCTCGTCGAGGATCAGCACCTTGACGTCCGCGAGCAGCCACTTGCCGATGACGACCTTCTGCTGGTTGCCGCCGGACAGCGTGCGCACGTGCTGGCCGAGCCCGGCCATCCGCACCCCGAGCTGCCCCGCGATCCGCTCGGCCGCCGTGTACTGGCCCTTGAGGTCGACGAGCCCGCCGCGCGTCGCGGCCCGCATCGTCACGAGCCCCAGGTTCTCGGCGACGGACTGGTCGAGCACCAGGCCCTGCCCCTTGCGGTCCTCGGGCACCAGGCCGACGCCCGCGCCCATCGCCGCGTTCACGTCGTTACGGGGCAGCCGCGCGCCCGCGACCTCCACCGAACCGGCGTCGTAGGGGTCGGCGCCGAACACCGCCCGCACGACCTCGGTGCGGCCCGCGCCGACCAGGCCGGCGATGCCGACGACCTCACCGGCGCGCACCTCGAAGCTCACGTCGTGGAAGACGCCGTCGCGGGTCAGCCCCTCGACCCTGAGCAGCGGCTCGCCGGTCTCGGGCCGCTCGCGCGGGTACTGCTGCGCGATGGACCGGCCCACCATCAGGCGGACCAGCTCGTCCTCGGCCGTCGTCGCGGGGACCTGGCCGACGCTGCGGCCGTCGCGGATCACGGTGACCCGGTCGCCGAGCGCCGCGATCTCCTCCAGGTGGTGCGTGATGAAGACGACGCCGACACCGTCCGCGCGCAGCGCCCGCACGATGGCGAACAGCTTGTCGACCTCCTCGGAGGTCAGCACGGCCGTCGGCTCGTCCATGATCAGCACGCGCGCGTCGAGGCTGAGCGCCTTGGCGATCTCCACCATCTGGAGGCGGGCGATGCCCAGTTCGCGTACACGCGCGCGTGGTGACACGTCGACGCCCACGCGCGCGAGGAGCGCCTCCGCGTCCGCCTCCATCTTCTTGCGGTCGATGAGACCGAAGCGGCGCGGCTGGCGGCCCAGGAAGATGTTCTCGGCGACCGTGAGGTCGGGTACGAGGTTGAACTCCTGGTAGATCGTCGCGATACCGAGCCGTTCGGCGTCCTGCGCGCCCTGGATACGGACCTGCTCGCCGCCCACGACGACGCGCCCCTCGTCGGGCGTGTAGGCGCCGGAGAGCATCTTGATCAGCGTGCTCTTGCCGGCCCCGTTCTCACCGAGCAGGACGTGCACCTCGCCCCTGCGCAGGTCGAAGTCGACGCTGTCGAGCGCGACCACGCCGGGGAAGGTCTTCCGTATCCCTTCGATACGCAGCAACTCGTCCGGGTTGCTCACCGGTTGCTCCTCTCCGTCGAGGTACGCGGTTCACGGGGTTCGCCGCAAGAGCGGCGGACGATCAGATGGGCGGGCAGGGTCACCGACTCGGGCGTCCGGCCCTCGATGCGGTCCACGAGCGCCCGCACGGCCGCCCGGCCCAGCTCCTTGGTGGGCTGCGCGATGGCGGTGACGGGCGGGTCGGTGTGCACGAACCAGGGGATGTCGTCGAACGCGGCGAGCGCGAGATCGTCCGGTACGCGCAGCCCGCGCGCGCGTACGGCGTCGAGCGCGCCCAGCGCCATGAGGTTGTCGGCCGCGAAGACGACCTGCGGCGGCTCGGGCAGGTCGAGGAACCCCTCGGTGACCCGGCGCCCGCTGTCGGCCTGGAAGTCGCCCTGCCCGATGTAGACGTCGGGCAGCTCGATGTCGTACGAGGCGAGCGCCTCCCGGAACGCGGCGACGCGCTCGCTGCCCGTCGTGGTCGCCGCCGGGCCCGCGATGATGGCGAGCCTGCGGTGACCGAGGCCGTGCAGATGGGCGACGAGGTCCGCGACGGCCGCCCGCCCCTCGGACCGCACGACGGGCACGTCGACGCCGGGGATCCAGCGGTCGACGAAGACCATCGGCGTGCCCGCGCGCGCGGCGGCGAGCATCAGCGGGGAGCCGCCGTCGGTGGGGGAGACGAGCAGGCCGTCGATGCGGCGGTCCAGCAGGTTCTGGACGTGGTGGTCCTGGAGGTCGGGCCGCTCGTCGGCGTTCCCGATGATCACGCTGTACCCGAGCGAACGGGCCTCTTCCTCGACGGACCGCGCCAGCTCGGTGAAGTACGGGTTCAGCACGTCGCTGATGACGAGGCCGAGGGTGCGGGTCTGGTCGGTGCGCAGGGAGCGGGCGACGGCGTTGGGCCGGTAGCCGAGCGTCTCGACGGCGGCGAGGACGCGGGTGCGGGCGTCGGGGCTGACCGAGGGGTGGCTGTTCAGGACGCGCGAGACGGTGGCGACCGACACTCCGGCCGCCGCCGCGACATCCTTGATGCTCGCCATCGCGGGCCACCTCTTTCGCTTCCGCTTGCCGGTTGTACTCATGTGGGGCGGTGCTGGCGCACATGTGCGTGGAATCGATTACACGGAGGATTGGAATCGATTACACGGGTTGCTGGCAAGGGGGGTTCCACTTGTCGTGACCGGATCGTGATGAATGGGACTGTCGGTGCCGGGGACGGGCGTGGTCGTGGCTGGTCGCGCAGTTCCCCGCGCCCCTGAGGGGGCTGTCAGCCCCGGTACTTCTCAGGCGCCCCGCCGCCTTGGGCAGTCTGCCGCCTGGGGCGGCACGGGTGGGCAAGGCGGCACCCCAGCGCCGGGTGCGTGAAGGTTGTACCTCGGGTGCAGCCCCGGTGGGGCTTCTCGCGCAGTTCCCCGCGCCCCTTACGGGGCTGACCTCAGCGCCAACTCCCAGCCCCTCCGGCGATTGAGGGGCCGGGGGCTGGGGTGGCGCCCCAGAGTGCCGGGTGCGTCGTGGCTGGGCGCGCAGTTCCCCGCGCCCCTGAGGGGGCTGGCCTCGGCGCGTGCTTCCAGCCTCTCCGGCGATTGAGGAGCCGTGCCGGGGTTGTCGGTGGGGCGTGGGATCGTGGGGGTGTTGGACCATGGACCGCGGGATGTAGAAGACGGACGGAGTACGAGACCGTGAACCACGCGCAGCTCACCGCACTGGGCCGCGCCCTGCGCCTGCTCGGCGAGCACGGCGAGGGCCTGAGCGGCGACACGTCGGACGCCAAGCTCCACGAGGTCCGCGGCGACGTGAAGCGCGCCCTGGAACTGCTAGACGACACGGTCACGGGTGCCGCCCCCACGACCCGCTGCCCGGAGCACCCGCAGGGCGCGGTGGACGAGTCGGCCCCCGACCTCTGCCTGCTCTGCGAGACACGCCGCCGGCAGGCCCGCCGCGCCGAGTACGGGGGAGGGCCGGGCCCCGCGCGGGGGGCGCGGCAGGCGGTGATGTCCCGGTACGGGACGCGCGAGGACCGGCCGCAGCCGCAGCAGCGCTGGATCCCGGAGATGTGGACGGGCCAGGTCTGGCAGCTGTGCGGCACGCCCCGCCACGACCGCCGCGAGGCGGACCTCTATCTGGCGGCACAGCGCAGGCGCCCCGACGCGGCGATGGCGTACCGCTTGGTGCACGAGTTCACGGACTACGAGGTGGTCCGCGTCTGGGGCACCCCGACGAAGGTCGACGTCGAGCCGATGGGCGGCGTCTAGAGCCGCCCGGAACCGGACGCTCTCCGGACGTGAGAGCATCCGCCGATGAGCAACGACCCGGCCCCGGAAGTCAGCGCCCTGGCGATCAACGTGGCGGTCCCGGAGGAACTCCGCTGGACGGACACCCGGCGCGGTGAGACGTACACGCTGACCACGCTCAACGTCCGGCTCCTCCCCGACGGCCACCTCGCCGTGAAGGCGTACGGCAGGCCGGTCGCGGGCGGCCGGGGCGCCTACGTCTCGTTCCCCGCCCCCGACACCCCCGAACTGACGGCACTCATCGAAGCGGCGGCCACCCAGGCGGCGACCCAGTGGTCCACGCACCGGGGCCTGCACTGACGCGAACAGTCAGGCGTGGGCCCGGAAACTAGAGGTCGTCGTCCGCTGTCCCTTCCCGGAGGGAGTTCGTCATGCTGCGCAGGGCGCGCAGGGTGGCCGCCTGTTCGGGTTCGGTCAGGCCCGCCAGCATCCTCAGTTCGACCGAGCGGACCGCCTCGGACGCCTGCCGGAGTGCCTGCCGGCCGAGCGGCGTGAGCCGCGCGGGGAGGATCTTGCCGACGCGCGCCTCCGCCGGCCGCGTCACCAGCCCCTCCCGCTCCAGCGCCTGAAGCAGCGTGTTCATCGACTGCCGTGTCACGAACGCCCCGCGCGCCAGCTCGGAGTTGGACAGGCCGGGCCGCTGCGCGAGCAGTTCGAGGCACGAGTAGCGCGTCACGTTCATCCCGAGCGGCCGCAGCACCTCCTCCATGGCCGTACGCAGAGCACTCGACGCCTCCTTCAGCAGATAGCCCAGGGAGGTGTCGAGGTGGATGCCGTCGCCGCTTTGACTCATGTCAGGATTCTGACATACGGTGGTTCGTGTCAGGATTCTGACACGGAGAGAAGGAGCATCACCATGCCCGCCACCGGCCCCGACTTCATCTCGCTCCAGGCTCGCGACCTCGACGTCTCGCAGGCGTTCTACGAGCAGTACCTCGGTCTCGTCCGTTCGCCGGCCGGCCCTCCGCACGCCGTCGTCTTCGAGACGAAGCCGATCGCGTTCGCGCTGCGCGAGGTCGTCCCCGGCACCGACCTCGACTCCGGCGCACGCCCCGGCGTCGGCGCCGCGATCTGGCTCCACGCCACCGACGTCCAGGACATCCACGACGCGCTCGCCGCCGACGGCCACACCATCGTCTCCGCGCCCGTCGACGGGCCCTTCGGCCGCACCTTCACGTTCGCCGACCCCGACGGCTACCACGTCACCCTCCACGACCGCGCCTGAGCAGCGGCCGGTTCAGGCGCGCTTGGTGAGGGCGGCGGTCACCGCCGGCAGCCGGTCCATCGCGTGGGCCACGCCGAGCCCGTCCATGTAGTCGCGGACATGCGTGATCTCGCCATCGCGCACCCGCATCACGAGCAGCCCCGGGAACGCGAAGGGCCGACCGGTCGTCGTCACCGTCCCCGAGACGGTCTGCTCGACGACGATCACCTCCGGGTCGGTGCTCCCGTGCACGGCGACTTCGCGGATCTCCTCGGGCCGCGCCGGGCTCGCGCCCCAGGCCGCCCGGTAACCCGCCCGGATCTCCTCGCGCCCCCGGTACCGCTCGGGCATCCCGGGGAAGAGGAACGGGAACTCGTGCACGGCGTCGGCCGCGTACAGGTCCGCGAGGTCGTCCGCGGACATGTCGCGCATCGCCTGCCGATAGCGGACCAGGACGTCACGAGGGCCGGGGGCGGGGGGAGTTGTCATATCGGACATGGCGAGAAACTCCGTTTCGGTGAGCGCAAAAGACGCGCCCATAAAACCCCACACCCCCCACCCCCCGCCCGAATTAACCGAACCGACCCTCTCGGGACGCCCCCAACCCCCTCCAGGGGCGCGAGGAACCGCGCACATCACCTTCGACCCCGCCCACCGATAAACCCCGGAGCCCCACCCCCCCAGGGGCGCGAGGAACCGCGCACATCAGCTAGGACCCCGCCCAGTTCAAAGCCCCGGAGTCTCCCCCCCCCAGGGGCGCGAGGAACCGCGCACGTCACATTCAGCCCCGCCGAGAAAGACCCCCCGTAAGGGAAAGCCCCGTACAGCAACCCCCTTGAAGGGGACAGCCGTACGGGGCTCAACCGCACCCGCGCCGGAGAGGCGAAAGGTCAGGCGCGCCGAGCGGACGCCTTGCGCCGGGCCACGAACACGGCCCCGCCCCCGACCGCGAGCAGCGCAGCCGCACCCCCGACCAGCACCCCGGTGTTGTCCGCACCGGTCTGCGCCAGGTCACCGTCACCGCCCTGGCCCCCCGTACCGGCCGCCGGGGAAGCCGACGACGAGGGCGCGGAGGGCGACGCGGACGACACGGGAGACGGGGTCCCGGACCCGACGGGCTCGCTCGGCTTGTCACCGGGGACGGAGGCCGACGCGGACGGCGCGTCCGTGGCCGGCGTCGACGCCTCACCGCCCGGCGCGGGGGAGGACGGCGACGCGGACGGCTCCTCCGTCTGCTTCGGCGGGTTGGAGATGCAGTCGGTGCCGCCCTCCGACGGGCCGTTCCAGGAGGCGATGAGCGCGCTGCCGATCACCGGCTTGCCGGCGGCGGGGACGGGCCCGTGGCCGTCGCCCTCCTTGCCGTCGAAGATGGTCGTGCCGCGGTACAGGTCGAGCTGCGCGAAGCAGACCGCGTCCGGCACGGCGATGGTCAGCGTGCCCGTCTCGCCCGCGCCGACCGACACCGACGCGTGGTCGACGAGCTGCTGCACGCCGCCGTCGTCGAAGGTCGCGCCGTGCGCCAGGTAGGAGGCGAGGGAGACGGTGCAGGTGCTGCCGTCGCCCTTGACCTGGAGGCTGATCTTGCCGCTCGCGTCGGGCGCTATGTCCCGCAGCCCCGGACGCCCGGTCCAGGACGAACCGTCCGCCGAGAACACGCACTTGTCCGACGGCGCGGCGGTGCCGGGCCCGGTGTGCTGCGACTCGTACGTGCTGTCGGAGTTCTTCCAGCCGTGGCCGCCGCCGTGAGCCGCGGCCACACCGGCGGCGGACAGGGCGAGAAGCGCGGCCGAGGCCGTGGTGCCGGCGAGGCGGATGGCGATGCGCCGAGTCATGGCGCGTACCCCCTTGGAGCAAGATGGAGGGCTCGTCGGCGGACGCGGCGCGCTTCTCGCCCCGGGCGCGGCGCGGCCCGTACGGGCGTGGCGCGGACATCGGGGGACCCCGGGCGAGCGTGCGGGGGATCCGGCCGCGCGCAGGTCAGCGCGCGCGGCCGGGAGCACAGCCGGAAGTCGTGGAAGGGTGCCGGGCCGGTCGGAACCCGGGAACAGGTAGAAGCTTCAATGAGCCTTTCTCGCCTGTCAATCCGTCTCCACGCGCCTCATCAGCCACATCGCAGACGGCATGGGCAAAGACGTACAACACGGTCGTCCTGAACGTCTCGATTCGGCCACGCCCACCCCTACCCGCGGTAACCCTCCCCTGGTCGGTGGCCCGCTCAACTGGCCGCGCGAACCATCAAGTTGCCCGGCGGCCTGGGGCACCGCATGCGCCCGTCCGCCCCGCTGTCAGTGGCGGGCGCTACCGTCGGATCATGTCCAACCAAGCGGCGGCGCGCCCGATGGCGGTGGTCGAGGGGGTCCTCGAAAGGATCACGTACGCCAACGAGGAGACGGGGTACACGGTCGCGCGCGTCGACACCGGCAGAGGCGCGGGCGATCTGCTCACGGTCGTCGGCGCGCTGCTCGGCGCGCAGGTGGGTGAGTCGCTGCGGATGGAGGGGCGTTGGGGCTCGCACCCGCAGTACGGCAAGCAGTTCACCGTGGAGAACTATGTGACGGTGCTGCCCGCCACCATCCAGGGCATCCGCCGCTACCTCGGATCCGGCCTGGTCAAGGGCATCGGCCCGGTCTTCGCCGATCGCATCACCCAGCACTTCGGGCTCGACACCCTGGACATCATCGAGCAGGAGCCGAAGCGCCTCATCGAAGTGCCCGGCCTCGGCCCCAAGCGCACCAAGAAGATCGCCGACGCGTGGGAGGAGCAGAAGGCGATCAAGGAGGTGATGGTCTTCCTCCAGAGCGTCGAGGTCTCCACCTCCATCGCCGTACGCATCTACAAGAAGTACGGGGACGCCTCCATCTCCGTGGTGAAGAACCGCCCCTACCGGCTCGCCTCCGACGTGTGGGGCATCGGCTTCCTCACCGCCGACCGCATCGCCCGCGCCGTCGGCATCCCGCACGACAGCCCCGAGCGCGTCAAGGCCGGTCTCCAGTACGCCCTTTCGCAGTCGACCGACCAGGGCCACTGCTTCCTGCCCGAGGAGCGGCTCATCGCCGACGCGGTCAAGCTGCTCCAGGTCGACACGGGCCTGGTCATCGACTGCCTGGCCGAACTGGCGCTGCCCGACGAGGAGTCCGGCGAGCCCGGTGTCGTACGGGAAGAAGTGCCCGGCGAGGACGGCGTGACGCCGGTGACCGCCGTCTACCTCGTCCCCTTCCACCGCGCCGAACTCTCGCTCGCCGCCCAGGTGTCGCGGCTGCTGCGCGCCGACGAGGACCGCATGCCCGCCTTCCGCGACGTGGCCTGGGACAAGGCGCTGGCCTGGCTCGCCGAGCGCACCGGCACCGACCTCGCGCCCGAGCAGGAGGAGGCGGTGCGGCTCGCGCTCACCCGGAAGGTCGCGGTGCTCACCGGCGGGCCGGGCTGCGGCAAGTCGTTCACCGTCCGCTCGATCGTGGAGCTGGCCCGCGCCAAGCGCGCCAAGGTCGTGCTCGCCGCGCCGACCGGCCGCGCCGCCAAGCGGCTCGCCGAGCTGACCGGCGCCGACGCCTCCACCGTGCACCGCCTGCTCGAGCTGAAGCCGGGCGGCGACGCCGCGTACGACAAGGACCGGCCGCTCGACGCGGACCTCGTCGTCGTGGACGAGGCGTCGATGCTCGACCTGCTGCTGGCGAACAAGCTGGTGAAGGCCGTCCCGCCCGGCGCGCACCTGCTGTTCGTCGGGGACGTGGACCAGTTGCCGAGCGTCGGCGCGGGCGAGGTGCTGCGCGATCTGCTCGCCGAGGGCGGTCCCGTACCGGCCGTGCGCCTGACCCGCGTCTTCCGCCAGGCCCAGGAGTCGGGCGTCGTGCGGAACGCGCACCGGATCAACGCGGGCGCGCCGCCGCTCACCGAGGGCCTCAAGGACTTCTTCCTGTTCGTCGAGGAGGACACGGAGGCCGCGGGCCGGCTCACCGTGGACGTCGCGGCCCGCCGGGTGCCCGCACGCTTCGGCCTCGACCCGCGGCGTGACGTGCAGGTCCTCGCGCCCATGCACCGCGGCCCGGCCGGCGCGGGCACGCTCAACGGACTGCTCCAGCAGGCGATCACCCCCGGCCGGCCCGAGCTGCCCGAGAAGCGGTTCGGCGGCCGGGTCTTCCGCGTCGGCGACAAAGTCACCCAGATCAGGAACAACTACGAGAAGGGGGCGAACGGCGTGTTCAACGGGACGGTCGGCGTCGTCACCTCCCTCGACGCCGACGAGCAGCGGCTCACCGTCCTCACCGACGAGGACGAGGAAGTGCCGTACGACTTCGACGAGCTGGACGAGCTGGCCCATGCCTACGCTGTGACCATCCACCGCTCACAGGGGAGCGAGTACCCCTGCGTGGTGATCCCGGTCACCACCGGGGCCTGGATGATGTTGCAGCGCAATCTGCTCTACACGGCGGTGACGCGGGCCAAGAAACTGGTCGTCCTGGTGGGTTCGCGCAAGGCTCTGGGGCAGGCTGTCCGTACCGTTTCCGCGGGCAGGCGCTGCACCGCCCTGGACTTCCGGCTGGCCGGCGCGCAGCTTCGAAAATTTTGATCGATCAAATTCGTCGCAAAGCTCACACGGCACTTTCGGAACCAGGGCGAAGGGGGCAGGATGAACAGGTTGGCGGCACTGAGTGCCGCCTATAGGCCTAACGGCCGACCCCGAGTGCACTCTGCTGGGCCAAGTGGGGGATGGTAGAGACAGTCAGGGCACCTCGAAGAAGAGGCACTACGTCGGTGAGGGATGACGTGAGCGACAACTCTGTAGTACTGCGGTACGGCGATGGCGAGTACACCTACCCGGTGATCGACAGCACCGTCGGCGACAAGGGCTTCGACATCGGGAAGCTCCGGGCCCAGACAGGACTGGTGACCCTCGACAGCGGATACGGCAACACCGCCGCCTACAAATCCGCGATCACCTACCTCGACGGCGAAGAGGGCATCCTCCGCTACCGCGGCTACCCGATCGAGCAGCTCGCCGAGCGTTCCACCTTCCTTGAGGTGGCGTACCTGCTGATCAACGGCGAGCTCCCCACCGTGGACGAGCTCTCCACCTTCAAGAACGAGATCACGCAGCACACCCTGCTCCACGAGGACGTGAAGCGGTTCTACGACGGCTTCCCGCGTGACGCCCACCCGATGGCGATGCTGTCGTCCGTGGTCTCGGCGCTGTCCACCTTCTACCAGGACAGCCACAACCCGTTCGACGAGAAGCAGCGTCACCTCTCGACGATCCGCCTGCTCGCCAAGCTTCCGACGATCGCGGCGTACGCGTACAAGAAGTCGGTCGGCCACCCGGTGGTCTACCCGCGCAACGACCTCGGTTACGTCGAGAACTTCCTGCGCATGACCTTCTCGGTGCCGGCCGCCGAGTACGACCTCGACCCGGTCGTCGTCTCCGCGCTGGACAAGCTGCTCATCCTGCACGCGGACCACGAGCAGAACTGTTCGACGTCCACCGTGCGTCTGGTCGGCTCCTCGCAGGCCAACATGTTCGCGTCGATCTCCGCCGGCATCTCCGCGCTGTGGGGTCCGCTGCACGGTGGCGCCAACCAGTCGGTGCTGGAGATGCTGGAAGGCATCCAGGCGTCCGGCGGCGACGTCGACACCTTCATCCGCAAGGTGAAGAACAAGGAAGACGGCGTGAAGCTCATGGGCTTCGGGCACCGCGTCTACAAGAACTTCGACCCCCGGGCGAAGATCATCAAGGCGGCGGCGCACGACGTCCTCTCCGCGCTCGGCAAGTCCGACGAGCTGCTGGACATCGCGCTCAAGCTGGAGGAGCACGCGCTGGCCGACGACTACTTCGTCGAGCGCAAGCTCTACCCGAACGTCGACTTCTACACCGGCCTGATCTACCGGGCCATGGGCTTCCCGACCGAGATGTTCACCGTGCTGTTCGCGCTGGGCCGGCTTCCGGGCTGGATCGCGCAATGGCACGAGATGATCAAGGAGCCGGGGTCGCGCATCGGCCGCCCGCGCCAGATCTACACGGGCGTCGTCGAGCGGGACTTCGTCCCCGTCGAGCAGCGCTGAGCCTGAACGCTCGCCGCGCCTGCCGCTGGGTCCCGCACAGATCCAGTTAGCTCCAGTTAGCGGAAAGCGCCCCGCTGCCGGTCCCCCCACGGGCCGGCAGTCGGGGCGCTTTCCTTTTCCCGGTGCGGATTCCCCCCACGGGATCCGGCCGGGCGTCTGTGGTCGCGTCGGGCTGCCGGGGGCACGTGTACGTACGGGTGGGCCGCTCAAGCTCCCCGGTGCACGTGCCCCGGCCAACGCAGTCGAGTCCGTCCCCCAAGACGGGCTCGGCCGATACGGAAACGCCCCCCAAGACGTTTCTGCATCGCCTCCATAGACTCACGAGACCTGCGAAGGGTTACGTTCAGATCACTGTGACCTGCGTCTCTTGCGGATGTCTCGTGTGTCCCGTGTATACGCGGAGGTCCGATATGGGGATATCGGATCTCCGCGTGAGCGTGGTGCAATTGTGCCGTGTGGATTGTGTGGAGGTCCACCCTTTCTTGGGGGCGGGTGTTTTTGGGGGACCGTGTTCCTGGTCTCACGGGGGCGCTTTGTGGGGGCGGGGATTCATCTGACGGCCTGTCGGGCCGGCGGCGCCCCTTGGGTGACAGCCCCTCCGGGCGGGTTCTCCGTCTGACGGTCGCGTCGTGGTTGCTCGCGCAGTTCCCCGCGCCCCTGGAGGGGCGACTGCGTCGCACCCTCCCCCCTGGGGGAAGCTGCACGGAGTGCATGCTTCAGGGGCGCGGGGAACTGCGCGAGAAGCCCCACCGGGCCGCAGATGACCACGCACGGTCGTGCCCCGAAGGGGCGCGGGGAACTGCGCGACCAGCCCCCACCGGGCCGCAGGTGAACGACAACCCAGGGGCGCGGGGAACTGCGCGACCTGGCCCCACCGGGGTGCGCGCTGGCCGGGATGCCGGAGGGGCCGCCCCTTGGGGTGGGAGCGGCCCCCGCTGGAAGTGAGGGAGTGGGCGAGGTCAGGCCTCGTCGATGAGTTCGTAGCCGGCCTCATCGACCGCCGCCCGCACGGCCTCCCGGTCAAGCACGCCGTCGGAGACCACCGTCACCTGACCGCTCGCGGCAACCGCCGTCACGGACGACACCCCGGCGATCTCGGAGATCTCGCCCGCCACGGCCCCCTCGCAGTGGCCGCACGTCATCCCCTTGACCTGGTACACGGTGGTGACGGCACCCTCCGCCGCGGGCGCCTCCGCACCCGAGTGGCAGGCACCGCCGCAGCAGGAGCCACCGGTCTCCGCGTCGATCTGGGGCAGCTCGGTCTGGGCGCTCATGTCGTTCTCCTTGGGGAAGAGGGCCGTGGGTCGTCGTTCGGAACCGAGTACCCCCGGCACCGCCCGACGCACTCGACTCTATACCCCTAGGGGGTATTTTTCCAAGAGGGGTCGCGCCGCGCCAGCGCCCGCGCCCACGCCAGCCCGACCAACGACACGAGCACGAGCCCGCCCACCGAGAACAACGTGAACAGATGCTTCTGCGCGTCGGTCGGCGCGGGGATGTACCCCTCCGCGAACAGCGACCGGTCCAGGTCCGTCGTCGTCAGCCGTACCACCAGCCAGATCGCGATCCCGTGCATCGAGTCCCACAGGGCGTGCAGCAGCGAGACGCCCAGGTACGTCACCAGCACCGGCGCCGCGAGGCGCCAACGCCCGTCGGGCCGCCGGAAGGAGAGCAGGGCCGCGCCCGCGACGGCCGTCCACAGCCCGTGCCCGAAGGGGGCGAGCAGCCCGCGCAGCACCTCCGTCTCCAGCAGGGAGCGCAGGTCGATGCCCTGCATGGTGACCGCCGCGTTGAACGCGTACCCCGCGCTCTCGAACGCCGCGAAGCCGAAGCCGACGGCCGCGCCGAGCACCAGGCCCGCCCGCAGTCCCCGTACCCGGGGATGGCGGTGGAGCACGTACATGAGGGCGAGCAGCTTCACGGCCTCCTCGATCAGGCCGACCGCGACGAACATCCACACGGACGGGTGGACGAGGTAATACTCCATGACCGACGCGCCGAGCACGCCGAGCACCCCGCCCACCAGGAAGCAGCCGAGGATCAGGCTGACGCCGAGGTCGCGGCCGTGCCGCTCGTACGCCCACAGCACGAAGACGGCCGGCGCGAGGAAGCTGCCGAGCAGGATCAGCGTCGGCAGCAGGGTCGTGTTCTTCGTGGCGTACGTGACGAGCGCCGTCAGCACCCACAGGGCGAGCCCCGACCACAGGCACCGCTTCCACAGGCCCGCCCGGATGTGCGGTCCGGGCGGCGGTGGCTGCTGGGGGATACGGGCCTGGGGCGCCCCGGAGGGCTGGGGGTGGCTCACGTCGCTTCCCTCGGCTTCCCTTGGCTTGGCGCAGGCGTCGGACGATGTGCCGGAATCCTACGGTCAGTCCCGATATGCCGCAGTCCGGACGGGGGTGCGGGAGGGGCGGGGTTAGCGTGGGGCGGCGAGAGTCGCCGGTGGTGTCAGTGAGATGGGGTGGACGGCATGCGGGCCGTGGTGTTCGAGCGGTTCGGCGAGATTCCCGAGGTACGGGAGGTGCCGGACCCGGCGCCGGCGGCGCACGGCGTCGTCGTCCAGGTCGAGGCGACGGGCCTGTGCCGCAGCGACTGGCACGGCTGGCAGGGCCACGACCCGGACATCGTCCTGCCGCACGTGCCGGGCCACGAACTCGCGGGTGTCGTCGTCGAGACGGGCGCCGACGTGCGCGAGTGGCGGGCGGGCGACCGGGTGACCGTGCCGTTCGTGTGCGCGTGCGGCCGGTGCGCCGCGTGCGCGGCCGGGGACCAGCAGGTGTGCGAGCGGCAGACGCAGCCCGGCTTCACGCACTGGGGCTCGTTCGCGCGGTACGTGGCCCTGGACCACGCCGACGTGAACCTCGTCGCGGTGCCGGACGACATGGCGTACGCGACGGCCGCCGGGCTCGGCTGCCGGTTCGCCACCGCCTATCGCGCGGTCGTGCAGCAGGGCCGGCTCGCGGCGGGGGAGTGGGTCGCGGTGCACGGCTGCGGCGGCGTCGGCCTGTCGGCGGTGATGATCGCGGCGGCGGCCGGCGCCCGCGTCGTCGCGGTGGACGTGTCGCCCGCCGCCCTCGAACTGGCCCGCGCGTTCGGCGCCGCCGAGACCGTCGACGCGGGCGCGGTGCCCGACGCGGCCGAGGCGGTACGGGACCTCACCGGCGGCGGCGCCCATCTGTCCCTCGACGCGCTGGGCGCCGCCGTCACCTGCGCCGCGTCCGTCCGGAGCCTGCGGCGCCGGGGCCGGCACGTGCAGGTGGGGCTGCTGCCCGAGGACCCCGTCGTGCCGCTCGGCCGTGCCGTCGCGCTGGAGCTGGAACTGCTCGGCAGCCACGGCATGGCCGCCCACACCTACCCCGGCATGCTGGAACTCGTACGCGCCGGGGTGCTGCGGCCCGACCGGCTCGTCACGTCGGTGCTGCCGCTGGACGCGGCGCCCGCCGCGCTCGCCGCGATGGGCGGCAGGGCGGGCGCGGGCGTCACCGTCGTCGAACCGGGGCGGTGAACGGCCCCCGGACCGTCAGTCGCCGGCGCGGCCCCGGTTGCGGGGGCGGGAGGCGACCCAGGCTCTGACCGTGTCGGCGTACCAGTAGGGCTTGCCGCCCTCCACGTGGTCCGGCGGCGGCAGCAGGCCGTGCTTGCGATACGAGCGCACGGTGTCGGGCTGGACCCGGATGTGCGCGGCGATCTCCTTGTACGACCAGAGCCTGCGGTCGGTCATGAGTGGCTCCTCCCTGACGGGCGTCGCTGCGGCGGCTCGGGGGTGGCCGCCGGCGATCACCCACCCTGTGCCCCGACAACGAGGGGCGGGTGGGGGAGCGTGGGCCTGTGAGACGCCTGTGACGCAGAACCCGCGTAGGGCGGACATGTGTGACAGGAAGGGGTCGTTTGTGACGGGAATGATGCAAAGAGGGCGGCGCGTAGACGCATGAACCGGGGCGAGAGCGGACAGGAGTCGCTGTCAGGGCCTTTCCTTCGGGTCAGGCCGGATCAGGGTGCGGTGCCAGGGCCCGCGACCCCGGCGTGATCCGAAGGACAGGCCCGGGCTCACGCGGCCGGGCGGCGCAGTACCAGGCTCGTCGCCTCACCGGCCAGCCGGTCGTTCGCGGGCGGACCGCCCGGCTCGGGGATGCCGCGCGCGAGCGCGAATTCGCGGGGCGTGCACCCCGTCATCGCCTTGAACTCGCCGCTCAGATGCGCCTGGTCGTAGTAGCCGCACGCCGCCGCCGTCTCCGCCTGCGTGCTGCCCGCGCACAGCAGCCGCCGCGCCCGCTGGAGCCGCAGCACGCGCGCCGCCGCCTTCGGGCTCAGGCCGATCTGCTGCCGGAAGCGGTTCTCCAGATGCCGTACGCCCCAGCCCGCCTGCTCCGCGAGGCCGGACACCGGCAGGGTGCCGCCGCTGTGCGTCAGCGCGTACCAGGCGCGTACGGTACCGCCGCAGGGACGGGGGCCCGCCTGCGCCCACTGGTCCAACACCGTGTCCAGGAGCTGGAACCGCGCCCGCCAGGTCGGCAACGCGCCGAGCCGGTACGTGAGTTCGGCGACGGCCCCGGCGGGAAGGCCGCCCAGATCGTCCGGGTCCACCTTCCAGCGGGCCAGCTCGTGCAGGGACGTACCGAAGAGGGAGAACGCGGCCCAGGGCGTCAACAGCACCTCCACGCCCGCCAGATGGCCGTCATGCTCGCCGAGGACGGACGTCGTCGTCAGCGCGGACAGCACCGTCGACAGCTCCACCGAGCGCAGCCCCGCCGGGCGTTCGGCCGGGCGCCGGCCCACCCCGACCCAGCCGCCTGACGCCTCCGTGATCCGTACGGAACCCTGGAAGCCGAGCATCAGCGTCACCGCCCCGATCGGTGCCTCCAGGCGGGCGCGCGGGGACGGCAGGTCGAGCCGGAAGCCCCGGTAGCCGAGGACGCCGGGCCGCAGCCGGGGGTGCGGGCGGGCGGTGACGGACTCCCAACTCCCGTACGGGCCACGGGAGGAGCGCGTCACGAGGCCGGGCGAACCCGGCGTGCGAGGGGCACGTGAGGTCATCCGCCGATAGTGCTACACACCGCACGACCTCAGGTAGCCCCTGGTGCGGCGCGCCACCGGCAGCGGGCGGTCCGGATCGCACGGGTACATGTCCTGCTCGACGATGGCGAACAGATCCACGTCCAGCGCGGCCGCCGCCGCGAGCACCGGCTCCAACTCCGGTACGCCCTGCGGTGGTTCGACCATCACGCCCTGCGCGACGGCCGGTCCGAAGGGCGTGCCCGCCGCCCGTACGTCCGCGAGGACGCGGGGGTCGACCTGCTTGAGATGCAGATAGCCGAGCCGTTCCCCGTACGTCTCGATCAGCTTGACGCTGTCGCCGCCGCAGTACGCGTAATGCCCGGTGTCCAGGCAGAGCGCGACGAGTTCGGGGTCGGTGGCGTCGAGGAGGCGCGTCACGTTCTCCTCGGTGTCGATGTGCGTGTCCGCGTGCGGGTGGACGGCGATCCGCAGCCCGAACCGCTCACGCACCTCGCGGCCCAGCCGTTCGGTGCCCTCGGCCAGCCACCGCCACTGCTCGGCGCTGAGCGTGTCGTCCTCCAGGACCTCGCCGCTCTTGTCGTCGCGCCAGAAGGACGGGATGACGACGAGGTGCTCGGCGCCCATGTCCCGGGTCAGCGCGGCGATGGACGCGACGTGCTCCCAGGTGCGCTCCCAGACGGCCGGGCCGTGGTGCAGGGCGGTGAAGACCGTGCCCGCCGACACGCGGAGCCCGCGCCGGTCCGTCTCGGCGCGCAGCACGTCCGGATCGCGCGGCAGATAGCCGTACGGGCCCAGCTCGATCCACGCGTAACCGGCCTCGGCGACCTCGTCGAGGAAGCGCTGCCAGGGCACCTGCCGGGGGTCGTCGGGGAACCAGACGCCCCAGGAGTCGGGGGCCGAGCCGATGCGGATGCGGCGGGACAGCGTCGTCATGCGTCCAGCCTTGGCGCGGGCCGAGAGGGGTGTCAAGGCGTGGTCCGAATGTCAGGACAAAATGTTGACAGGGGGCGTGGGCCGGGCTAGACCTGGCAGCGGGCGGGCCGGGAGCCGGTGCCGCCCGCCCGCGTTCCCCTGCTGCCCCGATGCCCGTTCGCCGCCGCCGCCGAAGGGAAGCCGTATGGCCCGCAGCGACCTCGATCTGATCACCATGGGCCGGATCGGGGTGGACCTGTATCCCCTCCAGGCGGGCCGGTCGCTGGCGGACGTGAGCACGTTCGGCAAGTTCCTCGGCGGCTCCTCGGCCAATGTGGCGGTGGCGGCGGCGCGGCTCGGGCTGCGGACGGCGACCGTCACCCGCACCGGGCGCGACCCCTTCGGCGACTATCTCCGCGCCGAGCTGGGCCGGTTCGGGGTGGACGCGCGCTGGGTGACGCCCGTGGACGGCCTGCCCACGCCGGTCACCTTCTGCGAGGTCTTCCCGCCGGACGACTTCCCGCTGTACTTCTACCGCCGCCCCAAGGCGCCCGATCTGGAGATCGCCGCGCACGAACTCGACCTCGACGCGATCGGCGCGGCGCGCGTGTTCTGGATGACCGGTACGGGCCTGAGCGCGCAGCCGAGCCGGGACGCGACGCTGGCCGCGCTCGCCCACCGGGCACGCGCGCGTGGCGGCGAGAACGGGGGCGCCGGCGGCTCGGGCGAGGACGCGGGCGGGCACACGGTGTTCGATCTGGACTGGCGGCCGATGTTCTGGGCGGACCCGGAGGCGGCCCGCCCGTTCTACCGGGAGGCGCTGCGGCACGCGACCGTCGCCGTCGGCAACCTCGACGAGGTCGAGATCGCCACCGGTGAGCGGGAACCCGGCGCCGCCGCCCGCGCGTTGTTGGCGTACGGGCTCGAACTCGCCGTCGTCAAGCAGGGCCCGGAGGGGGTGCTGGCGATGCGGCCGAGCGGGGAGACGGTGAGGGTTCCGCCGCTGCCGGTCCGTGTGTTGAACGGACTGGGGGCGGGCGACGCGTTCGGCGGCGCGCTCTGCCTCGGCCTGCTGCGCGGCTGGGACCTGGAGCGCGTCATGCGGTACGCCAACGCGGCGGGCGCGATCGTCGCCTCCCGCCTGGAATGCTCCTCGGCGATGCCGACCCCGCCCGAGATCGAGGCGGCGCTGCGCGCGGGGCGCGTGGAGGCGGCTCCCGGAGAGCGCGGGGCGCCGGGGATGCCGGAGGCTTCGGCGGGCCACGGGCGCGGGGTGGATCTCGGGGCTCTCGCCCGGGCGCGGGCCGTCGGGCCTGAGGGGGTCGCCGGGGCCGCCCTCGCGCGGCGTGTGCGGGGCGCTTTCGGCGGCGGGCGGCTGCTGATCGTGGCCGCCGACCATCCCGCGCGCGGGGCGCTCGGCGCGGGGGAGCGGGGGCTCGCCAGGGCGGACCGCGCCGATCTGCTCGGGCGGCTGTGCCTCGCCCTGGAGCGGCCCGGTGTGGACGGCGTCCTCGCCTCCGCCGACGTCCTGGACGACCTGCTGCTGCTCGGCGCCCTCGACGACAAGCTCGTCATCGGCTCGATGAACCGGGGCGGGCTCGCGGGCGCCTCCTTCGAGCTGGACGACCGGTTCACCGGGTACCGGCCCGAGGACCTGCGCCGCCTGCGCTTCGACGCGGGCAAGCTGCTGCTGCGGCTCGACTACGACGACCCGGGCGAAGGCTCCGTACGGACGCTGCACTCCGCCGCGCGGGCGGTCGACGCGATGGCCGCGCACCGGCTGCCGGTGTTCGTCGAGCCGTTCCTCGTGCGCCGCGACCCGGCGACCGGCGCGCTCGGCCCCGATCTGAGCGCCGACGCCGTGGTCCGCTCGGTGGCCGTCGCCTCGGGCCTCGGCGGCACCTCCGCGTACACCTGGCTCAAGCTGCCCGTGCCCGACAGCGACGACCCGGACGACCTCGCGCGCGTCATGGAGGCGTCCTCGCTGCCGGCCGTGCTGCTCGGCGGCGACACGAAGGACGGCGACCAGGACGCCCTGTACGACAAGTGGCGTGCCGCGCTGCGCCTGCCCACCGTGCAGGGCCTGGTGGTGGGACGCTCGCTGCTGTACCCGCCGGACGGCGATGTCGCGGGCGCGGTCGACACGGCCGTGTCCCTGCTGCGAGGAGGAGAGAGCCCGTCATGACCCACCTGCCGAGCGGCACCGCGGCCGAAGGCCCCTACGCGGTCAGCGTCGGCCCGAAGGCGGCCGGCTGGTCGCGGGCCGCGCTGCGCGTCCTCGACCTCGGGCCCGGCGAGCGGCACGCGTTCGACACCGGGGGGAGCGAATGGATCGTTCTGCCGCTGCGCGGTGGTTGCTCCGTGACGGTCGAAGGGCGGATCATCGAACTCGCGGGCAGGGACAGCGTGTTCAGCGCCGCGAGCGACTTCGCGTACCTTCCGAGGGACGCCCGCGCAGAGATCGCCTCCGGTGCGGGAGGCCGCTTCGCCCTGGCAGGAGCGGAGTGCGGGCGCCGACTCCCCGCCCGCTACGGCCCCGCGCCGGAGGTACCCGTCGAGGCGCGCGGCAGCGGACGCACCGCCCGCCACGTGCGCAACTTCGCGGCGGCCGACACCTTCGCCTGCGACCAGCTCATCGCCGTCGAGGTCGTCACCCCCGCGGGCAACTGGTCCTCGTACCCGCCCCACAAGCACGACGAGCACCTGCCGGGCGTCGAGTCGGAGCTGGAGGAGATCTACTACTTCGAGTTCGACAGCGGCGGCTGCGGCTACCAGCGGATCTCCCCGTCCCGGCCCGGCGGCACCGACCTGCTCGCCGAGGTCCGCGCCGGGGACACCGTCCTCGTCCCCGACGGCTGGCACGGCCCCTCGATCGCGCCGCCCGAGCACGCCATGTACTACCTGAACGTCATGGCGGGCCCCGGCGACGAGCGCGAGTGGCGCATCCGCTTCCACCCCGACCACGTCAGCGAGGGCTACCGATGAGGCAGGCACGCCGATGACCGCGACGACGACCCGGCTCACCACCGCGCAGGCCCTGGTGTGCTTCCTGGCCCGCCAGTTCACCGAGCGCGACGGCGAGCGCCGCCGGCTCATCGCCGCGACCTGGGGCATCTTCGGCCACGGCAACGTCGCGGGGCTCGGCCAGGCGCTGCTGCGGTACGGCGACGACATGCCGTTCCACCAAGGGCGCAACGAACAGGCGATGGTGCACGCGGCCGTCGGGTACGCGCGCCAGAGCGAGCGGCTGTCGGCGCACGCGGTGACCACGTCCATCGGCCCCGGCGCCACCAACCTCGTCACCGGCGCCGCCCTCGCCACCATCAACCACCTGCCCGTCCTCCTGCTCCCCGGCGACGTGTTCGCCGGCCGCCCCGCCGACCCGGTGCTCCAGCAGCTCGAAGTGCCGTACGCGGGTGACGTGTCGGTCAACGACTGCCTGCGGCCGGTGTCGAAGTACTTCGACCGGATCACCCGGCCCGAGCAGCTGATCCCGGCCGCGCTCCAGGCCATGCGCGTCCTCACCGACCCCGTCGACACCGGCGCCGTCACGCTCGCGCTGCCGCAGGACGTGCAGGCCGAGGCGTACGACTGGCCCGGCGAGTTCTTCGCCGAGCGCGTCTGGACCGTCCGCAGGACCGCCCCCGACCCGGCCGAACTCGACGCGACAGTACGGGCGTTGGAGCAGGCCAGGCGCCCGCTGCTGATCGCGGGCGGCGGAGTGCGGCACAGCCGGGCCCAGGACGCGCTGCGCGCCTTCGCCGACGCGACGGGCGTCCCGGTCGCCTCCACCCAGGCCGGCAAGGGCGCCCTGCCTCACGACCACCCCGCCGACGTCGGCGGCGTCGGCCACACCGGCACGGCCCCGGCGAACGAACTGGCGCGCGCCGCCGACCTCGTCCTCGGCGTCGGCACCCGGTACACGGACTTCACGACGGCCTCCGCCACCCTCTTCCAGAACCCGGACGTACGGTTCGTGAATGTGAACGTGGCCGCGTTCGACGCGCACAAGCTGGCCGCGCTGCCGCTCGTCGCCGACGCCTGCACGGCCCTGACCGCGCTCACCGAGGCCGCCCCGGACCTGCGCGCCGACCCCGCGTACGTCGCCGCGTACCGGGCCGCGAAGGAGCGCTGGGAGCACCGCGTGGACGCCTGCCTCGCCGCCCCCGACCCATCGGCGCGGCCCACCCAGACGCAGGTGCTCGGCGCGCTCGACGCCCTGGTGACCGGCGCGGACGTACTGATCAACGCGGCGGGCTCGCTCCCCGGTGACCTGCACAAACTCTGGCGCGCCCGCTCCCGCGACCAGTACCACGTCGAGTACGGCTACTCCTGCATGGGCTACGAGATCCCCGCCGCGCTCGGCGTCGCGCTCGCCGCGCCCGGGCGGCCGGTGTGGGCGCTGGTGGGGGACGGCACGTATCTGATGGCGCCGACCGAGATCGTCACGGCCGTGCAGGAGGACATCCCGCTCAAGCTCGTCATCCTCCAGAACCACGGCTACGCCTCCATCGGCGGCCTGTCCGCCTCCGTGGGCGCCGAGGGGTTCGCGACCGCGTACCGCCACCGCGAGGGCGCCGCGTACACGGGCGCCCCGCTCCCCGTCGACCTCGCGGCGAACGCGGCCTCGCTCGGCATGGCCGTACACCGCGTCAAGACCGTCCGTGAGCTGCGGGACGCGCTCGCCGCGACCCGCGCGGCGACCCGGCCCACATGTGTCTACGTGGAGACCGAAACGGCAGACACAGTGTCGGGCCCGCCCCCCGCGCAGGCGTGGTGGGATGTGCCCGTGGCCGAGACCGCCGACCGACCGGCGGCGATCGAGGCCCGCGAGGAGTACGACCGGCGCGCCGTCGCCCGGCGCCGCCACCTCTGACACCTCTGAGAACCACCGGACGTAAACAGGAGTCGCCCACATGTCTGACACGAAGTTGGTCCACCACTGGATCGGCGGCAAGACCGTCGAGGGCACGTCGGGCAACCACGGCCCGGTGACCGATCCCGCGACCGGCGCCGTGACCACGCAGGTCGACTTCGCCTCGGTCGAGGAGGTGGACGCGGCCGTCGCCGCGGCCAAGGACGCGTACGTGAGCTGGGGCCAGTCCTCGCTCGCCAAGCGCACCGAGATCCTCTTCCGCTTCCGCGCGCTGCTGGACGCCAACCGCGACGCCATCGCCGAGCTGATCACCGCCGAGCACGGCAAGGTGCACTCGGACGCGCTCGGCGAGGTCGCGCGCGGCCTGGAGATCGTGGACCTGGCCTGCGGGATCAACGTGCAGCTCAAGGGCGAGCTGTCGACGCAGGTGGCGAGCCGTGTCGACGTCTCCTCGATCCGCCAGCCGCTCGGTGTGGTCGCCGGCATCACGCCGTTCAACTTCCCGGCCATGGTGCCGATGTGGATGTTCCCGCTGGCCATCGCGTGCGGCAACACCTTCGTGCTCAAGCCGTCCGAGAAGGACCCGTCGGCGTCGATGAAGATCGCCGAGCTGCTGTCGGAGGCCGGGCTGCCCGACGGCGTGTTCAACGTCGTGCACGGTGACAAGGTCGCCGTGGACCGCCTCCTCGACCACCCGGACGTCGCCGCGGTCTCCTTCGTCGGCTCGACGCCCATCGCCAAGTACATCCACACCACCGCCTCCGCCAACGGCAAGCGCGTACAGGCCCTCGGCGGCGCCAAGAACCACATGCTGGTGCTGCCGGACGCCGACCTGGACGCCGCCGCCGACGCCGCCGTGTCCGCCGCGTACGGCTCGGCCGGCGAGCGCTGCATGGCGATCTCCGCCGTCGTGGCCGTCGGCGCGGTCGGCGACGAGCTGGTCGCCAAGATCAAGGAGCGCGCCGAGAAGATCAAGATCGGCCCGGGCGACGACGCGTCCTCCGAGATGGGCCCGCTCATCACGGCCGCCCACCGCGACAAGGTCGCCTCCTACGTCGAGGGCGCCGCCGCCGAGGGCTGCGAGGTCGTCCTGGACGGCACCGGCCACACGGTCGAGGGCTTCGAGAACGGCCACTGGATCGGCCTGAGCCTGCTCGACCGCGTCCCCACCAGCGCCAAGGCCTACCAGGACGAGATCTTCGGCCCGGTCCTGTGCGTGCTGCGCGTGGACACGTACGAGGAGGGCATCGCCCTCATCAACAGCTCGCCGTTCGGCAACGGCACCGCGATCTTCACGCGGGACGGCGGCGCGGCCCGCCGCTTCCAGCTGGAGGTCGAGGCCGGCATGGTCGGCGTCAACGTGCCGATCCCGGTCCCCGTGGGCTACCACAGCTTCGGCGGCTGGAAGGACTCCCTCTTCGGCGACCACCACATCTACGGCAACGACGGCACGCACTTCTACACCCGCGGCAAGGTCGTCACGACCCGCTGGCCCGACCCGGCCGACGCCCCCACCGGCGTGGACCTGGGCTTCCCGCGCAACCACTGAGGCGGCGCTTGCCCGTACGCCCCATGGCGCCCTGTACGTCCCCTCAGGCGCCCCGTACGACCCCTTCAGGCGCTCCGCACGGCGCCCCGATGCCCCGGCACGTCCCCCGCGACGGCCGGGGCATCCGGCTGTCCGGGCCCGGCGCGAACCCGTCACCAGCGGTCCGCGGCAGGTCACAGGGGGTCCGCGGACGCCTCCAGGTGTCCGGAGTGCGGACGAATTCCGGAAAACTTTCGGGCGCGCGGCTGCGGTTCCCGTACGTAGGGGATGAAACGGGTGACGGAGGTCCCGCGCGAGTACGACCTTCGAAAACAAGGTCAACTTTCAACTTCGGTGTGGTGAAGACGGCCGACTTTGCGAACGGCTAACGAAGTGCGGGCAGTTGCACAAGGTCACATGTGCGGAATCCGCAGGGAAACGGCCGTTGACGTTCCGGATACCGGCGGGGTTCCATGACGCGCCGGGAGTGGACACCCCGGGCTCCACCGGAGCCCCCGCGCACCACCCCCCAGCCTTCGGAGGCGATAGGCGCTCCCGGCCGAACCACCTGCCGCACGAGTCGATCGGAACCGCTTCATGACCGACACGCTTCGCCCCGCCGCCCCCGCGGTGGAGCCCCTGCCCAACTCGGCCCCGCCCCAGAAGCTCAAGCGTTCCATCGGTGTCGTCGGCGGCACCCTGCTCACGCTCTCCTGCGTGACGCCCGCCTCCACCCTCTTCGTCGTCGTGCCCGACCTTTTCGGCTCGCTCGGCACCGCGACCGCCCTCACCATCGCCATCGGCTCGCTGCTCTGTATCGGCGTGGCGTTCTGCTACTCCGAGCTGGGCACCCTCATCCCCAGCGCGGGCGGCGAGTACGCCATGGTCTCCACCCTCGCGGGCCGCCTCGCCGGCTGGCTCGTCTTCGTGCTGTCGCTGCTGGTCGTGATGATCGTGCCGCCCGTGATCGCCATGGGCACCGCCGACTACCTCGCGCCCCTCGTGCACCTCGACCCCTCGGTCGCCGGCGCCGCCGTCATGCTCCTCGCCACCCTCGCGGGCCTGCTCGACCTGCGCGCCAACGCCTGGATCACCGGCATCTTCCTCGTCCTCGAAGTCATCGCCGCGGCCCTCGTCGCCGTCCTCGGCTTCGCCCACTCCGAGCGCGGCGCGGGCTCGCTGGTCTCCATGCAGGTCGCGGGCTCGAACGGACACGCCGACACCGTGACGGCCATGCTCGTCGTCTCCGGGCTCGCCATCGCCCTCTTCATCACCCAGGGCTTCTCCACCGCCGTCTACCTCTCCGAGGAGCTGGAGAACCCCCGCAAGTCCGTCGCCAGGACCGTCCTCGCCACCCTCGCCATCTCCACCGTGATCATCCTGGTCCCGGTCGTCGCCATCACCATGGGCGCCAAGGACCTCACCGCGCTCACCTCCGGCGACCTCAGCGGCATGGTCCAGGCGTGGTCCAACTCGGCGGTCGGCACCTTCGTCTCCCTGTGCGTCGCCCTCGCCATCATCAACGCGGGCATCGTCATGGTCATCCAGAACTCCCGCGTCCTGTTCGCCTCCGCCCGCGACAAGGCCTGGCCCGGACCGGTCAATCAGGCGCTGTCCAAGCTCGGCCGGTTCGGCTCGCCGTGGGTCGCCACCCTCGTCGTCGGTGTGCCCGGCGCCGCCCTGTGCTTCGTGAACCTCGACACCCTCTACGGCGTCACCGGCGTCTCCGTCACCGGCATGTACCTCCTGGTCGCCGTCGCCGCCCTGCTCGCCCGGCGCGGCCACCACCGCGAGCAGTCCGCCTGGCGCATGCCGCTGTGGCCCGCCGTGCCCGTCCTGCTCATCGCCGTCATGGCCTACATCCTGGTCTCGCAGGAGGTCACGTACCTGCTGTGGACCGGCGGCATCACCGCCGTCGCCACCCTGTACTGGGCCCTGTACCTGCGCCCCCGCCGCGAGACCCGCTGGCTCGTCACGCTCCCCGAGGACGAACTCGACTGACCCGCACCGCACCCCGGCCCACCCGGGGTGCGGGCCCTGTCAGTGGCGGCGCATACGGTGGGGCGCATGGATCTTCGACTGGGCGCATGGCGTGAGCGGGCGCGGCGGCACGGGCGGCGCACGGCCGTCCTGCTCGCCGTCCTCGCCCTGCTCGCCGGGGCGGGCACCTGGACGCTCGCCTCGGCCTCCGGCGGCACCCCGGCCGTGCACCGCTCCGACCGCATGCTGCCGATGGGCGGCGGCGTCCGGCTCGACACGTCGTACTTCACCGCCGGCGACCCCCGCGTCCGCCGCCCCGCCGTCCTCATCGGGCACGGCTTCGGCGGCAGCAAGGCCGACGTGCGCGCCGAGGCCGAGGGACTCGCCCGGCACGGGTACGCGGTCCTGACCTGGTCCGCGCGCGGCTTCGGCCACTCCACCGGCAAGATCGGCCTCAACGACCCGAAGGGCGAGGTCGCCGACGTCTCCCGCCTCATCGACTGGCTCGCCCGGCGCCCCGAGGTGCGGCTCGACAAGCGCGGCGACCCGCGCGTGGGCCTGTCCGGCGCCTCCTACGGCGGCGCGGTCTCCCTGCTCGCCGCCGCCCACGACCGCCGCGTCGACGCCATCGCCCCGCAGATGACGTACTGGAACCTCGCAGACGCCCTCTTCCCGGACGGCGTCTTCAAGAAGCTGTGGGCCGGACTCTTCTTCACCTCGGGCTCCGCGCCCCTCGGCTCGCGCACCAGCGAGGCGGGACTGCACTGCGGCCGGTTCGAGAAGGACCTGTGCGCGATGTACCAGCGCGTCGCCGTCTCCGGCACGCCCGACGCGGCGGCCCGGCGCCTGCTCGAAGAGCGCAGCCCGGTGGCCGTCGGGGACCGCATCCGGGTGCCCATGCTCATCACGCAGGGGCAGACCGACTCGCTGTTCCCGCTCTCCCAGGCCGACGCCATGGTCCGCCAAGTCCAGGCCAACGGCGCGCCCGTCAAGGTCGACTGGATCGACGGCGGCCACGACGGCGGCGACCGCGAGACCGACCGCGTCCGCGCCCGCGTCACCTCCTGGTTCGACCGCTGGCTCAAGGGCGAGCGCGGCGCCGACACCGGGCCCGCGTTCCGCGTCACGCGCGCGGGCGGTGTCGACTCCACCGACGGCGCCGCCGTCCTGCGCGGCGCGAGCGGCCCCGCCTACCCGGGACTGCGCGGCGAGCGGCGGGTCCCGGTGCCCTTGAAGACGGCCACCGAGTCCTTCCAGAACCCGCCCGGCGCCAGCCCGCCGTCCCTGTCGGCCGTGCCGGGCCTCAGCGAAGCCGCCTCGCTGCCGTCGATCGCCGGGGGCTTCGCCCTCGACTTCCCCGGCCAGTTCGCCCGCTTCGACACCGCGCCGCTCACCCGCCCGGTCCGCGTCACCGGCTCCCCGACCGTACGGGCCCACGTCACGTCCTCCACCGGCACCGCCGTCCTCTTCGCCAAGGTGTACGACGCCGGGCCCCGCGGCGCCCGCGAGGTGCTGCCCCGCCAGCTCGTCACCCCGCTCAAGGTCACCGGCGCGGGAGGCAAGGGCAAGGACGTCGAGATCACCCTGCCCGCCGTCGACCACCAGGTCGCCAAGGGGCACCGGCTGCGGCTCGTCCTGTCCGCGACCGACCTCGGCTACGCCTCGCCCCGCACCCCCGCCACGTACACCGTGCGGCCGCTGAGCGCGCTGAGCCTGCCGACCGCGCCCGGCGTGCGCACCGCGGGGACGCCGCTGCCGTCCTGGGTGTGGTGGCTGCCCGCGGGCGCCGTCCTCGTCGCGGGCGGCCTGCTCCTGACCGCCCGCAGGCGCACCACGGCCCCCGCGCCCGACCCCGCCCTCGCGGACGTGCCGCTCGTCATCACCGGGCTCGGCAAGAAGTACGCCCGCGCGAGCGACCGCTACGCCGTACGCGACCTCTCCTTCCGCGTCGAACGCGGCCAGGTCCTCGGCCTGCTCGGACCCAACGGCGCGGGCAAGACGACCACCCTGCGCATGCTCATGGGCCTCATCCGGCCCGACGAGGGCGAGATCCGCGTCTTCGGCCACGCGATCCGGCCTGGCGCGCCCGTGCTGTCGCGGGTCGGCGCGTTCGTCGAGGGCGCCGGGTTCCTGCCGCATCTGTCCGGCCGGGAGAACCTGGAGCTGTACTGGAAGGCCACCGGCCGCCCGGCAGCCGACGCGCACCTCGACGAGGTCCTGGAGATCGCCGGGCTCGGCGACGCGCTGGCCCGCGCGGTCCGCACGTACTCGCAGGGCATGCGGCAGCGCCTCGCCATCGCGCAGGCCATGCTCGGCATGCCCGACCTGCTCATCCTGGACGAGCCGACCAACGGGCTCGACCCGCCGCAGATCCGCGAGATGCGCGAGGTGATGATCCGCTACGCGCGCGGTGGCCGCACGGTCATCGTCTCCAGCCATCTCCTCGCCGAGGTCGAGCAGACCTGCACCGACCTCGTCGTCATGGACCGGGGGCGGCTCGTACGGGCCGGCGCGGTCGCGGAGGTCGTCGGCTCGGGCGACACGCTGCTCGTCACCGTGGCGGGCGAGGTGTCCGAGGCGCTGGCCGAGAAGGTCGCCGCGCTCGACGGCGTGGACTCGGCGGCCCGCGCGGACGACGGACTCGTGGTCCGGCTCGCCCCCGAGGGCAGCGCCGCCGCGCTCGTCGCGGACCTCGTCCGGCTCGGCGTGCCGGTGAGCGGGGTGGGGCCGCACCGGCGCCTGGAGGACGCGTTCCTCACCCTGATCGGAGGCACCGCATGACCCTGCCCGACACCGCTGCCGCTGCCGCCGGGCGGGGGGCCGCCGAGGGGTACCGGCCCGGCCGTACGCTGCCGCTGCGCGTCGAACTGGCGCGGCAGATCCGGCGGCGGCGGACCCTCGTCATGGGGGCGGTGCTCGCGCTGCTGCCGTTCGTACTCGTCGTCGCCTTCGCGGTGGGCGGGGAGCCGGGCGGGCGTGCGGGGCGGGTGACGCTCATGGACACGGCCACGGCGTCCGCCGGGAACTTCGCGGCGACCTGTCTGTTCGTCTCCGCCGGATTCCTGCTTGTCATCCCTGTCGCCCTGTTCTGCGGCGACACGGTGGCCGCCGAGGCGAGCTGGTCGAGCCTGCGCTATCTGCTGGCCGCGCCTGTGCCCCGGGTCCGGCTGCTGTGGTCCAAGCTCGTCGTCGCGCTCGGGCTCAGTCTGGCGGCGATGGTGGTGCTGCCGGTCGTCGCGCTCGGCGTCGGCGCGGTGGCCTACGGCTGGGGGCCGCTCCAGCTTCCGACCGGGGGGTCGCTCGACGCGGGGACGGCTGTGCAGCGGCTGCTTGTCGTGGTCGCGTACGTCTTCGTCTCCCAACTGGTCACCGCGGGGCTGGCGTTCTGGCTCTCCACGGTGACGGACGCGCCGCTCGGGGCGGTCGGTGGGGCGGTGTTCCTGACGATCTTGGGGAACGTGCTGGATGCGGTGACCGCGCTGGGGCGGTGGCGGGAGTTCCTGCCTGCGCACTGGCAGTTCGCCTGGGCGGATGTTCTCCAGCCGCGGGCCGAGTGGGGCGGGGTGGTCCAGGGGGCGGTCGTCTCCGTGGCGTACGGCTTGGTACTGACGGCACTGGCGTTCCGCACGTTCACAAAGAAGGACGTGGTGTCTTAGGGCGGGTGCTTCGTCTGACGGCCACGTCGTGGTTGCCCGCGCAGTTCCCCGCGCCCCTAGGGAGTTCTCCGGTCCAGGTCCGCTGGCCTGAACGTTGCGCAGTTCCCCGCGCCCCTGGGTGAGTGGGTGGCTCCGGCCGGTGGGTTTCCTCGACTCTCGTCGTGGCTGGTCGCGCAGTTCCCCGCGCCCCTGGAGGGGCGACTGCGTCGCCACCTCCATCGGGGGAAGCTGGGGCGAAGCCCCGCTTCCAGGGGCGCGGGGAACTGCGCGAGCGACCCCCACCGGGCCGCAGGTGGAGGTGAGACCGTTCGAGGCCGCCTCGGTGTGATGCCCCGGTGCCTACCGAACCCCGCCCGTTCAGCGGAGCTGCCGGCCGGAGATGGCCCGCGCTATGACCAGCCGCTGAATCTCACTCGTGCCCTCGAAGATCGTGTAGATCTTCGCGTCCCGGTACATCCGCTCCACAGGATGCTCCCGGCTGTACCCCGCACCCCCGAGCACCTGAACCGCCTTCTCGGTCGCCGAAACGGCCAGTTCCCCCGCCCGGAGCTTCGACATCGACCCCTGCGCCGCGTCGAACGCCTTGTCGTTGCGGGCCATCCAGGACGCCTGCCAGATCAGCAACCGCACCGCCTCGATCTCGGTGCGCAGATCCGCGAGGGCGAACGCGATGGCCTGGTTCTCGATGACGGGCCGGCCGAACGCGACCCGGTCGCCCGCGTACTCCAGCGCGTACTCGTAGGCGGCCCGCGCGATCCCGAGCGCCTGCGCCCCCACCGTCGGCCGGCTGACCTCGAAGGTCGACATGGCGGCCTGCCCCTTGGCCCGGGACCCCTCGCGGGCCCGCGAAAGCCGCGCGTCGAGCTTCTCCTTGCCGCCCAGCAGGCAGTGCCCCGGCACCCGTACGTCGTCGAGGAAGACGTCCGCCGTGTGCGAGGCGCGCAGTCCCAGCTTGCGTATCTTGCGGGCGCCCTCCAGACCGGCCGTGCCCGGCGGCACGATGAAAGCCGCCTGGCCGCGCGCGCCGAGGGAGGGGTCGACGGAGGCGACGACGACATGCACGTCGGCGATGCCCCCGTTGGTGATCCACGCCTTCTGCCCGTTCAGCACCCACTCGTCCTTGGCCTCGTCGTAGCGGGCCCGCGTCCGCATCGCGGCGACGTCGGACCCGGCCTGCGGTTCGGAGACGCAGAACGCGGCGAGCCTCGGGTCCTCGGGCTCGCCGTAGCACTGGGGGACCCACTCGGCGAGCTGGTCGGGCGTGCCGGCCGAGAAGATCCCGGCGACGGCGAGCGAGGTGCCGAACAGGGCCATGCCGATGCCCGCGTCGCCCCAGAACAGCTCCTCGTTGGCGATCTGCAGCGAGATCCCGCTCGGGTCGCCGAACATGTCGGCCAGGGACTCGAACCCGTACAGGCCGATCTTCGCGGCCTCCCGGATCACCGGCCAGGGCGTCTCCTCGCGCTCGTCCCACTCGGCGGCGGCCGGGCGGACGACCTCGGCAGCGAAGCCGTGGACCCAGTCGCGCAGGTCCCGCTGTTCCTCGGTCAGTTCGAGAGAGAAGGGCATGACGGGACCTCAGGCCTTCGGGATGTCGAAGTAGCGGGTGAGTCCGGAGGCGAGCGCGACGTCCCCGGCGATCTTGACCTTGCGCATCATGAACATGGTGACCGGCGAGGAGTTGCCCGAGACGAGCTTGAGGAAGTCGGCGTCGCCCATGATGAGCGTGACGCGCGGCTCGCCCGCCGAGCGGCCCTCGGTGACGGTGCAGGTCCCGTCGGTGATCTTCGTCTCGTAGACGGCCTCGGGGTTGTCGCCCTGGCCGGTGACCTTCCAGCGGATGACGGCGTCGAGGGAGCCCGCGACGTCCGGCTTGAACTGGCGCTCCATGCGCCCGAAGACCTCTTTGAGGATGCGGGCGCGCAGCGCGCCGTCCCGGGCGATCTCGTTGATCTCCTTGGTGGAGAGCTTCTTGACGATACGGGCGAACTCCTCGGGCGTGACGCTCCCGAAGTCGAGGGAGGCGATCTCTTCGGCACCGCTCATGATCCCCAGCTCCTTACTCTTAAGTAAGCTTACTGATTGGTAAGGTTACGACCGCGTAGATAGGCTGACAAGGGTGACGGAGACATCGGGAGCGGCCCGAGGGCGCGCGGCGGGGCGCCGCAAGCGTGTCCCGCGGCACGAGCGCGAACAGCAGATCATCGACGTGGCCGTACGCGTCTTCGCCAAGCGCGGCTACCACGCGGCCTCCGTCGACGAGATCGCCGAACTCGCCGGTATCTCCAAGCCGATGGTCTATCTGTACCTGGAGTCCAAGGAGGGCCTGTTCCTCGCGTGCCTGCGCCGCGAGGCGGACCGGCTCGTGACCGGGTTCAGGGGCAGCGCGCGCGGCGCGGGCGGCGCCCCCGAAAGGCGGCTGTACGCGGGGCTCTCGGCGTTCTTCGCGTTCGTCGTCGCTCACCGCGACAGCTGGTACGTCCTGCACCGCCAGGCGTCCGAGCTGACCGAGACCATCGCCGCCGCCGTCGCTGAGGCGCGGGCCGCCGTCATGGCGGAGGTCGCCGGGCTCGTGCGTGACGGCATCTCGGAGAGCGGGCGGGGCGCGCGGCTCGGGGAGCAGGACGCGGACTTCGTCGCGCACGCCCTCGTCGGCGCGGCCGACTCCCTCACGGACTGGATGGAACGCCACCCGGACCAATCGCCCGACGCGGTGGCGCTGCGGCTGATGAACATGGTCTGGGTCGGCATGCGGGACGTCCTCGCCGGGCAGGCCTGGACCCCCTGAGCCGCGCTCCGCTCCCCGGACGCTTCCGGGGGCGGGGATCTGTGTGCGACCCCTTGAATTCTCCTTACGCGTCGGTAAGTTGACTCCCGAGTAAGTTCCAGCACGCCGCCGCCGCGCCACCGGGAGCCGTCATGGGCGTACGCAAGGATCTGAAGCGGGCCACCAAGCGCACCGACCTCGCCGACCGGGTGCGCGTCGAACTGGTGCGGGACGAGCGGGGAGTCGTGCGCGAGGCACGGGCCGCGCCGCTCGCCGCGCCGCCCGCCGACGGCACGACCGCCGCCGACCTGCCGTTCGTCAACGCCGCCGAGGCGCCGGACGCCGTCGTGCTGCGGCGCAAGGAGACGGGCCGCTGGAAACCGGTCACCGCCGCCGCGTTCGCCCGTGAAGTCACCGCCGTTGCCAAGGGGTTGATCGCGGCGGGCCTGGAGCCGGGCGGGCGCGTCGCGCTCATGGCGCGCACCCGGTACGAGTGGCAGGTCCTGGACTTCGCCATCTGGGCCGCCGGCGGGCAGACCGTACCGATCTACGCCACGTCCTCGCCCGAGCAGGTCGCCTGGATCGTCCGCGACTCCGGCGCCCGCATGCTCCTCGTCGAGAACGCCGACCACGCCCGCGCCGCCGAGACCGGACTCGCCGCCGCGCCCGCGAGCGAACGCCCCCGCACCTGGCTCATCGACGACGGCGCCGTCCTCGAACTCGCCACCCTGGGACGGGAAGTGGCCGACGAGGAGGTCACCAAGCGGCGCGCCGCGCTCACCGCCGACTCCGTCGCCACCCTGTGCTACACCTCCGGCACCACCGGCCGGCCCAAGGGCTGCGTCCTCACCCACGGCAACCTGTACGCCGAGGCCGCCAACACCGTCGAACTGCTCCACCCCATCTTCAAGGCCGCCACCGGACAGACCGCGTCCACGCTGCTGTTCCTGCCGCTCGCGCACATCCTGGGCCGCACGATCCAGATCGCGTGCATGCTCGCCCGTATCGAACTGGGCCACTGCCCCAGCATCAAACCGGCCGAGCTGCGGCCCGAACTCCGTTCGTTCCGGCCGACGTTCGTCGTCGGTGTGCCGTACCTCTTCGAGAAGATCCACGACACCGGGCGGGCCACCGCCGAGAAGATCGGGCGCGGCGCCTCCTTCGACCGCGCCGACCGGATCGCCGTCCGCTTCGGCGAGGCCCACCTCGCCCGGTTCCTGGAGGGCGGCCCCGGGCCCTCGCTCCGGCTGCGGCTCGCCGCCGGCCTCTACGACCTGCTCGTCTACCGCCGCGTCCGCAGGGAACTCGGCGGCCGGCTGCGGTACGCGATCAGCGGCGGCTCCCCGCTCGACCGGAGCCTCAGCCTCTTCTTCTACGCCGCGGGCGTCGTGATCTACGAGGGCTACGGCCTCACCGAGACCTCCGCCGCCGCCACGATCACGCCCCCGCTGCGCCCGCGCCCCGGCACGGTCGGCCTCCCCGTGCCCGGCACCTCCGTACGCATCGCCGACGACGGGGAGGTCCAGGTCAAGGGCGGCATCGTGTTCGGCTCGTACTGGCGCGACCCGGCGGCGACCGCCGAAGTCCTGGGCGCGGACGGCTGGTTCGCCACCGGGGACCTCGGGGCGCTCGACGACGACGGCTATCTCACGATCACCGGGCGCAAGAAGGACATCATCGTCACCAGCGGCGGCAAGAACGTCTCACCGGCCGTCCTGGAGGACCGGCTGCGCAGCCGGTCACCGGTCGGCCAGTGCATGGTCGTCGGCGACAACCGCTCCTTCGTCGCCGCGCTCATCACCCTGGAGCCCGAGTCCGTCGCGCACTGGCTCGCCGTGCGCAAGCTGCCCGCCGACACCCCGCTCGCGGACGTGATCCGCGACCCGCGGATCGTCGCGGAGGTGCAACGGGCCGTCGACTACGCCAACGAGGCCGTCTCGCGCGCCGAGTCCATCCGCAAGTTCACCCTGGTCGAGGGCGAGTTCACCGAGGACAACGGGCTGCTCACCCCCTCCCTGAAGATCAAACGGCAGGCGGTGGCGGCGGCGTACGCACGGGAGATCGAGGAGCTGTACGGTGCCTGAACCCACCCCTGACGACCGTGACCACGACTACGACGTCGTCGTCGTGGGCTCCGGGTTCGGCGGCTCGGTCGCCGCGCTGCGCCTGACCGAGAAGGGCCACCGCGTCTGCGTACTCGAAGCGGGCCGCCGTCACACCCGCGAGAGCCTGCCCCGCACCTCGCTGCGGCTGCGCGACTACCTGTGGGCGCCCCGCCTCGGCTGCTACGGCATCCAGCGCGTCCACCTGATGAAGAACGTGATGGTGCTCGCGGGCGCCGGGGTCGGCGGCGGCTCGCTGAACTACGCCAACACGCTGTACGTGCCGCCGCCCGCCTTCTTCCGCGACCGGCAGTGGGCGCACATCACCGACTGGCAGGCCGAACTCGCCCCCTACTACGACCAGGCCCGGCGCATGCTCGGGGTGCGCACCAACCCGACCACGACCGAGGCCGACGAGCTGCTGCGGGCGGCGGCCGGACGGATGGGCGCGGGGGACACCTTCCGGCTGACGCCCGTGGGCGTGTTCTTCGGCGACGGGCGGGACGCCGACGGTCGTACAACGGCCGCGCCCGGCGAGGAAGTTCCCGACCCCTACTTCGGCGGCGCGGGGCCCGCCCGTACCGCCTGCGTCGAGTGCGGGTCGTGCATGACGGGCTGCCGCGTCGGCGCGAAGAACACCCTCACCGAGAACTATCTGCACCTCGCCGAGCGGGCGGGCGCCGAGGTCCGCCCCCTGACGACGGTGACCTCGGTGCGGGAGCGGGCGGACGGCACGTACGAGGTGACCGCCGAGCCGACCGGGCGCCGCGTCCGCCGCCGCGCGGGCCGCACCGTGCTGCGCGCCCGGCATGTCGTCCTCGCCGCCGGCACCCACGGCACCCAGACGCTGCTGCACCGCATGAAGGCCACCGGCACCCTGCCCCGCCTGTCCGACCGCCTCGGCACGCTCACCCGTACCAACTCCGAGGCGCTGGTGGGCGCGCTGACCTGGCCGCGCAGGCTCGGGCGCCCCGACATCGACTTCACGCGCGGCGTCGCCATCACGTCGTCCATCCACCCGAACCCCACGACCCACATCGAGAACGTCCGGTACGGCAAGGGCTCCAACCTGATGGCGCTGATCTGCGTGCCGCAGTACCGGCGGAACCTGCCGAAGCCGCTGGCCGCCGCCCTCGCGTTCCTCTCCCACCCGGTGCTCGTCGCGCGGACCGCGGCGCTGCGCCACTGGTCGGAGCGGACCATCATCGGGCTCGTCATGCAGACCCACGACAACTCCCTGACCACGAGCCTGACCCGGCGCGGCCGGCTCACCGCCGGCCAGGGCCACGGCGCGCCCAACCCCGTGCACATCCCCGAGGGCTGGGAGGCGGCCGGACTCATCGCCGAGTCCCTGAACGGCTTCGCGGGCACCAACCTCGGCGAACTGCTCGGCAAGCCGCTCACCGCGCACTTCCTCGGCGGCTGCGTCATCGGGGACGGCCCGGGCAGCGGGGTCGTCGACCCGTATCACCGGCTGTACGGGCACCCGGGGATCGTCGTCGTAGACGGCTCGGCGGTCTCCGCGAACCTCGGCGTCAATCCCTCGCTCACCATCACCGCGCAGGCCGAGCGCGCGATGGCGTACTGGCCCAACAAGGGGGAGCCGGACCCGCGCCCCGCGCCCGGTGAGCCGTACCGCGCCCTCAGCCCCGTCCCGCCGCGCCGGCCCGCGGTGCCGGCGGGGGCGTACGGGGAACTGCGGCTGCGGGGGAGCGGCGGGAGCGGTGGGAGCGGTGGCAGTGGTGGGAGCGGAGGGGGCGCGGAGCCCGGGGCCGGGGGCTGTTTCTGACGCATGGTTAGGATCAGCTTCCATGACAACATGCTCAAAGCTGATCGCAGTGCGGCAATTCGGGCGTGATGCCCGGTGACACAGGACGTCCGTGTGCTGCTCGTCGACGCCGAGCCCGTCGTGCGGGCCGGGCTGCGCGCGCTGCTCGCCGAGGCGCCGGACCTGAGTGTGGCGGGCGAGGCAGGTGACGGCGCCGAGGCGGTGAGCGCGGCCCGCGTGCTGCGCCCCGACGTCGTCCTGCTCGACCTCGGCCTGTCGCCCGACACCGGCATCGACGCCTACGACACCGCGCGCCGCCTGACCCGCGCCGAGTCCGCGCCCCGCGTCCTCGCGCTCGCCCCGCGCGACGGCGCCGACGACCTCGCGCTGCGGGCGCTGGAGGCGGGCGCGAGCGGGTTCGTGCTCAAGGCGGCGAGCGGGCCCGAACTCGTCGCCGCCGTACGCTCGGTGGCCGCCGGCGCGGCCGTCGTGTCGCACGCGGTGCTGCGCCGGCTCGCCGCGCGTTCGGCCGCGCGCGGGCGCGTCGCCACGGGGGAGCGGGTGTGCCGCGCCCAGGGTCTCGGCGGCAGCGAGCGCCGGGTCCTCGCGCTGGTCGGCGCGGGCATGACCAACCGGGAGATATCCGAGGTCCTGCATCTCTCGCTGACCAGCGTGAAGACGTACGTGTCCCGCGTGCTGCGCCGCCTGGAGCTGGAGAACCGGACGCAGGCGGCTCTCTTCGCCCACGAGCTGGGCCTGGACCCGGAGCTGCCCCCGGAGAAGGAGCGGGCGAAGGGCGCGGCCCGTCGCACGGCGACGCCCGTTCCTGCCCGCCGGATAAGCCAAAGATGACGGAATTTGTCTACTTTGGTTGTTCCTGTACGCATAGTGTGCGGCATGTCGTCCGACAGTGAGCGGAATCCTGGTCTCCGGATTCTTGGGGCACCGTCGAAGGGCGAGGGAGTGCGGCGCGACGAGCAGGCGGACAGCGAACTGTGTGCGCGGGTACGCGCAGGAGACGCACGCGCGTTCGCCCTCCTGTGGGAACGGCACGTGCCGGCCGCCCGCCGCGTCGCCCTGCGCCACACGCGCGGCAGCGCGGCCGACGCCGACGACGCGGTCTCCGAGGCGATGATCGCGCTGCTCCAGGCCCTGCACGCGGGCGCGGGACCGGTCGCCAACGTCCCCGGCTATCTCTCCGTCTGCGTCCGCAGGGCCGCCGCCCGCGGCCTCGTCCGGCGCCGCCGCGAGATACCGGCGGGCGACAGCCTCGACCTGCCCGACTCGCCCGCCCAGGGCCACCAGGACGACTGCCCGGCCACCGCCCGCTTCGACGCCGAACGCGCCCGCGCCGCCTACCGCGCCCTGTCCGACCGGCGCCGCCTCGCCCTGCGCCTGCTCACCCTCGAAGGCCGCACCGCCGCGTCCGCCGCCCCGCTGCTCGGCGTCGGGCCCGGCGCGGCCGCCTCCCTCGGGCACCGGGCGCGCGAGGCGCTGCGCACCGGATTCCTGCGCGGCCATGTGCGGGCCGGCGACGACGAGTGCGCGAAGGTGCTCGACCGGGTCGTCGCCGCGCTGCGCGGCCGTCCCGTACGCCGGTTCGGGGACCGGGTCGCCGCCCATCTGCACGGCTGCGTCGACTGCCGGGCCGCCCGCCGCCATCTGTACGACGTCAATTCCACACTGCCCAGGCGCATACGGGAGGGCCGATGACCACCACCGACGACAGCAAGGAGCGGACCGAGGGGCGCGGGAGGGACACGGAGCCCGTGCCGGTGCCGGTGCGCATCGTGCGCCACGACGACGGCATACCGATGAACATGCTGTTCCGCGAACGCACCGCCGCCGACCCCGACCCCGCACCCCCCGACGCCCCGGCGCCAGGCACCGCCCCCGAGCCCCCGCCGGCCCCGGCCCCGGCCGCCGCGCCCCCCGCCGCCGCGCCTCCCGCTCCCGGCACTCCCGCCGCCCCCGCGTCCCGTGCGGCCGGTGAGGGCACCGGCGTACGCGAGAGGGCGACGGCCCGGCGCGTGCCCGGCGCCGACCCCGGGCTCGTGGAGCGCGAGGGGCGTTCGCTGCCCGGCTGGCTCGCGCTGCTCACCGGCCTCGCGGCCGTCGCGGGCGTCCTGTACGGCGTGTGGTGGCTCGACTGGGTGCCGCGCCAGGCCGTCGACTTCCTGCGCCTGCCGCACCCCGCGCCCGGCCTCACCACCGGCGCCCGGGTCGCGGTCGGCGCGGGCGCCGCCGCCTGCGCGGTCCTCGCCGTCCTCGCCTTCGGCGGCCTCACCCGCTGCCGCTCGGGCGGCGCCTGGGTGCTCAGCCTGTTCGGCCGCTACCGGGGCACCGTGCGCCGCACCGGACTGCGCTGGATCAGCCCGCTCGTGCTGCGCCGCCGCGTCGACGTACGGCTGCGGCACTGGCGCAGCGAACCCATGCCCGCCGTCGACGCGCAGGGCATGGCGCTGCGCGTCGAGGTCCTGGTCGTGTGGCGGGTGCGGGACACGGCCCGCGCCCTGTTCGCCGTCGAGGACCACGTCGTGTACCTGCGCGAGCAGATCGAGGCGGCCATGGCGCGCGTCCTGTCGCGGCTGCCCGCCGACGCCTTCCACGAGGCGACGCCCACCCTGCGCGACGCCGAGGCCGTGGGCGGCGAGCTGTCCCGCCTGCTCGCCGCCGAGTGCGCGGCCGTCGGCGTCGAGGTGTTCTCCGCGCAGCCCACCCGGATCGAGTACGCGCCCGAGGTCGCCGAGGTCATGCGGCGCCGCCGGATCGCCGTCCTCGACGCCCGGCACCGCGCCGGAGTGCTCAGCGGAGTCGTCGACTCCGTGCAGGACACCGTCGAACGCCTCACCGGCCGCGGCCTCGTCGAGCTGGACGACTACGAACGCAACGCCCTGGTAAGGGACTTGACCGTGGCGTTCACCCGCAGCTCTAGCTGACCGCGCCCGCGCGAGGCAGGCCCCGTACGGCGACGGGCTCCGGGAAGTCGACCCCGGAGCCCGTCCGCGTACGCGGCCCCCTCAGCCGGGCGTCAGCCGCACCTCAGCCGAACAGGTGCCGCCAGGTGTCGGGCCCGGGGTAGCCGTCCGCCTCGCTGCCGCGCCAGCCCTGCGCCCGCTGGAACTCCGCCACGTTCCTGCGGTCCGACTCCGTCCAGCGCGGGCCAGGACCCTGCGTGTAATGCCGGCCGAACCCGCGCTTGACGAGCTGCTTGCCCAGCTTGGTCACGTACGAGTTCGACTGTCCCGGCCGGAAGTAGTGCGCGCCGGGGAAGGCGGAGCTGCCCGCGCTCGAACCGCCACCGCCACCGCCACCGCCACCGCCGCTTCCGCCGCTGCTCCCGCCGCCGATGTCACGGCCCTTGCCCTCCATCAGGTACCGCCAGGTGTCGGGCCCGGGGTAGCCGTCCGCCTCGCTGCCCCGCCAGCCCTGCGCCCGCTGGAACGCCTGCGTCGCCTTGCGGTCCGAGTCCGACCAGCGCGGGCCGGGCCCCACCGAGTAGTACCGGCCGCCGCCCCGCTCCACCAGCGCCTTGCCGAGCTTGGTGACGTACGCGTTGTTCGCGCCGGGCCCGAACTTGCCCGCGCCGGGGAACGCGGTCGAGGACGAGCCCCCGCCCCCCGAACCCCCGCCGCCCACCACGTGGTTGTAGCGGTACGGGACATAGCCGCCGGAGTTGTTCCAGTACGCGTACGGCGTGGAGCGGGCCAGGGTGTGCGGGCGGGTCTGCTCGTAGGCGAGGTAGCGGGTGTGGGAGGAATCCGTCCAGCCCGCGAAGATCGTCACGTGCGAACCCGCCGTCGGGTTCGACGGGTTGTGGAAGAGCAGCATGTCGCCCGGCTGCAACTGGCTCTTGGTGATCCGCGTCGCGTACGAGGCGAGGCTGCCCGTCCACTGGTTGGAGCCGAGGCCCCACGCCATCGACACGAACCCCGAGCAGTCCGTGCGGTAGCCGCCCCGGTAGGCACCCATGCTGTACGGCACGCGCGCGTTCACCCAGGTCTTCGCGCGGGCCAGGATCTCCGCGCGCGTCAGCTTCATCGGCGCCGACGACCGGTAGGCCGCCTGCGTCACGTCCGACGGCCCGCCTGTCACGAGCGGGCCGGGGGCGCCCTGCGCGGTCGGCGCGGTCGCGCTGTCCGGCGTCGCCCGCGCCGTCCGGGGCGCGTTCATCGCGTGCGCCGCGCCCGTCGACGTCAGCGCCACCGCGCCCACGGCAGCGACCGCCGCCGCCCGCGCGAGGGGCCGCCCCGCCGAGGACGGCGCCGGGCGCGTGCCGAGCCGCTCCAGGGCGCAACTCGGGCACGCGCACAGGCCCCGCACGGCCGCGTCGGCGCTGACGTCTATTTCGTAGAACACCGGTGTAGTCACATCACCCTCCTGAAGTGTCTTCATGAGGAGGAGTGAGGTGAGGCGCGGCTCGTGCGGTTTTCAGTGATTTTCCTACGATATTTCGTCCCCGGCGGTCGCTCGCCGCTCAGCGCTTGACCGAGCGCCCGAACAGGGAGCGCGACCAGAGGTAGCCGCCGAGGGCGATGCCCGCGCACCAGGCGAGCGAGATCCAGGCCGAGGAGCCGATCGGGGTGCCGGTGAGCAGCCCGCGCAGGGTCTCGGTGACCGGCGTGAACGGCTGGTTCTCCGCGAACCGGCGCAGGCCCGGAGCCATGGACGCGGCCGGCACGAACGCCGAGCCGAGGAACGGCAGGAACTGGATGAGCAGCGGCTTGTTGCTCGCCGACTCGACCGTCCTGGAGATCAGCCCGAGCGCCGCCGACAGCCAGGCGACGGCGAAGGACAGGGCGGTGAGCAGGCCGAAGGCGGCCAGCCACGCCAGGGGTGAGGCGTCCGAGCGGAAGCCGAGCGCGAGGGCCGCGCCGACGACCAGGACCAGGCCCGCCATCGTCGTCAGGACACTCCCGCAGACGTGCCCGGTCATGAACGACGTACGGCTGATGTTCATGGTGCGGAAGCGGTTGACGATGCCCTCGGTCATGTCCTGGCAGACCGCGATCGACGTCGTCATCGCGCCGGACGCGACGCCCATCACCAGCACGCCGGGCGTCAGATACTCCAGGTAGGCGGCCCGGCCGTCGCCGCCGGGCAGCCCGGCGCCGATCGAGTCGCCGAACGCGTACACGAACAGCAGCAGCATCAGGATGGGCATCAGGGCCGGGCCGAGCGAGACGGCCGGGTAGCGCAGCGCGTGCTTGAGGTTGCGCCGCAGCATGGTCGTCGAGTCATGCACGGCGAGGGCGAGGGCGCTCATCGGAGGGTCTCCTTGACGTGGAGGGAGCCGGCGGGCGTGCCGTCGCCGGTCAGGGCGAGGAACACGTCGTCGAGGTCGGGGGTGTGCACGGAGAAGCCCGCCGCGCGGACCCCGGCGGTGTCGAGTCGGTCGAACAGGGCGCGCAGCGCGGCCAGATCGCCGTCGCCCGCGACGCGCAGCACGAGTTCCTCGTCGTCGCGGGCCGCGTCGGGGAAGGCGCGGGCGGCGCGCGCGTAGCCGTCGCCGTCGTCGAAGCGCAGGCGTACATGGGCGCCGGGGATACGGGACTTCAGCTCGTCCGGGGTGCCCTCGGCGACGATCCGGCCGCCGTCCAGGACGGCGATCCGGCCCGCCAACTGGTCGGCCTCGTCCAGGTATTGCGTGGTGAGGAAAACGGTGACGCCACCCGCGACCAGCGTACGGACCGTCTCCCACATGGTCCGCCGGCTGCGCGGGTCGAGCCCGGTCGTCGGCTCGTCCAGGAAGATCACGCGCGGATCCCCGACGAGCGTCATGGCGAGGTCGAGGCGGCGCCGCATGCCGCCGGAGAAGGTCGCGGCCCGTTCCTTGGCCACCGGGCCGAGGCCGAACCGCTCCAGCAGCCCGGCCGTACGGGTGCGCCCCTCGGCCTTGCCGAGCCGCAGCAGGTCCGCCATGAGCAGCAGGTTCTCCTCGGCGGTCAACAGGTCGTCGAGAGCGGCGAACTGGCCGGTGACGCCGATCGCGGCGCGGACGCCCGCCGGGGACGCGGCGACATCGTGCCCGGCGACCTGCGCCTGGCCGCCGTCCGCCGCGAGCAGCGTCGACAGGATGCGCACGGTGGTGGTCTTGCCCGCGCCGTTCGGCCCGAGCAGCGCGAACACCGAACCGGCCGGGATACGCAGATCGATGCCGTCCAGCACGGTCTTGCCGCCGAACGCCTTGCGCAGACCGAGGGCGGAGACCGCGAGCGGTACTGCGGGCGATTCTTTGGATGTGGGCATGACAGATACAGGCATGGAGCCCTCCGGCTCGCTGGATGGGTTGTGCGCGGGATAGGGGTGTTCCGGTGTTCCCCGGACGCGAAAAGCCTTACGGGGACGGTCGCGTGAGGGGCCGTCAGTTCGTGGCGCGGTGGATGTCGATGTTGCCGAAGCGGGTGCGGGCGCGGACCTCGACGGTGTGCTCGCTCTCGTCGGGGGTGTCCGTGCCGTCCAGGCCGTTGTGCACCTGGCCGCGCTCGGCGCTGATGTCGAGCCAGGCGGCGGTGCCGGCCCGGACGCCGACGTCGATGGCGCCGAACGACGTCTCCAACTGCACGCGGCCCGCCGTGACTTCGGCGACGCGCAGGGCGCCGTACGCGGTCGTCGCGGTGACCGGGCCCGCGGCGCGGGCGATGTCGATGTCGCCGTGGGCGCCGTTCGCGCGCAGCTCGCCGAGGACCGTGCCGACGAGGGTGACGCCGTGCGAGTTCTTCAGGGTGGCCGAGCCCTCGACCGTGCCGACGCGCAGGGTGCCGGAACTGGTGGTCAGCTCCGCCGCGCCCTCGACCCGGTCCACGGAGACCGAGCCGTGGGCGACCGTCGCGGTCAGCGTGCCCGTCGCGTCGAGGCGGACGTCGCCGCCGGAGGTCTTGACGCGGGTCGCGCCGAGCGGCCCCTCGGCGGTGACGTGGGTCCAGGCGCCGGTGACCTCGACGGCGGAACCGGCGGGCAGTTCGACGCTCACGTCCACGACGCCGGTGGGGCCGATCATGCGGCGCTCCTTGGTCCGCACGGTGAGCACGCCGTTGGCGAAGCCCACCTCGGTGCGGTCGGCGGCCCGTACGTCCTTGTCGCGCTTGGGGTCGGCGGGCCGCACCTCGACGGCCGTGTCGGGGCGGGCGCTCGCCAGCAGCCGCAGGGAACCGGCGCCGATGTGCGCGTCCAGGGTGATCGGCTCGGGGGTGTCGAAAGAAGGCATGGCTGTACCGTCCTCATGGCTCGTCAGATCGTCCCCGCAGGTGGGACGTGGTGTGGGTGGAGCGGGTACGGGGGCTCGGGTACGGGGGCTCGGGCGGCGCGGGCTAGCGGACCCAGCCCGTGAAGCTCTGTCCGGTGCTACGGGACTTCTGCGGCGCGGTGCGGGTGGGAGCCGCGCCGCCTTCGACGGCGGCGGACACGGCCCGCACCAGCCAGGCGTTGACCGACAGGCCCTCGCGGGTCGCGGCCTCCTCGGCGCGGGCCTTCAGATGGGCGGGCAGCCGGAGGTTGACGCGGGCGGTGCCGCCGTCGTCCGGGGTGTCGGCGGGGGCCGGGGGCGGGGGCGTCGCCGGCTCGGGGTGCGGGGTCGCGTCCGCGTAGGGGTCGGTGCGGGGCGGGGGCGTGACCACGAAGTCGGGGTCGAGGCCGCGCAGGCGTACGTCGACGGAGCCGGGGGCGAGGTCCCGGGTGACCTCGTCCATCGCGGCGGACAGCACGTTCAGGAGGGTCAGCCGGGTTGCCGATTCCAGGGGGGCGGTGAGGCGGTCGGCCAGGGCCCTTGCGTCTTCGCCTGCGGATTCTGCGGCGATGGCGAGGTCCTGCCGGAGGGAGTCGACATACGGGGTGAGGTCCATAACGCCATTATGGCACCATCATGGCACCACCGGCAACCCACCTGGCACCCCGCGCTGCCGGAACCGGGATCCGGCGCTCAGATCAGCCCCGCCAGGGGCGCGGGGAACTGCGCGCCCAGCCACGGCGCACCCGGCACTCTGGGGCGCTGCCCCAGCCCCCGCTCCTCAATCGCCGGAGGGGCTGGAAATTGGCGCCGAGGCCAGCCCCCAGGGCCCCAGAGCCGGAGGCCGAGAGCGGGCGCTCAGACAAGCCCCGTAAGGGGCGCGGGGAACTGCGCGAGAAGCCCCACCGGGGCTGAACTGGACGTACAACGATCACGCACCCGGCGCTGGGGTGCCGCCTTGCCCACCCGTGCCGCCCCAGGCGGCAGACTGCCCAAGGCGGCGCGGGGCGCCTGAGAAGTGCCGGGGCTGACAGCCCCGTAAGGGGCGCGGGGAACTGCGCGAGCGGCCACGACGCACCCGGCGCCCTAGGACCGCGGAGCGGAGATGGTGTCACCCGGTGTCAGAATGGTGCCGCTCACGGCGAAGGGCCCCGCCGGCCGGCAGGGCCCTGGAGTGGAGGTGGCGGGGTCAGAACCAGTCGCCGGTGACGAAAGGGGCCGCCAGCCGCGTGGCCAACGCCGGCCGCACCGGATCCCGGTCAACCGCAACCCCCGTATACCCACCCCGGTGGAACAGAAGAGGCCGCACCCCCGAATCCGCCCCGAGATCACTCACCCGCCCGACCACGATGAAGTGATTCCCGGCAGGATGAACCCGCTCGACCGCACACTCGGCCCACGCGGCAGCCCCCTGAAGCACCGGCACCCCACCCTCCGTACGCCCCCAGGAAGACGCGGAGAACTTGTCGGGCCCGCTGCGCCCGAACACCTCGCTCACCGCCCGCTGCTCCTCCGCGACGACGTTCACACTGAACCGCCCGGCCCGCTCGATCAGCGGCCAGCTCCGCGAGGTCCGCGCCGGACAGAACAGCACGAGCGGCGGATCGAGGGAGAGCGCCGAGAAGGACTGGCAGGCGAACCCGGCGGGCCCGTCCTCGCCCTGCGCGGCGATGATGACGACCCCCGTGCAGAAGTGCCCCATGACGTCCCGGAAGCGCCGCCCGCCGACCTCGGGCACGACCTGCGACGCCCCCTTCACAGCATGCCGCCGTCGATGGTGACGCCGAACTCGCCGTCACCGAAGACCTGGAGGGCGGGCGGCGCGTCGTGCGCGACATGGACGCGGGCCGCGTGGGCGTCGCGCCAGAACCGCTGGATGGGCGTACCGGCGCGCAGCGCCCCCGCCCCTGAGTTCTCGAACAGCCGGTCCGTCGCGCCGATCGCCCGTTCGGCGGCCCGCACCTGGTCCCGGCGCAGCCGCGTACGCAGCTCCAGGGGGATCTCGCCGCCGGCGCGGGCGGCCTGGTGGACGGCGTCCACGTTGCGGGTCAACTGGAGCCAGGCCGCGTCGATCTCGCTGGCCGCCTCCGCCACCCGTACCTTGGCGAACGGGTCGTCCTTCGCCTTCGAGCCGGCGAACGCCCGCACCCGCTCCCGCTGGAGCGCCACATGCGCCTCGTACGCGCCCTCGGCCATGCCGACCAGCGGCGTCGTGATCGTCGTCGTCATGATCGAGTACAGCGGCATCCGGTACAGCGGCGCGGTGTTGACCTCCTGGCCAGGACACACGCAGCGGAACGAGTCGGAGAAGCTGAGCACCCGGTGCGCGGGCACGAACACGTCCTCGACGACGATGTCGTTGCTGCCGGTGCCGCGCAGTCCGCACGTGTTCCACACGTCGTCCACGGTGTACTCGGCGGCCGGCACGACGAACGCCGCGAAGTCGCTCGTCGCGCCCGAGCCGTCCTTGACGAGCCCGCCGAGTATCGCGCCGCCCGCGTGGTCCACGCCGGAGGAGAAGCTCCACCAGCCCGAGAGCCGGTAGCCGCCCTCGACGGGCGTCGCCTTGCCGAGCGGCGCGTACGCCGACGACAGGAGCGTGTCCGGCGCCTCGCCCCAGATGTCCTTCTGCGCCTCCGCCGGGAACGTCGCCAGGTGCCAGGCGTGCGCGCCGAGCACCGAGGCGACCCAGCCCGTCGAACCGCAGGCGCTCGCCACGAGCTTGACGGCCGTGTAGTGGTCCAGCGGGTCCGCCTCCAGACCGCCGTAGCGGGCCGGCTGGAGCAGCTTGAAGAAGCCCGTCTCGTGCAGCGCCTTGATGGAGTCGGCGGGCACCCGGCGGGCGTCCTCGGTCTCCTGGGCGCGTTCCCGCAGCGTGGGGAGGAGCGCCCTGACGCTCTCGACAACCGTGGTGCTCATGGTCGAACCAGCCTTTCCTGAGGGGTCGGTGGGGTCGGGGGGGTACGTGCCATGCGTGCCGTGCCGGAGTGCTGTCAGGCGGCCGTCGTCCGCCGCGCGGCGAGGTCGAGCGCGATGTCGGTGATCATGTCTTCCTGGCCGCCGACGAGCCCCCGGCGGCCGACCTCGACGAGGATCGTGCGGGTGTCCAGCCCGTACCGGGCGGCGGCGGCCTCCGCGTGCCGCAGGAAGCTGGAGTACACGCCCGCGTACCCGAGCGTCAGCGTCTCCCGGTCCACCCGCACCTCCCGGTCCTGCAACGGGCGTACGAGGTCGTCGGCCGCGTCCATCAGCGGGAACAGGGAGCAGGAGTGCTCCCAGCCGTGCAGGTCCGCGACGGCGACGAACGCCTCCAGCGGGCAGTTGCCGGCGCCGGCGCCCTGCCCGGCGAGCGAGGCGTCGATCCGGGTGACGCCCTCCTCGACGGCGACGACCGAGTTGGCGACGCCGAGCGCGAGGTTGTGGTGGGCGTGGATGCCGAGCCGGGTCGCCGGGTCGAGGACGTCCCGGTAGGCGCGGAACCGTTCGCGTACGCCGTCCATCGTGAGCCGGCCGCCGGAGTCGGTGACGTACACGCAGTGCGCGCCGTAGGACTCCATCAGCTTGGCCTGGCGGGCGAGTTCGGCGGGCTCGGCCATGTGCGACATCATCAGGAACCCGGCGACGTCCATGCCGAGTTCGCGGGCCGCCGCGATGTGCTGCGCGGAGATGTCGGCCTCGGTGCAGTGCGTGGCGACGCGCACCGAGCGGATGCCGAGCGCGTGCGCCTGCCGCAGTTCGCGCAGCGTGCCGATGCCCGGCAGCAGCAGCGTCGTCGGCACCGCGCGCCGGACGCTGCCCGCGACGGCCTCGATCCACTCCCAGTCGGTGTGCGCGCCGATCCCGTACGTGATGCTGGACCCGGCGAGACCGTCGCCGTGCGCGACCTCGATGGCGTCCACGCCCGCCGCGTCGAGCGCCTCGGCGATCGTGCGGGCCTGCTCGACGGTGTAGCGGTGGCGGACGGCGTGCATGCCGTCCCGCAGGGTCACGTCCTGGATGTACAGGCTGGTCATCGCGGGGCCACCTCCGTGGCGCGGTGGGCGGCGACGCGTTCGGCGGTACGCAGCGCGGCCGACGTCATGATGTCGAGGTTCCCGGCGTACGCGGGCAGGTAGTGGGCGGCGCCCTCCACCTCCAGGAAGACGGAGACCTTCGTCGCCGTCTCGCGCGGGCCGGAGCCGGCGGGCAGCAGGGAGCGCAGCGGATCGTCGGCGGCGACCCGCTCGAACTGCACGCGCTGCTTGAGGCGGTAGCCCGGCACGTACGCCCGTACGCGCTCGGCCATCTCCTCCACCGCCCCGGCGACCGCCCGCTCGTCGCAGTCGCCGACCAGGCAGTGCACGGTGTCCCGCATGATCAGCGGGGGTTCCGCCGGGTTCAGGACGATGATCGCCTTGCCCCGGGCGGCGCCGCCGACGCGCTCGATGGCGGCGGCGGTCGTCTCGGTGAACTCGTCGATGTTGGCGCGGGTGCCGGGGCCCGCCGAGCGCGAGGAGATCGAGGCGACGATCTCCGCGTAGTGCACGGGCGTCACCGAGGCGACGGCGGCGACGACGGGGATGGTGGCCTGCCCGCCGCACGTCACCATGTTGAGGTTGGGCGCGTCCAGGTGCGCGTCGCCGTTCACCGGCGGTACGACGTAGGGGCCGAGGGCGGCGGGTGTGAGGTCGACGACCGTGCGGCCGAGGGCGCGCAGCACCTGGTCGTGGTGGCGGTGGGCGCCCGCCGACGTGGCGTCGAAGACGATCCGTACGTCCGCGAACGCGTCCAGCGCGACGAGCCCCTCGACGCCCTCGTGCGTGGTCGCCACCTTCAGGCGGCGGGCGCGGGCGAGGCCGTCGGAGTCCGGGTCGATGCCGGCCATCGCGGCGATCTCCAGCGACTCCGACAGGCGCAGCACCTTGATCATCAGGTCGGTGCCGATGTTGCCGGAGCCGATCACGGCGACCTTCGTCGGGTCAGGCACCGGGTGCCTCCTTGGGGAGCGAGAAGAAGCGGGCGGCGTTGCCGCCGAGGAGCAGGGCCCGCTCCGCGTCGTCGAGCCCGGCGCAGGCGCGCACGGCGGCCCCGGGCTCGCGCTCGCCGAGCGGGAAGGGGAAGTCGGTGCCGAGCATCACGCGCTCGGTGCCCATCACGTCCACGAGCAGCCGCAGCGCGCGCGGGTCGAAGACGGCCGAGTCGACGTAGAAGCGGTCCACGTACGCGGACGGCGGCTTCGGCGAGTCGGCGCGCACGATGTCGCGCTGGTGCCAGGCGTTGTCGGCGCGGCCGAGGAGATAGGCGAAGCTGCCGCCGCCATGGCAGAAGCACAGCTTGAGCGAGGCGGGCAGTTCCTCGAACGCGCCCGCGAGGGCCATGCCGAGGATGCTGAGCTGCGTCTCGGCGGGCATCCCGACCAGCCACTGGAGCATGTGCGGGCGCATGCGCGGCGAGTCCGGCATGTCCCACGGGTGCACGAGGACCGGCATGTCCTCCCGCGCGCAGTGCCGCAGGAACGCCAGGATGTCGGCGTCGGACAGCGGGCGGTCGCCGACGTGGTTGCCGATGTGGACGCCCCGGTGCCCGGCGACGGCCGCTTTGGAGACCGTCTCGCAGGCGGCGCGCAGATCCTGCAACGGCACCTGGCACAGCGGCAGCAGCCTGCCCGGGGCCTGGGCGCAGTAGTCGAGGATGCGGGCGTTGACGAGGTCGCACCACTCGGTGCCGGCGGCCGCGTCCGCGCCGTAGCCGAAGGTCAGCGGGGTCGAGGAGACGGCCTGCACATCGACGCCGAGGGCGTCCATCTCGGCCACCCGCGTCTCGGGGTCCCACAGCGCGGCCGTCACGGGCCGGTACTCGTCGTCGCCGCTCATCATCATGCCGGTGCCGTCGCCGTGGACGCGCAGCCACGGCTCGCCGGCGCCCGCGAGGACGCGGCTCTCGGTTTTCGATATGCGGGGGAAGACGTGCGCGTGGACGTCGATGACAGTCAAGTCGTACTCCGTTTACGGGATGTGGGGGTCAGGGCCTGACCCGAAGGAAAGGCCCTAGCCGCGCGGTGCGGTGCGCGGGCGCATCGGCTCGGGCCACTGGCGGCCGGGGTGGACGGCGCCGCAGTGCGGGCAGGCGCGGTCGCCGCCGTAGAACGCCTCGAAGATCGGCGGCAGGTCCTCGACGATGGAGGTGAGCTGGAACTCGGAGCGGTACACGAGCCGGTGACACTCCACGCAGTACCACTCGCAGGCGTCGAGTTCGCCCGCCGGCCGCGCGAACTCGACGACCAGGCCGATGCTGTCGGGCTCGGGCCGCTGCGGCGAGTGGCGCACGTGCGGCGGCAGCAGGAACACGTCGCCCTCGTTGATCTGCACGTCGACCGGCGGGGCGCCCTCCTCCTCCATCACGCGCAGCACCATGGTGCCGCGGAGCTGGTAGAAGAACTCCTCCAGCGGGTCGTCGTGGAAGTCGGTGCGCTGGTTGGGCCCGCCGACGACGGTGACCATGAGGTTCGCGTCCTGCCAGAGCTGGATGTTGCCGACGGGCGGCTTGAGCTGGTCGCTGTGCTCGTCGATCCACTGCTGGAAGTTGAACGGCATGCCGTTGGAGAGCTTCGGCAGCTTCGGAAGCGTCATGAGGTGACTCCCTTGCGGTGCGGCTCGTTCGGGCCCGGCACGGGGACGTGGGCCACGCAGGCGATCTCGATGAGGAGGTGCGGGTGGGGCAGTTGGTGCACGGCGACGGTGGTCCGGGTGGGCCCGCGCTCGTCGAAGTACGCGCCGTAGACCTCGTTGTAGCCGCCGAAGTCGTTCATGTTGACGAGGTACGAGGTGACGCTGACGACGTCGTCGAGGGTGCCGCCGACCGCCGCGAGGATGTCGCGGATGTTCTCGATGACGGCGCGGGTCTGCGCGCGGATGTCGAGGTCGGTGGTGCCCATGGCGTCCGCGCTCGCCCCGGCGAACGTGCCGTCGGGCCTGCGCGAACTCGTCCCCGACACGAAGACCAGGTCCCCGGCCCGCTTCACGTGCGGGAACCGGCCGCGCGGGGTGGCCTTCCCGGCGACGAGCAGCCCGGCGCGGTCCTCGCCGGGGCGCTCAACCCCGGTGCCCTGCCCGGTCATCGGACCGTCACCTCCGTACGGCCGAGTCCCGCGGCGGTGACCCGGACGTGGGTGCCGGGGCGCAGCGGTACGGCGGCGGTCGCGGCGCCCGCGAGGACGATGTGCCCGGGCTCCAGGGTGATCCCGGCGTCGGCGGCGAGGCGGGCGGCGGCCGCGAGGGAGCGCAGCGGGTGGCCGAGGATCGCGGCGGACGACCCTGCGGCGATCTGCCGGCCGTCCTCCTCCACGATCAGCCCCAGGTTGCCGGTGTCGGGGGTGCCGGGCGCGTCCGGCGCGCACCAGGGGCCGGTGCCGAACGCGGCGGCGGAGGCGTTGTCGGCGATGACGTCCGGCAGCGTGAACCGGAAGTTCTCGTAGCGGGAGTCGAGGATCTCGTAGGCGACGGCGACCCCGGCGACCGCGCGGGACGCCTCGGCGGGCGTGACCCGGCCCGACAGGGGGCGGCCGAGCAGGAACGCGATCTCCGGCTCGATGCGCGGGTGGATCAGGCCCGAGGTGTCGAGCACCCCGCCGTCCTCGACCAGCATGCGGTCGGTGAGCAGGCCCCGGATGACGTCGTCGACGCCCATCTGGACCATCTTGGCGCGGCTGGTGAACCCCATCTTGATGCCGAGGGGGCGCTCACCTCGGGCGAGGCGGCGCTCCATGACGGCGTGCTGCACGGCGTACGCGCCGGGCACGTCGAGGTCGGTCGTCGCGGTGGGCAGGGCGGTGGTGCGGCCGGTGAGGGAGGCCTCGTCGAGGGCGCGGGCCAGCGCCTCGGTGCCGGCGGTGGTGATGGCGGTCATGCGGCGGCTCCTCGGGCGGGGGCGGACGCTTCGGGGTCCGGGGCTTCGGGGGCGGGGGCGAAGGCGACGCGGACCTCGCCGAGCCCGTCGACGCGGGCTTCGAGCACGTCCCCGGCGGCGACCGGCACCATCGGGCCGAGCGCGCCGGTCAGCACGGTGTCCCCGGCGCGCAGCGGGCGTCCGGCGCGTACGAGGGTGTCGGCGAGCCAGAGCGCCGCGTTCAGGGGGTGGCCGAGGCAGGCGGCGCCGACGCCGGTGGAGATCTGCTCGCCGCGCCGCTCAAGGACCATGCCGGCGCCGCGCAGGTCCACGTCGCGCAGGGACACCGGGCGGGTGCCGAGCGCGTACATGCCGCAGGAGGCGTTGTCGGCGACGGTGTCGGTGAGCGTGATGTCCCAGTCCTGTACGCGGCTGCCGCACACCTCGATGGCGGGCAGCGCGAACGCGGTCGCGCGCAACAGGTCGGCGATCGTGTGCCGTTCGTGCGTCAGGTCGTGCTCCAGGACGAGCGCGACCTCGGCCTCGGCGCGGGCCTGCTGCACGGCCCCGTACGGCACCTCGGCGCCGTCCGGCACCGCCATGTCGGCGAACAGGACGCCGAAGTCGGGGGAGTCCACGCCGAGTTGGGCCTGCACGGCGGTGGAGGTCAGGCCGATCTTGCGGCCGACGAGCCTCCGCCCCTGGCCCAGCCAGTGCCGGGTGAGCGTGTCCTGGACCTCGTACGCGGCGTCGACGCCGTCGATCAGGTCGCGTACGGGCGCGCAGGGCGTCCCGGTCTCGTGGGCCCGCAGCAGCCGCTGGGCCGCTGCGGCGACGGCGCCGGCCGGGGCCGCGGGGTCGGGTGTGTCGCTCACGGGAGCTGTCCCTTCGGAAAGGTGCGGTGGGGGAGCGGAGGAGAGGGCGGTCAGATCTGTACGCAGACGTTGACCGGCTCGGAGAAGAAGTCGAGGGAGTACTCGCCGCCCTCACGGCCGATGCCGGAGTCCTTGATCCCGCCGAAGGGGGTGCGCAGGTCGCGCAGGTTCCAGCAGTTGACCCAGACGATGCCGTTCTCCAGGCGGGGCGCGACGCGGTGGGCGCGGGACAGGTCGCGGGTCCACACGGTCGCGGCGAGCCCGTACCGGCTGTCGTTGGCGAGCGCGACCGCCTCGTCCTCGGTGTCGAAGGGGGCGAGGTGGCAGACCGGCCCGAAGATCTCCTCCTGGACGGTACGGGCGTGCTGCGGCAGGCCGCTGAGCACGGTCGGTTCGACGTAATAGCCGCCGTCGCGCGCGTCACCGAAGTGCGGGGAGCCGCCGCCCGCGAGGACCGTGGCGCCCTCCTCGACGGCGAGCCGGTAGTAGGACAGCACCTTGTCGCGGTGCTCGGCGGAGATCATCGGGCCGTACCCGGTCAGCGCGCGGGCCCGCTCGGCGAGACGCGCGGCGAACTCCTCGTACACCGGCCGCTCCACGTACACGCGCTCGGTGCACAGGCAGATCTGCCCGGAGTGCGTGAACGAGGAGCGGACCGTGCCCTCGACCGCCGCGTCCAGATCACTGTCCGCGAACACCAACGCGGCGTTCTTGCCGCCGAGTTCGAAGGAGACGGGCGTGATGTGGCGGGCCGCGCCGCGCATGATGGCGGCGCCGGTCGCGGACTCGCCGGTGAACGCGATGGCGTCCACGCCCGGGTGCGTGGTGAGGAACTCGCCCGCGGCGGCCGTGCCGTGGCCGTGCACCAGGTTGAACGCGCCCGCCGGCAGGCCCGCCTCGTCCACGACCCGCGCGAGCAGCGTCGCCGTCGACGGGGTCTCCTCGGACGGCTTGGCGACGACCGCGTTGCCCGCGGCGAGCGCGGGGGCGACCTTCCACGTCAGCAGGAGCAGGGGCAGGTTCCAGGGGGAGACGATCGCCACGACGCCGAGGGGGCGGCGGACCGTGTAGTTCAGGGCCTCGCCCGTGCCGGTGCTCCAGCCGGGGACCGGGGTCGTGTACGCGCGCTCGGGGCGGCCGTAGAGCAGGTCGGCGTAGGCGCGGAAGTTGCCGATGGCGCGGGGGATGTCGACGGTGGCCGCGAGGGTGCGGGGCTTGCCGGTGTCGGCGGTCTCCGCGTCCACGAACTCCTCGAAGCGGGCCTGGATGCCGTCCGCGATCCGGTGCAGGGCCGCCGCCCGCTGCTGTACTCCGGTGGCGCCCCAGGCGCCGGTCAGTGCGGTGCGGGCGGCGGTGACCGCGCGGTCCACCGTCTCCCGGCTCGCCTCCGGGACCCGGCCCCTGACGGTGCCGTCCGCCGGGTCGATCAGGGGGAACGTCGGGGTGCCCGTCTCCCCGCCCTCAAAGGCCCCGCCCACGTAGTGCGCCGCGTCCATCTCAGCCCCTCGCCAGTACGTCCGGTGTCTTGCCGTCACCAGGAGCATGGGGCTGTCGAGATATGCCTGTCTAATACCCATTGCTGCGCCCGCTATAGCCGTATGAACATGCCCCGAGCCCTTGTAGGGGCGCTGCCCCTAAGGGCAGTTGGTCACCTTTCGCCCGGTGGGGGCTGATCGCGCAGTTCCCCGCGCCCCTATCGGGGCACTACGCGTGCGTGGTCACCTGCGGCCCGGTGGTGGGCTGGTCGCGCAGTTCCCCGCGCCCCTTCGGGGCACGACCGTGCGTGTTCATCTGCGGGTGTGTGGGGCTTCTCGCGCAGTTCCCCGCGCCCCTGAAGCATGCACTTCGTGCAGCTTCCCCTCTGGGAAGCGGGGCTTCGCCCCTGCTTCCCCCGATGGAGGCGGCGACGCAGTCGCCCCTCCCGCACCCCCCGGGGGGAGGGTGCGACGCAGTCGCCCCTCCAGGGGCGCGGGGAACTGCGCGATCAGCCACGACGAGAGTCGAGGATCACGACCACGGGCAGGCCCACTCACCCAGGGGCGCGGGGAACTGCGCGATCAGCCACGACGCGCGTCGAGGATCCCCACCGGCCGGAGCCACCCACCCACCTAGGGGGCGCGGGGAACTGCGCACAGCCGGCGCTGCAATGGGCCCGCGCTGAAAGAGCTTGCGTCAGGAATCCGCCGCCAGCGCCAGCGCCACCGTACGGAGCATGTCCAACATGGCCACCCCCGCAGGGCTGAGCGCCCGATCCTTCACATACGTGACCCCCACCCGATGCCCGATCGGATCAAGGGACACCGGCAACGCGGTGAGCCGCGGATCGTCCTGCCCGATGAGCGCCGGCAACACCCCCACCACCGCGTTGTCGATCAACATCTGCCGCACCGCGAGGAAAGACGTGCACTCCACCCGATTCTCCGGCAACCGGATCCCGTTCCGAGCGAAGTGCGCCTCAAGCTCCCCCCGAAGCGCCGTCTCCGTCCCGGGCAGGATCCACGGATAGTCCATGAGCGCGGCCAGCGTCAGATCGTCCCGCCCGACCAGCGGGTTGTCGCTGCCGACGACGACCCGTACGGACTCGTCGTACAGATTCTCCCGTACGACGCTGTCGTTGGAGTCGGCCGTGAGCCGCCCCACGACGAGGTCGGTGCGCCCCGCTTCGAGGTCGACGAGCAGCGACTCGGGCGTGGCCTCCCGTACGACGACCGTCAGCAGCGGATGCGCGTCCTTGAGCCGGGACACGGCCCGCGGCAGCAGCAGGTTCGAGCCGGCCAGATGCGTGCCGACGACGACCGTGCCCCGGTCCGCGTCGGCCAGCTCGGTCACGTGCCGGGCCGCCTGCGTGAGCTGCGCCAGCGCCGCCCGCGCGTGCTCGGTGAACGCCGTGCCGAACACCGTCGGCGTGATCCCGCGCGGCCCCCGCTCGTACAGCGGCACCCCGAGGATCGCCTCGAGATCGCGCAGGCTCCGCGTCACGACGGGCTGCGTGACGTGCAGCGCGGCGGCGGCGCCCACGACGCTGCCCTGCTCGGACAGCACGTCGGCGAGGATCAGATGGCGCAGCTTCAGCCGCCCGTCGAGAAGGCGAGGTAGGTCCACGCCCGGACCCTATAGCCGCTCCCCGCCGCCTGGGAAGGAAGCCATGACCGGGCGGGCATACGTCGAGGCGGAACAGGTATTGGCGCGCCCCGCGACCGCTCGGCACCATCACGGGCAGACGCCGGGCCCGCGCCCGCACGCCCGCACCCCGGGCGGGTCGCCGCCCCGGCACCGGAACTCAGAGCGGAGAGCCCATGCCCACGCACCGGACCGTGATCACCGGCGGCCACATCCTGTCGATGGACCCCGCCATCGGCGACCTCCCCGGCGGCGCCCTGCTCATCGAGGACGGCAGGATCGCGGCCATCGCGGGCGACGCCGCCGACTTCGCCGGGCACGACGCCGAAGTCATCGACGCGAAGGGCGGGTTCGTCCTTCCCGGCATGGTCGACAGCCACCGCCACACCTGGCTGTCGCTGCTGCGCGCGGGCGCCGCCGACCAGTCGCTCCTGGAGTTCCTCGCGGCCACCTTCCACGGCACGGGCGCGATCCTCGGCGCCGACGACCTCGGCACGGCGACCCTCGTCGGCGCCCTCGAGGCCCTGGACAGCGGCGTCACCACCATCCTGGACTGCTGCGACTGCGTGAACAGCCCGGACCACGCCCGCGCCGCCGTCGCCGCGCTGCGCGCCTCCGGCATTCGCTCCCTGTACGCGTACGGCATGCAGGAGTACGACTACCGGCCCCGCGCCTTCGCCGCGCACGCCGACCGGCTGCGCGACGCCCGCGCCCTGCGCGCCGAACTCTTCGCGGACGGCGGCGACTTGTCGCGGATGGCGATGCTGCTCAGCGACTTCGGCACCGTGCCGTTCGAGGCGAGCGCCGCTGAGTTCCGCCTCGCCGCCGAACTGGACGTGCTCACCGCCTCGCACACGGGCGCCGCCACCGGTTCCGTACTCCTGCGCGGGCTGCGGGAGCTGGACGACCACGGGCTGTTGCGCCCCGGCCATCTGCACATCCACTGCCCGGCCCTGAACGACGCCGAGTGGGAGCTGGTCGCCCGTACCGGGGGCCGCGTCACCATCGCGCCCGAGACCGAGATGCAGATGGGCATGGGGATACCCCCGTTCCGCGCCGCCCTCGACCACGGTCTCGAACCGGCCGTCAGCACCGACATCGTCGCGGTCGGCTCCGGTGACCTGTTCTCGCAGATGCGGCTCGGGCTCCAGACGCAGCGCTGCCTCGACCACGACGCCGTGCACCGGCGCGGCACGATGCCGGCGACGGTCGGGCTCGGCGTGCGCGACGCGCTGACCTGGGGCACCCGCAACGGCGCGCGGGCGCTCGGCCTGGACGCGGAGGTCGGTTCGCTGACGCCCGGCAAGCGCGCCGACGTCATCGTCGTCTCCGACACCCGTCACCTCGTGCGCTCCAGCAACCCGGCGGGTTCCGTGGTGCTCCAGTGCACGGCGGCCGACGTGGACACGGTCCTGGTCGGCGGCGAGGTCCGCAAGCGCGACGGGCGGCTCGTCGGCCATGACCTCGCCGCCCTGCGGGTCCGCGCCGGCGCCGCGCTCGACCGTATCGAGGCCGCCCGCGCGGACCAGCCGCAGCACGGCCCGCAGGAGATCAGCCAGTGGTTCGCGCAGGCCGAACGCGCCGCCTGCGTCCACTTCGCCGCCGCCTACGCCGAGGACCACACGGCCCGCTGACCCGCCCGCACGACACGGTGGGGCCCGGCACGCCGCCGCATGCCGGGCCCCACGAACAAGTAGATGCGGTACGGGAGTTCAGCCCGTCCCGCGTACGAGCGCGACCGCCCGCGTGAACAACTCCGTGTCCGGGTCGCCGAGATCGAGGAACACGTCGTAGTGATGGCGGTCCGGCACCACGAGCAGATCCGTGTCCGCGTGCCGCCCCCACGCCCCGGCGAACTCCGCGCTCTGCGCGAGGAATCCGGACCCGTCGTGCTCGGCGACCGCCACCACCGCCCGCGGGGCCTTCCCCGGCGGCGGCGCGGGCGCGAGCAGCGGACTGAGCGCGGCGGCCCGTGAACTGTCCAGGCCGAGCCACGCGTTGGCGAACGAGTCGACGAGCGGGCGCAGGTCGAACAGGCCGCTGATCGGCAGTCCCGCCTTCACCGCGTCGTCCGGCAGCCCGAGCGCCGCCTGCCAGCCGCCGCTCATCGCGGCCGCCGCGAGATGCCCGCCCGCCGAACTCCCCGCCACCACCAGGCGATCCGGGTCGAGCCCGTGGGCGGGCCCGTGCCGGTGCACCCAGGCGACGGCGGCCCTGACCTGCCGCACGATCTCCTCCAGGGGCGCGGCCGGGGAGAGCGTGTAGTCGGGCACGACCGTGGCGATCCCCGCGCCGGCCATCGCCCGCGCCATGAACGCCGTGTCGTGGCGCGACAGCGCCCGCCAGTACCCGCCGTGCACGACGAGCAGCACGGGCCGCGGCCCGGGGCCCGTGCCCCACACGTCGAGGCGTTCCCCCGACCGCTCGTCGTAGCCGATCCCGCCCTGCCCCGGCAGTCCCCGTACGGCCTCCTCCGAGCGCGCGCGGTAGGCGGCGAGGGTCCGGTCGAAGACCTCGGGCGGCACGCTCAGACGGACGTTGTACGCGGCGTCCGTACGCGGATCGGACACGGCGCGCCTCAGCGCTCGCCGGCCGGGGCGAGCGCGCGGATCTCCTCGGCGACGACCCCGGGGGAGTCGAGCGTCGGGAAGTGCGTCGGGCCGCCGACCGCCCGGTAGGAGAACCAGGGGTGCGCGGCGTGGAAGTCGTCCTGCGCCCGCGCGTACCCGGGCGCGGTCGGCTGCGAGAACAGGTGGCGCACCGGGCGGGTCTCCTTCAGCGCCGCCATCCGCTCCAGCGGCGAGCCCCACGTGCGGTACGCGTCCGCGATGACCCGGCACGAGCGCGCCCACATCTCGTAGTCGAACGCGGCCATCTCCTCGTCCAGATGGCGCCGCACGAGCGGGTGGCCGCTGTCGCCGATCCACACGTCGAACAGGGCGTTCCGCGCCTCCCGCCAGTGCTCCGGGTCCTGGCTCGCCTCCAGTCCCGCGAGGAAGTCGGCGCCGGCCGGCGTCATGATCCAGTCGATGACGGCGACGCGCGGGACGCGGGCCGTGCCGAGCCGGTCCGCGATCTCCACGTTGGCCCAGCCGCCGTGCGAGGTGGACACCGGCAGGAAGCGGTCCACACCGAGCCGGCCGAGGACGGCGATCACGTCGTCGGCCTGCTCCCGGTAGCCGAAGTCGGCGACGGGCGTGCGGTCCTCGCCGTGCCCGCGCCAGTCGATCCGTACGACGCGGTGGGTGTCGGTGAGCAGCGGCACGAGCGGGTCGAACAGGCGGTGGTCCTGACACCACCCGCTGAGCAGGACGACGACCGGGCGCGCCGGGTCGCCGTGCAGGTCGTAGGTGAGCGGACGGCCGTCGATCACGGCCGTCTCGAGCCTGGAGGTAGCCATCGGGAGCGCCTTTCACGTGCCGCGCGTCCGCCCCACGCGTACGCGCCGAGGCCCATCCTCACCAGCCCGGCCATGTGTGTCGAATGCCGTTTCGGGGTGCGGCCATGCCCCGGCGGGCATGGGTCCAGGCCCCTGCCCCGACCCCTCCCTTTTCTGCCCCGCCGAAATCCCCGTACGCCCCGAAATGCCTCCGGTGTCTTTTTCGGTGCCGTACGGAAAAGTGAACGCGGCGGTTTCCGAATCGCCGTCACGTCCCCACAAGTAATTCACATTTCAGCGGTAACGCCGCAGACCAGAGGGGGTGCCACTGCTGTCAAGCGGTGTGCCTGTCACAATTCACCGGCACACTGAACCGCTTTTCGACCGGTCGGCGTGGTCGCCGGTGACACCTTTTACGCCGCAGCTCTTGGGGGAATTCATGACGCGCAGATGGCCACTCATCACCACGATCGCCGTATTGGCCGTCGCCCTGGCCTTCGTCGTCGTCCAGCTCGTCCGCGGCAAGGGCTCGGGCGCCGACGAGGAGGCGGCACGGCCGGCCGCCTCGACCACCCCGGCCGCGGGCGCGACCGGCGCGGCGGAGGGCCTCGGCTGGTGGCCGCTGCACCGCTCCGGCACCGCCCGCACCGGCGAGCACGACGCGATCACCGTCGGCGGCACCCGCTGGGTCGCGGGCCCGCAGGGCGGCGCCCTGCGCCTGGACGGCACCGACGGCTACGCCGACACCGGCACCCGCCTCGACACCGCGCACAAGGACTACTCCGTCGCCGTCCGCGTCCGCCTCGACGCCAAGGGCATGGACGGCATGCACACCGCGCTGTCCCAGGACGGCGAGCGGTTCAGCACCTTCTTCCTCCAGTACTCGGGCGCCGACGGGAACTTCGCGTTCAGCTTCGCCGGGGCCCGCACCGTCGCCGACACCGCCGACGCGCCCCGCCCCGGCCGCTGGTACCACCTCACCGGCACCTACCGCCAGAGCGACCACCGCATGCGGATCTACGTGGACGGCCGCCTCGCCGGCAGCCGCGTCGCCCGCAGCACGGTGAAGCCGACCGGGACCGTCGTCGCCGGGCGCGGCAAGTTCAAGGGCAAGGCCGTCGACCCCTGGCACGGCGACCTCTCCGACGTCCACGTCTACGACCGGCTGCTCGGCCCCCGCGAGGTCGCCGCGCTCAGCGCGCACGAACCCCGCTGATCCGGCGTCCCCGTACCGCTTCCGCTTCCGCATCCGCCGCCGCCCCGGGCCGCCGCGCGCCGCACACCAAGCGCACGGCCCGTCCGGGGCGGCGCGCCCCCCGCACCCCACTGCACCGCACCCCCGCACCGCACCCACCGACCACCGGAGAGGAAGGCCCTTGACGGCCGGCGCTTCGAGCGAGGACCGCATACCGCGCCCCCGCACCCCCTGCGACCCCCACGACCCCGAGCCGCAGCGGCCCGACGCGTTCCTGCGCGCGCTCTACGACTTCCACGGCAGCGCCCTGCTCCGGTTCGCCGCCCGCCGCCTCGAAGGCGACTGGCACCGCGCCGAGGACGCCCTCCAGGAAGTCGCCATCCGCGCCTGGCGGCACTCCGGGGAACTCGACCCGACCACCGACGCCGTACGCCCCTGGCTCTACACCGCGCTGCGCAACCTCGTCATCGACGGCCACCGCGCCCGCCAGGCCCGGCCGCCCGAGAGCGGCGACGCCGAACTCGTCCACCTGCCGGTCTCCGACGGCGTCGACCACGTCCTCACCTCCCGGGTCCTTGTCGACGCGCTGCGCGACCTGCGCCCGGCCCAGCGCGAAGTCCTGCTGCACGTCCACTACATGGGCCGCAGCGTCGACCAGACCGCCCGCCTCCTCGGCGTCCCGCCCGGCACCGTCAAGTCCCGTACGTACTACGCGGCCCGCGCCCTGCGCGAAGCGCTGCACAACCGGGGCCTGACCGCGGGCGGCGCGGACCGGGAGGCCGGCTGACCCGCACCGGCCGCCGGCTGTCACCCCGCGCGCCCCGCGTGCCGCGCCACCTCGACGCCGAGCGGACCGGTGTCGAGCGCGCCGTCCTCCGTGATCCGCCAGCGCCAGCCCGTGGGCGCCTCGCCGATCACCAGGAGGGCGTCCCCGCGCCGCAGCCCCGCCAGCACCCCGTCCCGGCGCGGCAGTTGGGACGCCTCCACGACGAACAGGTGCGGCGCCTCCCCGCGTACCGCCGTCGTGCTGCTGCCCTCGATCAGCCGGAAGATCTGCGTCACGTCCGGCGCGCCCGGCACCGGCGTCCCGCCCGCCGACGCGACCGTGGCGAACGCCTCCTCCAGGCTCGCCGCGCCGTGCAGCCGCGAGGTCCGCGCCTCGTCGCCGCCGAGCAGGGTGCCGCCGGCGAGCGAACCGACCAGGGTGACCTCCGCGAGCGCGCCCACCGGTCCGGCCAGCGCCTCCACGACCACGGCCCGGGCCAGCGCCCGCACCTCCCGTTCCGGCCCGGTCAGCGACACCGGCCCCGCGGCCCGCGACAGATCGACCAGCACCCGGTCGGCGCCGTCGTACCCGACCGTCACCGTCATCGTGTACGGCAGCGCCGGCTCGCCCTCGGGGCCCGGCCGGTGCAGATCGTCCGGCGCGATCGTCCAGCGCTCCCCGTCCGCCTCCACGGCCCACGGCGCCGGGGCGTCCTTCTCGGCCCCGGCGAGCAGCAGCGCCAGCCGCTCCTCGCGGTAGCGCACCGCGTACAGGTCGGGCAGCGCGCGCTCGGACCTGGCGCACTCGCCGGTCAGCCGGCGCAGCCCCGCGTTCACCACGTCCAGCGCCTCCCGGCCCACGACCGCCTCCGCGGTGCCCGCCCGAGCAGGCTTACGGGGCCGCCGCCGCTCGGTGACGACCAGCGCCCCCACGGCCACGGCCAGCGCCAGCCCCAGCACCACGGCCAGGACGTACCAGATCATCTTCCGCTCCTCGCAGCATCACGGGACCGCACCAGCCCCCTCCGTGCCCCTACGTCCGCCTCCCGCATCCGGTTCACCGCGCCGCCCCGAAGGTCCCGCCCCGCTCACAGCCCCGCCCCGCCGTGAACCGTCCGCCGCGGCCTCCCGTAGTCCCCGACGCACCCCCGCACGACCCGCACCGCGACCGCGCCCGACACCGAGCGACCGCGCCCGACACCGACCCGCCGGAGGCCCCCGCCATGACGCTGATGCTGACCGTCGTAGACGAGACCGGCGACGCCTTCGACGTCCACCTCGAAGCGGACCCGGACACCCCCCTCCACGCGGTCGCCCGGACCCTGGCCGCGGCCGCCGGAACCGGCGCGAGCACCCCCGTACCCACGCTGTACACGGGCACGACCCCCCTGCCACCGGACGTGCCCCTGCGGGCGGCGCCACTGCACCACGCGGCGGTCGTCGGCCTGAACCGGCCCACAGGACCCGAGACGCACGCGGGCCCCGCGGGGACGGCCGCCGCCGAACCGGACGGACTCGTCGAACTGCGCACGGCGGGCGGCAGGGGCGCCGGCACGATCCACCGCCTGAACATGGGCGAGTTCCGCATCGGGCTCGGCCGCGACGGCAGCCCCCAGGCGCTGCGCGCCGACCCCGACCTGCCGCTTGCCGTGATCGCCGTGGGCCCCGGCGGGCGCAGCACGATCACCCCGGATGCGGCCGCCGCCGCCACGGGCGTCACCCTCCAACTGGACCGTGAGGACCTCACCGGCCCCACCCCCTGGCTCCCCGGCGCCCAACTCCTGCTCGGCGACTGCCTCCTGGAGCTGGCGCTGCCGCAGAAGCCGGACGCGGCCCTCCAGCCCGCCGATGACGGCACCGGCTGGGACTACAACCGCCCGCCCCGGCTGCGCCCCGCGACCACCGCCACCCGTTTCACCCTGCCCGCACCGCCCCCGCCGCCCGCCGCCCGCCCGCTGCCGTGGATCACGGCCCTCGCCCCGCTGGTCATGGCGGGCGCGGGCGCGCTGGTCTTCGGGCGGATGTCGATGCTCCTGTTCGGCCTGCTCTCACCGGTCGCCATCGTCGGCAACTACGTCATGAGCCGCCGCACCGGCCGCCGCGGACACGCCGAGAGCGTCGCCGCGTACGAGGAGAAAAAAGCCCGTATCGAGGGCGATGCCGCCGCCGCGCTCGCCGCCGAACGCACCGCACGCCGCCGCGGCTTCCCCGACCCCGCCGAGGTCGCGCTCACAGCCGTCGGCCCGCGCCGCAGGCTATGGGAGCGGCGCACCACCGACGCCGACTTCCTCGAACTGCGCGTCGGGACCGCCGACATGGACTCCGACGTCGTCCTCCAGGACCCGACGAAGGACGAGCACCGCCGCGAGGACCCCTGGACGGCGTACGACGTGCCGGTGACCGTGCCGCTGCGCGAGCACGACGTCCTCGGCATCGCGGGCGAGGGCCACGCGGCCCGCGCCGTGGCCCGCTGGGCGGTCGCGCAGGCCGCCGTCCTGCACAGCCCCCGCGACCTCCAGATCCACCTGCTGACCACCGGCGAGGCCGGCCGCGACGGCTGGTCGTGGCTGCGCTGGCTGCCGCACGTGCGCAAGAAGGCCGGCGACACGCCCGCGAGCATCGGCTACGGCACCGAGAGCTGCGCCCGCCGCGTCGCCGAACTCGGCGCCCTCATCGCCGACCGCGCCGCCCGCACCGACCGGCGCGCCCCCGCCGGGCCCGACGTGCTCGTCGTCCTCGACGGCGCCCGCCGGCTGCGCTCCCTGCCCGGCGTCGCCCAGATCCTGCGCGACGGACCCGCCGTGGGCGTCCGCGCACTCTGCCTCGACGCCGAGGAACGGCTGCTGCCCGAGGAGTGCCAGGCCGTCGTCGCCGAGGAGCCCGGCGGCACCCTGCGCGTCGGCCGCTCCGGGCGCGGCACGGTCGGCGGGATCAGGCCCGACGCCGTCTCCCTCGACTGGTGCCGGTCGCTGGCCCGCGCCATGGGCCCGCTGCGCGACCCGGGCGGCGCCGACGAGGAGGCCGCCGTGCTGCCGGGCGCCGCGCGGCTGCTCGACGTCCTCGCGCTCGACCCGCCGCACGCCGACGCCATCCGCACGCGCTGGGCCGCCGGGGGCCGCTCCACCCGGGCCGCCGTCGGCGTCTCCCTCGACGGCCCCTTCCACCTCGACCTCAAGCGGGACGGGCCGCACGGCCTGGTCGCCGGCACCACCGGCTCCGGCAAGTCCGAACTGCTCCAGACGCTCGTCGCGTCCCTCGCCGTCGCCAACCGCCCCGACGCCATGACGTTCGTCCTCGTCGACTACAAGGGCGGCTCCGCGTTCAAGGACTGCGTGGACCTGCCGCACACCGTCGGCATGGTCACCGACCTCGACGCCCACCTCGTGGAGCGCGCCCTCGTCTCGCTGACGGCCGAACTCACGCGCCGCGAACACCTGTTGGCGGCCGCCGGCGCCAAGGACATCGAGGACTACGTCGACCTGCTGGAGCGCGAGCCGCACGCGGGCCGCGCCCCGATGCCCCGGCTCCTCATCGTCATCGACGAGTTCGCCTCGATGGTCCGCGACCTGCCCGACTTCGTGAAGGGCCTCGTCAACATCGCCCAGCGGGGCCGCAGCCTCGGCATCCACCTCATCCTCGCCACCCAGCGCCCCAGCGGCGTCGTCTCCTCCGAGATCCGCGCCAACACCAACCTGCGGATCGCGCTGCGCGTCACCGACGCGGGCGAGAGCCAGGACGTCATCAACTCACCGGAGGCGGCGGCCATTTCGCAGGCCACCCCCGGTCGCGCCTACGTCCGCCTCGGACAGAACTCCCTCGTGCCCTTCCAGTCCGGCCGCGTCGGCGGCCGCCGTCCCGGCTCCGCCGCCGTCGCGCTGCCCGAACCCTGGGCCCTGCCGCTGACCTGGGAACGCCTCGGCGACCCGCTGCCCGCCCGCCCCCGCGCCGCGAGCGCCCCCGCCGAGGTCGAGACCGACCTGACCGGGCTCGTCGCCGCGATCCGCGAGGCCGACCGGCAGCTCGGCCTGCCCGCCCAGCACAGCCCCTGGCTGCCGCCGCTGCCCGACACGCTGGTCGCCGCCGACCTCCCGGCGCCCGCCCCCGGCGACTACGACCTGCCGCCCGTCGCCTACGGCGTCGTCGACCTGCCCGCGCAGCAGGCCCGTACGCCCCTGGTCATCGACCCGGCGACCCTCGGCCACCTGCACATCGTCGGCTCGCCCCGCCAGGGCCGCTCCCAGACCCTGCGCACCATCGCCGGCACCCTCGCCGCCGCCCACAGCCCCGGCAAGCTCCACATGTACGCGATCGACTGCGGCAACGGCGCGCTGCTGCCCCTGGAGGGCCTGCCGCACTGCGGCGCCGTCACCCAGCGCACCCAGCCCGACCGCGTCGCCCGCCTCCTCGCCCGCCTCACCCGCGAACTGACCGCCCGTCAGGAACTGCTTGCGGCACGCGGCAGCGCCGACCTGCCCGAGCTGCGCCGCGCCCTGCCCGAGAGCGAACGCCCGCCGCACATCGTGCTGTTCCTCGACCGCTGGGAGGTCTTCGACAAGCAGCTCGGCGAGTACGACTCCGGCAACCTGCTGGCGTCCGTACTGACCCTGCTGCGCGACGGCGCGAGCGTCGGCATCCACCTGCTGATGACCGGCGACCGGGCGCTGTTCTCCAGCCGCGTCAACGGCTCCACCGAGGACAAGCTCGTCCTCAAGCTCAACGAGAAGTCCGAGTACGGCATGATCGGCATCGCCCAGCGCCACGTACCGGACGAGATCCCGCCGGGCCGAGCCTTCCGCGCCGCCGACAAGGCCGAGACGCAGATCGCGCTCCTCGACGCGCGCCCCGAGGGCCAGGCGCAGGCCGCCGCGCTCCAGCGGATCGCCGCGCACTGCCGCGAACTGGCCGAGCGGCAGCCGCCCCCGCACCGGCCGTTCCGCGTCGACACCCTGCCCGACCACCTCACCTGGGACGAGGCCGTCCACTACGCGCCCGCCGCGCCCGCGTCCCCGCGCTGGGCGCTCGCCGGGATCGGCGGCGACGAACTCGCCGCGTACGGGCCGGACTTCGCGGTGACGCCGACGTTCCTCGTCGCCGGTCCCGCCCGCTCGGGCCGCAGCACGGCCCTCGCCACGCTCGCCGCGTCGCTGCTCGCGTCCGGCACGCCCCTCGTCGTCGGCGCGCCCGTCCGCTCCCCGCTGCGCGACCTCGCCGGACACCCGGGCGTCCTCGCGCTGTACGACGGCACCGACATCGACCCCCTCGCCCTGGAGCAGACGCTCGCGGCGGCGCCCGAGGGGGCCGTCGTCCTCCTCGACGACGCCGACCTGCTGCTGAAGACGCGGGCCGAACCGGTCCTCACGCAGATCGCCAAGTCCGGTACGGAGAACGGCCGGGCGCTGGTGATCTCCGGGCAGACCGACCGGCTCTCCTCCGGGTTCTCCGGCTGGCACACCGAGGCCCGCCGCAACCGCTGCGGCCTGCTCCTCAAGCCGCAGGCCATGAGCGACGGCGACCTCATCGGCGTCAAGGTCCCGCGCGGCCGGCTCGGCGCGAGCCGCCCCGGACGGGCCATCCTGCACCTGGGCGACGGGGTCCTGCGCACGGTCCAGGTCCCGGAGACGACGGCCGCGCCACCGACAGCGCCCTGAGGCGCCGGCGCCCGGCAACTCCCGTCTTGCGTGCGGGGGTTGCCGGGCGCGGGTCCTGACCGTCAGGCGGGGTCGCTCAGGTGGTGCCGGGCAGATAACTCCCGTCCCGCGCCGGGGGAATCGCGTGGCCCCCGTACGCGGCAGTCCCGTAGATCAGCCCGCCGACGCCGAGGAGGAACCCGGCGACGTCGGGCCGCGACCAGCGTGCGGTGATCCCCAACAATCCCGCAATCGTCGGCAGTTGCATGGTCTGCGGACGGAACCGCAGCAGGGCGCCCACGGTGTTGCCGATGCCCGTGGTGAGCGCGCCGAGCGGGTTCTTCGGCACCTGCGCCAGCCAGGCGTAGTCGTCGATCTTCGAGCCGATGCCCTTGACGGCGTTCACGATGTCGCCGGGCAGGTTCTTGAAGTCGTTGACGGCGATCCGGATGTTGCGCGGGACCGTCTTGAACGCGCCGGGGATGGTCTTGATCTCGCTCGGGATGTTCTTGAGCAGCGCCCCGATCCCCGACCCGGCCTTCGCTATCGCGCCCGCGCCGAGCCCGAGCCCGATCACGCTGAGCACGATGTCGAGAGGGTCCCATTCGCCGGTCTCCGCGCTCTTGGCGATGTTGATGCCGAACGCGGCCGCGCTGAACGCGAAACTCCCGATCGTCAGCGCGAGCCCCAGCCCCTGCAACCCCGGGACGAGCATGGCGAGCACGCCGAGCACCCCGCCGATGATCCCGAACGCCAGACTGAGCTTGTCGCGGATCTTCTCCCACAGGCTCTTGCCCGCGACCGCCTCGTCCCGCGCCTCGTCGAGCGCCCGCGCCGCCACCAGCGCGTCGTCCTCCCGCACCTCCCGCGCGTCCTGCGCGAGCAGCCGGGCCGCGTCCAGGTCCGACTGCGCGTCGTCCACGTCCCGTTGCCCGAGCGACCTGCGGTGCTCCGCCTCGTCCAGCGAACGCCGCACGCTGCGCCGCGTCGCCTCGTCGTCCGGCGCGGGCGCCGCCGCGTCAAGCCGCCCGATGTCGGCACCGGCGGCGCGCACGACCTCGCTCGCCGCGTCCAGCCGCTTCTTCGCGGCGCGCCCCTCGGCCAGCGCGTTGTCCGCCTTGCGCTGCATGTCCTGGAGCGAGTGGACGTACGTGGTCAGCGCGCTCGCCGCCTGGTCGTACGAGCTGTGCAGCTTACGTACCTGCTCGGCCAGGTCACCGAGCTTGTCGCGGAGCTTCTCCATCGACTTGCCCTCGCCCGCCTGCTGGTTCTCCAGCCGCGTCACGAGCGGCAGCGCCGAACCCGCGTCGTCGGCCACCGACCGGTAGCTCCGGGCGAGCTTGGCGAGGACATCGGCGTCACCGGGGGTCGGGTCGTCGTCGAACCCGAAGACCTCCTGCCAGTCGCTCAGCGCAGGCCGTGCCATGACATCCCCCTCACTTTCCCGCGCCGGCGCCGTCGTCGCCCCGTACGGAGCTGTCCCGTACGGGGTTGTTCCGTACGGGGTTGTCCTCGAAGCGGAAGGACTCCGCGATGGCGTCGAAGACCTCGTAGAACTGCTCCGCCAGCCGCACGTTCGGCGTCGAACTCGCCAGCACCAGATAGTCCCGGCTGTGCGGTACGGGGATCAGGGTGTGCCGCGTCGCCGTCGGCACGCGCCGCCCCTTGACGTCGACCTCCTCGATGCGCGTGATCCGTCCCACGGCCCCGACGCCGGGCAGATCGACCATCTCCACCTCGCCCACCGGCAGCCCCGTGCCCTCCGCGTCGGCGCCGACCTGGAGCGCCGCCGCGATGACGAGGTCGGACAGCTCCTCCGACTCGTGCTCGGGGACGGACACCCGCAGCACGAGCGTCGTCGCGCTGAGCACGAGCGGCCCGTCCCCGGTGCCGAGGACGCGCAGCATGCCGGCGGCCTGGAGGGCGCCCTGCGCGTGGGCGTCCCGCGCGGTACGCCGGCTCGCGCGCACCAGCTCGTCCACCTGCGCGCGTGACAACTGCGGCACGTTCTCGACCTGCGCCTCGACAGCGCGCTTGAGGGCGGCGTCGCGGGTGGCGGGGTCGAGATCGAGGTGCCACCAGGACCCGGGGAAGCGCAGCCGGTACCGGTGCGGGGCGCCGAGGACGTCGCCGGCGCTCACGCGTCCTTCTCCAACGCCTGGGCGCTCTCGTCGTCCGTCGACGTGAAGTTCTCGGCGATCTTGTCGGTGTTCTCCGTGAACACCTTCACGTTGTCGGCGACCTTCTCGTGCCCGGCGACCCACGCCTTGTCGAAGCCGTCGAGGGCGGAGGCGAGCGTGGAGTCCCCGACGACGCTCTTGAACGAGTCGGCGTCGTCGGCCGCGTGATACAGCGTCGCGGAGTTCCCGATCAGCTCGCCGATGTGCTCCAGCTCGGCGGCGGTGTCCTTCAGATCCTGCACGGGCACGCTGATGCGCCCCATCCCGGCTTCCCCTCACTCTTTCCTGCGCCTGCTGATTCCTGCCCGCCCGCTTGTCCTACGGCGCGCCGGCTCCGTGCCCCGTGGCGGCGGGGCCGGAGCCGGTTCCGTACCGGAGGCGCGCCACCGGCCGGACGTGGGCCGCACTCTCAGCCGATGGACCCGGCGGTCTGGTCGTCGGTGTCGACGAACGCGTCGGCGACCTGCTGAATGAACTCGCTGACGCCCTGCAACCCCTCGATGGCCTTGTCCGTCCCGTTCTTGTACTCCTCCCAGAACGGCCGGAACCTGGTCTCGGACCCCGGCGTCGCGTACGCCGCCTCGACCATCTCCTCCATCTTGGTGTTCGCCTCGTGCAAGCTCTGCTGCATCAGTTCCTTCTGGTGATGCAGCCACGTCGAGGCCTCCCGCATGTCCTCCGGGCTGATCCTGATGTTCCCGTCACCCATGAAGCGCCTCCCTCTCGTCCCGGCCGAGGATCTTCCCCGGCGCACTACGGGGACTACGGAGAGAACGGATCACCGGTTCACACCACCCGGATTCGCCATGATGCGGCTACCGACGAAGCGTTCGACGCGCATCGCATGGACGCCGACACCAGCGGCCACAGCGAGTACTGGGACGAAGGCTCGACGTCGCCCCAGAACCAGGCGAATGTGGTGGTTGGCCGATACAACCGGATGAAAGAAGGCTGATGAACTGCGCACTCGCACGACGTCCACCACGCTGTCCCCGCCGGTCTTGGGCGGGCGCGGCAGCCATCGGTCTCGCCGTGTCCCTCCTCACCGCGGGATGCGCCAAGAACGTGAATGATCCCGCCCCGGGCCCGAAGTCCCCCACCCGCTCTGCCGCTTCCGGCCCCACCCCTCCCACCCTCGCCGTCGGTAAGGCCCGCGAGCAGACGAGCGCCGTCTCCAGCCAGATCCTCGACTTGACCGGCATCAAGGAAGGCAAGGTCACCGAGCCCGGACCAGGCGTCTCCCCGTGCGACGAAGACCCGGACCACCTGTACAGGACGCGTCATCCGTGGTCGATCTATCAAGTGTCGTCCGAGGAGGTCCTGAAGCAGGGCTTCGAACGCCTCCACAGGGCGCTTCCCCGGCACGGCTGGAAGACCGTCCGATACGGTCACGACGCCAGTAAGGCCAAGACCCTCGGATTGACCGCTGACTCGACGGCCAAGCGGTTCTCGATCAACGTGGAACTGCTTGTCTCCAGCCCCGCGGCAGGCCACGAAAAGGAGCCGCTGCTCGCCGTCACGGTCGTGTCGGGCTGCTTCCGGGCACCGAAGGGCACAGACCTGAACACGGAGTACTGAGGGGTCCGGCCGCCCTGGCCCGCTGATCCGCAGGCGGCGACCGGGCTGCTGCACAATGCGGCCAAAAGAAGAAGGCCAGCTTTTCCGCTGTTCAGAAGGCTAGGCGCCCCGGCGGGAGCCAGCGAACATGGCTGGTGTTGCGCACTGCGCTGACCTACGGGTTTGTGCGACGGTGCGAGTGGAGGGGCGGGCGCGGGTGGTGCCGGTGGAAGGCGCCCCGGTCGACGGGTCGAAGCGTACGGACGCGATCGGCTACGGCATCGTCCGCCCGCGTATCGCCCTGACCAACCCCGGAAACCCGGGCCCGGCCGACCAGTACCCGCTGCCCGACTTCCCGGTGAAGGCATCCGCGAAGCCGTCCTCGTCTGCCGCCACCGGAGCGGGCGGCGGCAAGGACCACCAGACGGCAGCGAAGAGCGATGACAACTCGTCGAGCACTACGACATGGGTAGCGGCGGGAGTCGGTGCCGTGGTCGTGGCCGGTGCTGTGGTCGGCTTCACGGTCATGCGGCGCCGCAAACGTACGGCCGGATTCGGACAGGTTGCCCACCCTCAGGGGCCATACGGACCGCCACCTACGTATGGACCATCCAGCACGAATCCGCAGGACGAGCGCCGATCGTATTGAGCCACACCCAAATTCTGCCTGCGTGTTCGGTGCCCGTGATGAGGGTCTAGGTACAGATACTCAGGCTCGACTTTGAGTGATCGCACGGAGGCATCAGAAAGCCAGCACTCGTAACGTGTGCAGTAGCAATGAGGATCGGGATCGAGGGCTGGGCCGAGGAGCTTCCCGGTAGGAGACCGGGTAAGGGGGGAACGCGCATGGCGTGGGACGAGTGGGAGCAGCTCAAGAGCCAAGCGGCCGAGCGAAACACCACCCACACGCAGCTCAACAGCCTGACAGGCGAGGGCGGCTACTCTCAGCCCACCACCGGCAGCGGCGGCCCGGATCTGCTGATCACTGACACCCCGTGGACGGGTGCCGCCCGCGTCGCGAAAGAACTGCGGACCTCCACCAATACCGGTCTGACGGAATTGAAGAAGTCGGACGACGGCGTCGGCGGCGGCACCGAGGGGTTCGACTGCACGGCCGCGCTGAAGGAGATCCAGCCGACCTGGGAAGCCAGGCTGACAGCGGTCCGCGACGAATGCGACCACCTGCACGGCACGCTCGGCAAGACGGGCAAGAAGTTCGGCGAGACCGACCACAAGGTCAAGGGCGATGTCGACGGTGTGCACACGCCCAACAAGCCCGGCTGGGCCAGGTGATCTAGATGCCTACCTGGCAGCAGCTGCGCGATTTGAAGATCACCGAGTACGAGGATGCCGCCGACGGCTGGAACAACGTCAGCAACCGCTCGGATGCCGCCCGGGTCCGGGTGGACCAGGAGATGTCCATCCCCGTGCGCAGCACGCAGAAGGGCGAGACGCCGGACGCGGCGGTCGGCCGGTTGAACCAGCTGCGGGACAACTACCAGTACCTGCACAGCGAGTGCGGCTTGATCCGCACCACCCTGAACGCACTCGCCACCGAGCTGGCCGCGCCGCAGCGCAAGCTGAAACAGGCCCTGGAGGACGCGGAGTCGCTCGGGTTCACGGTCAATTCCGACGGCTCGGTGACCTACCACAACCCGGTGCCACTTGTCCCCGGCAACGGCAAGGCCACCGCCGGCTCGCAGCTGCCGTTCCTGCCCGGCAAGGGCGAGGCCCAGGGCAACGAGAACAAGGGCAAGGCCGAAGACATCGCCGAACGCATCTCCACCGCGGTCAACGACGCGGCCGAGATCGACAGCCGCTACGCCGGGACGCTGCGCAGACTCAAAGCCCCGCCAGGGCTGGCAGTCACCAAGGAGATGCTCGCCGACTCGGGCAAGGATATGCAGGCCGTCCAGAAGACCGCGGGCAACGTGGTCGACAAGGGCGACATTCCGCACGGCAAGAGTCCGGCAGAGAACAAGGGCTGGTGGGACCACCTCACCCAGGAACAGCGCGACGAGTACATGACGCTGTACCCGGCGCAGATCGGCGCCCTCGACGGCATCCCGAGCATCGCCCGCGACACCTCGAACCGGATGGTGCTCGCGCAGACGATGGCGCAGACGCAGCTCGAACTGGACCAGCTGCCCACGAACCCGCCGCAGTACATCATGAAGGGCGACCCGCCCTCCTCGGTGGTGAATCCGGCGTGGCAGAAGTGGGTCCCGCTCCACGACCGAATGACGGGCATGCAGGCGATCCAGGGCCGCCTCGATGCGAGCGGCCTGTCCGAGAAGGACAAGCAGGGCAACACCCACGCGGGATTGCCGCAGGCCTACCTCCTGGGCTTCAGTACCGAGGGTGACGGGCGCGCGATCGTCGCCACGGGCAACCCCGATACCGCCGACAACACGGCGGTTTACGTGCCGGGAACTGGAGCGAGTTTGGCCAACGCCCATGGCGACATCGGCCGGATGTCGGACCTATGGCGAAATGCCAACCAACAGTCCCCAACTCAGAGCACGTCCACCATCACGTGGATCGGCTACGACGCGCCGGACCAGATCCCCAACGCCACCGTCAAGCACTATGCCGAGGATGCTGCAGCGCCGCTCAATCAGTTCATGGACGGCCTCCAGACTGCCCAGGGTGGCCCGGACTCCAGCCACACCACGCTCATCGGCCACAGCTACGGCTCCACCACCGTCGGCGCCGCCGTCAAGGCGGACGGCCACATCGCAGCCGACGACATCCTGGTCGCCGGCAGTCCCGGCATGCTCGTCGGCAACGCTGACGACCTCGACGTCGGCAGCGACCACGTGTGGGCGGAAGGCGCCCGAAACGACCCCGTCCCCGCTCTGGGAAAGAGATTCCTCGCCGGAAGCGAGATGGGCGTCTCGACCTGGCACCACATCCCGTACAACGCCGGATACATCCAGAACATCCCTACCGACGAGGCGTTCGGCGCGCACCGCATGGACGTCGACACCAGTGGCCACAGCGGCTACTGGGACTATGGTTCTGTGTCTTTGCAGAACCAGGGGGCCGTAGTGGTCGGCAAATACGGCGACGTGAAGGAATGATCGTGAACTCGCTCAGGAATCGGCCCAGCTGGCGGTGGGGCACCTTCACCATGGCCGTGGCCCTTCCGCTTCTGTTGACAGGATGTTCCAAGGACGTGAAAGACGACCCCGGCCACAAGACACCGCCCCCCACCCTGTCCGTCGACAAGGCCCGCGAGAAGGCCAGCTCCCTCTCCAGCCAGATCCTCGACATGATCGCCATCAAAGAAGGCAAGGTCACCGAACCCGGGCCTGGCATCTCCACCTGCGACGAGGATCCCGACCACCTGTACAAGACGCGTCACCCGTGGTCGATCTACGAAGTGGCACCCGAGAAGCTCCAGGCGGGGTTCCAAAGGCTCAAGGACGCGCTGCCCAGTCACGGCTGGAAGATCGTCGACTACGGGCAGGACAGCAGCCCCAACAAGAACCTCGAACTGACCGCGGACTCCAAGACCGAACGGTTCTCCGTCAACGCTTCCCTGCACATCACCGGCGAGTCCGGCAAGAAGGAACCACTCCTCGAAGTCACTGTCGTCTCTGGCTGCTTCAAGGCTCCGAAGGGCACGGACCTCAACAAGGAGTACTAGCCGCGCTGGGGAGCTTCAGGACTTCATCCGCGCAATTCACTCCGACGCCGAGGTGCAGGCAGGCAGAGCAGTGGGGTTCTTGAGTAGGTGGACCGGTACGAGGTTCCCGGACGGCCGTGCCCCGAAGCCGGTGACCGACGTCCGTGAGGCCCTGCTCTCGCTGAACCGCCCGGACCTACCGTTCAGCGTGCGGGAAGGACAGCAGGGGGAGAAGGCGGACCTGGTGGCGGAGTGCCACATCAAGAGGGTCGGCCTGAGAATGAAGATCAGCATGCGCCTGGTCCCGGAGAAGCACGAGGTGCGCGTCCTCCACGAGCGGTGGGTGAACCGTGCCGCTGGCAACGCCGACAAGGAGTACGGGCGTGGTCACGCGTCTGCGGTATTCACTCAGAAGGAAACGGTGACGGGGCCCGACGGCCGGAAGCGACGCGTTGAGGTGTTCCGTTTCGACACCCGGGAGATGACGAACCCCCTGGAGGTCGCGGTCCTGCGGGCGGGGTGGACCTGGCGGGGAGTGTTCCAGCTCTGACGGCGGCTCAACTCCGCTGTGGAAGGAAGTGCCTATGGGCCGCTATCTGGACTGGCGGTATGGAAACAGATACCCGGATGAGGGTGTCGAGCCGATGGAACGCTCCCATGTCGAGGCGGCCTTGCTCGCGCTCAACGGCCCCGACAAGCCCTACCGCGTGCGCGCTGGATTCTCCCGAGAGAACGCGGACGTGGTGGCGGAGTGGAACGTGACCGACCCGGCGACTGGCAGCGGACGAGGACGACGGCAGGTCGAGCGCACGGTGAAGTTCCGGATACGACTGAACGGCGCGACCCACGAGGCCGAAGTCTGCGTCGACATCGAGGAGATCACTCGGGCCGGAGATCCGGCCAAGCGGATCGTGGAACGAAAGCGCGGCAGTGGGCCAAAGACCCGTGCCTGGAAGGGGACAGGGAACTTCAAGAAGGGCCCCGACGGCAAGCGCCACCTCGTCTACGACTACCGCTTCGACTCCAACGACCTCCGGGACCCGCTACAGAAGGTCGTGCTCTCATCGGGGTGGATGTGGCAAGGCGCGCACTTGCCATGACTCTTGGGCGTATAGGGAGACCGTAGGCAGAAGAGGGCGGAGCGGTGGCGCGATGAAATCATGTCTCTGCTGCTGGAGTTGGGCTTCGATCTTGGTGGGGCCTGGCTGGATCGGGAGCGCAATCAGTTCGTGTAGCTGATTACCGAAGAGGGGCGGAGACTAAAGTCGAGCGCAACGCGCTGTACGATTCCCAGATCCAGCACGACCTCCTTGACCGTGAAACGGAACCGGGGACCCGCTCCCGTCCTGACAAGCAGCCGCCGGTCCTCCGCGTACTGCCTTGATCGCTCGGACAGCTCGATGGGCCCTGACTCCATGAATTCTCCGTTGATCGCCCCTGTGACGACAGCCAAGTCCGCCGGGCAGTCCCCTGCGGCGGAAGAACGAGTCTCCCGACGAAGTCAGCCTGCGAACGGGTCGGTTGCTGCCTCGGACTGTGGCACTCGTACGCCCGGCTCGGCGATGAGCGGCGCTGGAAAAGGGCAAGGGCCCAGCTTGACGCCGCAGGGATGTGGCTCATGCGTCGGCGGGGAGGAACTTCGTGAACAGCGGAGGGGCCTACGTGCCGACTGCGAAATGGTTGAACTCTCCTGCCTGTACGCCAAGTACGAACGCGTCCCACATGGCGCGCGTCGTCGTGACGATGGCGTCTGGGGCGGAGGTTTCGCGTAGGTACACCAACTCGCCGTCGCCGAAGGCGATCTCGAGCCAGGGGCCGGGGCCGGTGGCTTCTTCGGGGGCGGCTCGGTGCCAGTCAAGGTCTGAGGGGTCGTCAGGCAAGCCTCCCTTCGGCGCAGCTCACGGCCCGATCTGCCACGAGGGTCGAGGCCAGCCTGCATATCGGTGGATGAACCTTTCCCGATCTGCTGTGGTCGGCAGTGCCGCCGTGACCACGTGCGACGGCAAGTGATCGTTTGGCACAGATCGCCGAGATTTTCTCGATAGAAGGTATGACCCACAGACACGCGCGTACCCCATATCTAGCCGCCCCGCGCCTGCCCGTATGGTCCACCCCTCTGCGGGAGGAGGCGTGACTGGGGCGCACAACAGCCGTCGCGCTGGCGACAGTTCGGGCGAACCCCTGCCCGCGCTTGACAGGGGCGATGGTGCGGAGCGTCCATCGTCGACGACCGCCGCCGATGGGCCACCGGACACGATTCACCGGACCGAGCGGACGCACCGTGGGATGACGTCGACGGTCACCGTCCGCTACGCCGTGATCGACGGGGCCGACGGCCGAGCGCTCGCCCAGCGCCAAGCCGCTGCGATCCGCTACGCCCTCGCCTGGCTGGCAGTTCATCCCGACCTCGACGAGACCAATGAACGGCACCACGACCGCTCCGGCGAGGCAGAGGCCTGAAAGGCAGATGATGACCACACCGTCGGTACCCACAGCATTCGGGGGCCGAGCGGCTCCAGGAATGCCTTGGGGCTCGCCCGTCCTTGACCCACCCTCCGCCCGGGCCACGGTCCCCGTAGCTTGGCTCGGGCGCACCTCAACCGAAAGACTCCCAGGACCCCACGCTCTCCCTGCCCCGGCAGCTGCGCAACGCACGCGCCGCGCTGCCGCCTGGATGGGTGATCGTCGCGCACTTCTACGACGTCGAGTCCGGGCGCAAGGAACTCGACGAGCGCGGTCGCAGCCGCGCTCACGAACGCTTCGCCATTCCCATCCCGCGCGACGGCGGCATCGCAGACCTGTTGGACGAGGCCGCGAGCCCGGGACGCAGATTCGCCGCCGTGATCTGCGAATCGATCGAACGTGTTGCCCGCCGTACGTACTTCGGCACCAAGATCGAGCACGAGCTGGAGAGCAACGGCGTCGCCCTGTGCGCCGCCGACGAACCGATCCTCACCAGCGCCACCGCCAAACGCGCGACCCCGACCCTGACCCGGCGCGTGAAGCAGGCCGTCGCCGAGTGGTACGTCCTGCAGATGCTGGAGCTGTCCTGGGACGGCTTCATCGAGCACACCGAACAGGGCTGGAACGTCGGCAAGCCCCCGTACGGATACCTCGCCGACAAGGCCCCCCACCCCGTACCCGCCCGCCGGGCCGAGGGCCGCACCAAGCACAGGCTCGTCCCGGACCCGCTCTGCGGGCCAGTGGTCTCCGAGATCTTCCGGCTGCGCGCATTGGAACGGCTCACCTACCGGGCGTTCGCCGACCGGCTCAACCGGAACTTGGCGAAGTACCCGCCTCCAGTGGCGAACAAGACCACCTCCACCGTCGGCAAGTGGACCGTCCGGTCCGTCCGCGGCATCCTCGAGAACCCCGAATACACCGGCTACCAGGTCTGGAACCGCAAGGCCCGCAAGGAGCGCGGCAACAAGACCAACCCGGTCTCCGAATGGATCTGGTCCCCGCGCCCCGTCCACGAACCCTTGGTCACACGGGAGCTGTTCGACTCCGTCTGGGCCGACAAGGGATCTCGCCAAGGCTCACGCTCAGGCTCCGAGCCCAACACCCACCCCGCGACCACCCGCACCTATCCGCTGCGTTCCTACGTCTACTGCGCCCTGTGCGACCGTCGGATGTTCGGCAAGGTCAGCAAGGATCTCCCGTACCGCGTCTGCTACAAGGACGAGACCCGCCGCAGCAAAGCCGAATGGTTCGACCAGCACCCCAAGGCACTGTGGCTGAGCGAGAAGATCTTGCTCGATGCCATCCACTGGTATTTTGCCGACCGGATCTTCGGTCCACGCCGCGAGGAGTTCCTTGCGGCTCAGCTCGGCGCGGGCCAGGAACCGGCGAACGTCGTGAACGCCGCGACCTTCACCAGAAGTTGCACGAGCACCAGCAACGAGCCACAGCCGGGTCGCCGGCCCAGAACACGGCACTGATCAAGCTGCTGCCACAGCTCAGCACCCGGTTGAGCGCGCTCCCTGAGGAAGCCCAGCGACAGCTCTACGACGCCTTCCGGCTGGAGGTCCGCTACCTGCGCCCCCACCGCGAGATTCAACTTCAGGTGACCATCCCGGCCGCGACCGCCACCGAACTGGCGGATCTCACGGCGCGCACCCTCACTCCGCTGACGGTCCGAGAAGACTCTGACCAGCCATGTTCTGGGCGCCCCCGGCAGGACTCGAACCTGCGGCCAAGCGCTTAGAAGGCGCCTGCTCTATCCACTGAGCTACGGGGGCCGGTGTGTGGCCGGGTGGGTCGGGCGGGTGGATGTGGGGGAGATCCGCGCCCTTGCCGGGGACAAGGATAGGGCTCCCTGGACCCGGTCCTTGCTGCTTCGCTGTCACGCCGTGATGTGGAGGTTCAGTGAAGCGGTCCTGATAATCGCAGGCAGGTACGAATCCTGCATCGCTTTTGGCGCCTCGCGCCCCGGGTGTTGTGCACTCGTTATGCCTGCGCCCCCTGTCTCCCCTTTGCTCCCGCTGTGCGCTTCCTGTGGGTGAGTGTGGCGGATCGCACGCCTACCGCACCCCCGTACACGCCGTTACGCCCCGGTATGCGCCAACACCCGCCGTCACGCATCGCTACGCGCGCGTGACGCCCCGCCGCGTCAACTCCGGGAGCAATCGCCTCACCCGCCCCAGCGACCCGCCCGAGCGATCGCCCCGGCGACCCGCCTCACCGCCCGCCCCGGCGACCCCTCGGCAGGCCGCCCCGGCGGCCCCCCGCTCCGCCGTAGGCGTCGTCTTGGCGCGCAGAAGTGGCCATATGCTTCAAAAAGCCGACAGGCTTGGGCATTCTTCGCATGTGGTGACCTTGGACGTACGGCCTAAGCTGCTCGACGCACTGACCGCGCTGCGCGACCGCGTCGCCGCCGCGCGCTTCCCGCTTCCCCTCGCGGGAGCGCCACGCGCGCGTGCCAACCGCACCGAACTGCTCGCGCAGCTCGACGACTACCTGGTGCCCCGCCTGCGCGCCCCCGAGGCGCCGCTGCTCGCCGTCGTCGGCGGCTCCACCGGCGCCGGGAAGTCGACCCTGGTCAACTCCCTCGTCGGACGCGTCGTCAGCGAGGCGGGCGTGCTGCGCCCCACCACCCGTACGCCCGTCCTCGTCTGCCACCCCGACGACCACCACTGGTTCTCCGGCATGCGCGTCCTGCCCGACCTCACGCGCGTGTGGGTGCCCCGCCAGGCCGAACCCGACGGCGCCGACGACAAGAGCGAGGACGAGAACGACGCGCTCGACCCGCTCCTCGACGACGGGCAGCGCGTCCTGCGCGTCGAGACCGCCGGCACCCTGCCCCGCGGCCTCGCCCTGCTCGACGCCCCCGACATCGACTCCCTGGTCGCCGACAACCGCCTGCTCGCCGCCCGCCTGATCAGCGCCGCCGACGTATGGATCATGGTCACCACCGCCTCCCGTTACGCCGACGCCGTCCCCTGGCACCTCCTGCGCACCGCCAAGGAGCACGACGCCTCCCTGGTGACGGTCCTCGACCGCGTACCGCACCAGGTCGTCACCGAGGTCTCACGCCAGTACGAGGCACTGCTCACCAAGGCGGGACTCGGCGAGGTCCCCCGCTTCACCGTGCCCGAACTGCCCGAGTCCACCGGAGGCGGCGGCCTCCTGCCCGCCACCGCCGTCGCCCCGCTGCGCGCCTGGCTCACCCACCGCGCCCAGGACCCCGACGCCCGCGCCCTCGCCGTCACCCGCACCGCCCGCGGCGCCCTGGAGTCCCTGCGTGCCCGAATGCCGGAGCTGGCCTCCGCGGTCGCCGCCCAGTACAGCGCCGCCGTCCGGCTCACCGCCGCCGTCGAGGACGCGTACGACAGTGAGCACGCGCGCGTACGCGAACGGCTGCACAAGGGCGGTGTCCTCGCCGGTGACGCCCTCAAGCGCTGGCGCAGCTACCCCGTCGACTGCACCGCGGGCGAACTCCTCGACGCTCTTGTCGAAAGTCTCGGCGCGCTGCTGCTGTGCGCGGTGACCGCCGCCGACGAACGCGTCGACGACGCCTGGCGGCGCGAACCCGGCGGGCGCGCCCCCGAACTGACCGCCCCCGACCCCGGCGCGGGCGGCGCCGAACACCGGGTGGGCATCGCCGTACGACGCTGGCGGCGCGTCCTCGAGGAGTACGCCGACGAGGAGGTGCGGGCCGTCGCGGACGCGCAGGGCGGCGCGCCCGCGCTGCCCGACCCGGAGGTCGTCGCCGCGCTCGTCGCCACCGCCCTGCTCGGCGGCCGCCGGGCCCGCGCGGCGGGCGAGAACCTCGCCGAACGCATCGGCGCCCAGGCCGCCCTGCGCCTGCGCGACCGCGCCGGACGCCTGCTCGGCGAGTACCTGGACAGCGTCCTCGGCGCCGAACGCGAACGCCGCCTCGCCCCCCTCGACGCGCTCGGCGTCACCCCCGAGTCCCAGGCCGAACTGATCGCGGCCCTGTCGCTGTTGCAGAAGGAGAGGTGAGGGCGGTGAGCGCCGTCACGGATCAGAGCGAGAAGACCGGCCCCTGGGACGACGGCCTCATCGCCCGGCGTGCCGACGCGCGCGCGGGCGACCTGCTGGAGCGGCCCGGCACCGGCCCCGACAGCGCGGACGGGCGCGAGGACGCACGGCTCGTCCAGCGCCTCGACGCGCTGCGCGAACTCGTCGGACTGTCCCGCGCGCGCCTCGACGACACCACCTTGGGCGAGGCCGGCCGGGTGCTCGACGAGGCCGCGGCCCGCCGCCGGCTGTCCGCGCGGCACACCGTCGTCGCCATCGCGGGCGCCACGGGCAGCGGCAAGTCCACCCTGTTCAACGCCCTGGCCGGGGTCCCCCTGTCGGAGACCGGGCTGCGCAGGCCCACCACGTGCGCGCCCATCGCGTGCAGCTGGACCGACGGCGCGGCAGGGCTGCTCGACCGGCTCGGCATCCCGGGGCGCTCGCGCCGCCGCCCGTTGCAGAGCCAGCAGCACGACGCCGTGCTCGACGGACTGGTCCTCGTCGACCTGCCCGACCACGACTCGGCCGCCCCCGAACACCGCGCGCAGGTGGACCGCGTGATCGGCCTGGTCGACGCCGTGATCTGGGTCGTCGACCCGGAGAAGTACGCCGACGCGATGCTGCACGAGCGCTATCTGCGGCCCATGGCCGGCCACGCCGAGGTCATGTTCGTGGTCCTCAACCAGATCGACCGGCTGCCCGGCGACGCCGCCGAACAGGTCCTCGACGACCTGCGCCGCCTCCTGGACGAGGACGGCATCGCGCTCGGCGAACACGGCGAACCCGGCGCGACCGTCCTCGCCCTGTCCGCGCTGACCGGCGACGGCGTCGGCGAACTGCGCGAGACGCTGGACCAGTTCACCGCCGAGCGCCGCGCCGCCGCCCGCCGTATCGCCGCCGACGTGACCACCGCCGCCGACCGGCTGCGCCCCGTGTACGCGGCGGGCCGCCAGGTCGGGCTGAGCGAGGAGGCCCGCGAGGAGTTCGCCGACCGGCTCGCGGAGGCCGTCGGCGCCGCCGCCGCGGGCCAGGCCGCCGAACGGGCCTGGGCGCGCGGCGCGAACCGGGCCTGCGGCACGCCCTGGCTGCGGCTGTGGCGCTGGTACGAGGACCGGCGCGCCGCGGGTTCCCAGCCGCCGGCGCCGGAGGTGCCGCTGGAGGAGGAGGCCACGGCGCGGCAGCGGGTCGAGCACGCGGCACGCGCGGTCGGGGACGCCGCCGCAACGGGGCTGCCCGCGCCCTGGGCGCAGGCGGTGCGGGAAGCCGCCGCGCGCGGCGCCGAAGGGCTGCCGGAGGCCCTCGACGAGTTGGCCGTCGGCGCCACCGCCGTCGGACCCCCGCCCGGGGCTGCCCGCTCGGGCCCGCGCGGGCAGCGCGGCGCGTACGACACCGAGGCGGGGGCGCAGCGGGCGCCGCGCCCGGGATGGTGGCCGGTCGCGGTGCTGGTCCAGGCGGCGATGACGCTGATCCAGATCGTCGGCGGGCTGTGGCTGGTGGCGCAGATCGTGGGCGTCGTGCCGCCGAACCTGGGGGTGCCGGTGCTGATGATGCTGACGGGGATCGTGGGCGGCCCGTGCGTGGAGTGGGCGTGCCGGCTGGCCGCGAGAGGCCCTGCGCGCCGTTACGGGCAGGACGCCGAACGCGCCCTGCGTGACGCCGCCGCCGCGTGCGGGCGGGCCCGGGTCCTCGATCCGGTCGCGGCGGAGCTGCTGCGGTACCGGGAGGTGCGCGAGCAATACGTTCGGGTGACGGGGTTTTCCACAACCGGCCGGTAGGACACAGGCCGCGGCGGGGATCGGGCGGCGGGGGCAGTCTGGGTCGTGCGGTCGGCCGGAGGGTCCGGCACCGGCCGTACGACGCTGACGCGGATGTGGACGGGGAGGGGAGCGGGACATGAACGAGACGCTGCTGACGGTGGTGGGGAACGTGGCGACGACGCCGGTGTACCGGGAGCTGCCGACGGGGCCGGTGGCCCGGTTCAGGCTCGCGGTGACGGCCCGTCACTTCGACCGGGTGCGGAACGTGTGGAGTGACGGCCACACCAACTTCTTCACGGTGTGGGCCAAGGGGAGCCTCGGGAGCAATGTGCAGGCGTCGCTCGCGGTGGGCGAACCGGTCATCGTGCAGGGCCGGTTGAAGGTGCGCGACGAGGAGCGGGGCGGCCAGCACTGGACGTCGGCGGACATCCAGGCGACGGCGGTCGGGCACGATCTGTCGCGCGGGACGGCCGCGTACCGCAGGGCGACGCGGCGCGCGGGCGCGGACCCGGGGCCGGGCGCGGAGACGGGTGAGGGGGCCGGGGCGGGGGTGCCGGGCGGCGCGGACGAGCCGTCGTTCGAGGTGCGCCCCGCGCCGGCGAAGAGGACGGGCGAACCGGCTCCGGCACTCCCGCAGGCGGCGTCCGTCGGCTGAAGCGGAACCGGCGATTTGTCGATAAGTGCAGCTCAAAGCCCGTGTCGGCGATAACGATTGCGATTCGGATCGGTTGCCGGAGGAAACCTCCGGGGATCATGTGTGGCCCTTTCCCTAGGATGCCGGGCGTAGCTCAAGAAGCTTCGCGGGACTCAAGGGTCAATTGAATCGCACGAGTTGATACGGACTTCGCGGGCCATGCGGCTGCTTCGCTCCGGCCTCGACCGTGCCGGCGGGACACCACCCCCCATGTGTCGAACCGTCCTGCCTGAAGGGGAATCACGTGTTTGGAGTGTTCGCACGGGCCGTGCGACGCAGTCGGGTCGCCTCCCGTCTCGCCGCGGCGGCCCTGGTGTCGGGACTCGCGCTGACCGGGGCGATATCGGGCACCGGTAGCGCCTTCGCGGACGACGGCACCGCGGATCAGGGCGGCGCGAGCGCCACGCTCGGCGGCCTGGAGACGTACGGGACGGCGGTCGTCCGCGTGGACGGGCGCGACGAGAAGGTCGCGGCGGGCCTGTTCCGGATGGACGTGGACGGCGGCGGCATGCTGCGGACCTACTGCGTCGACATCCAGAACCCGACGCAGCCGGACGCCCGTTACAGCGAGTCGTCGTGGAGCGGCACCTCGCTCGGTGCCAACCCGGACGCCGGCAAGATCCGCTGGATCCTGCAGAACTCCTACCCGCAGGTCAACGATCTGGCGGCGCTCGCCCGCGCCGCCGGCACCCCGGCCCTCACCGAGCAGGACGCGGCGGCCGGCACCCAGGTCGCCATCTGGCGCTACTCGGACCGGGCCGACGTCAAGGCGTCGAGCCCGGCCGCCGAGAAGCTGGCCGACCACCTGTACGGCAGCGCGCGGCGGCTCGGGGAGCCCGGCGCCTCGCTGAGCCTGACCCCGGGCGCCGTGTCGGGCAGGCCGGGGGAGCGGATCGGGCCGGTGACCGTGCGCACGGACGCCGAGAGCGTGATGCTGACGCCGCCCGCCGAGGCCGCGTCGGGCGGAGTGAAGGTCGTCGACCGGCGCGGCAAGCCGGTGACCTCGGTCGCCGACGGCGGCAAGGTCTTCTTCGACGTACCGAAGGACGCGGACCCCGGCTCGGCGGAGCTGACGGCGCAGGCGTCGACGACGGTTCCGGTGGGCCGCGTGTTCACCTCCGACACCCGCAGCCAGGCGCAGATCCTGGCCGGGTCGAGCGAGTCCACGGTCGCCGCCACGACCACGGCGACCTGGGCCGGGCACGGCGCGATACCGGCGGTCTCGGCCCGCAAGAACTGCAGAGCGGGCGGCCTGGACATCACGGCGGCCAACAGGGGCGACGCGCCGTTCTCCTTCACCCTCATGGGCACCCGGCACACGATCGAGGCCGGGGCCACGCGGACGGTGACGGTGCCGTTGCAGGAGGACCAGGCGTACGACTTCACGATCACCGGGCCGAACGGCTTCGAGAAGAGACTGCGCGGGGTGCTCGACTGCCGGACGGCCGCGGCGGCGTCGCCGGACGAGGGCCTGCGTTCGCAGACGGTCGCCCAGCCGAGCCCCGCCTCCGTGGGCGGCACCGGCGCCGGTGCGAGCGGCACGGACCTCGCGGAGACCGGCAGCTCGGGCGCCACGCCGGTCATCGCGGGTGCGGCGATCCTCCTCGTGCTCGTAGGCGGCGGGGCGCTGGTCCTCGCGCGCAGGAAGAAGGGGCCGCAGGAGCCCCCGCCGGCTACCGGAGGGGAGTGAGCCCCGCCGGGCGCGCGGCGCGGAACGTCTGACCCCGCCGGGGAAGGGGCGGCGAGGGCCTTTGCATAAACATGAGTAGTGATGCATACTCTTCCTATGTCCAAGGTCCTCACCTCCCTCCCCGTCGGCGAGCGCGTCGGCATCGCCTTCTCGGGTGGCCTCGACACCTCCGTCGCGGTCGCATGGATGCGCGACAAGGGCGCCGTCCCGTGCACGTACACGGCGAACATCGGCCAGTACGACGAGCCCGACATCGACTCGGTCCCGGGCCGTGCGCAGACCTACGGCGCCGAGATCGCGCGCCTGGTCGACTGCCGCGCGGCGCTGGTCGAGGAGGGCCTGGCCGCGCTGACCTGCGGGGCGTTCCACATCCGCAGCGGCGGGCGCGCCTACTTCAACACCACCCCGCTGGGCCGCGCCGTCACCGGCACGCTCCTGGTGCGGGCGATGCTGGAGGACGACGTCCAGATCTGGGGCGACGGTTCGACGTTCAAGGGCAACGACATCGAGCGGTTCTACCGCTACGGCCTGCTCGCCAACCCGAACCTGCGGATCTACAAGCCGTGGCTCGACGCGGACTTCGTGACCGAGCTGGGCGGGCGCAAGGAGATGTCGGAGTGGCTGGTCGCCCATGACCTGCCCTACCGGGACTCCACGGAGAAGGCGTACTCCACCGACGCCAACATCTGGGGCGCCACGCACGAGGCCAAGACGCTGGAGCATCTGAACGTCTCGCTGGAGACGGTCGAGCCGATCATGGGCGTCAAGTTCTGGGACCCGTCGGTCGAGATCCCGACCGAGGACGTCACCATCGGCTTCGACAAGGGCCGGCCGGTGACGATCAACGGCAAGGAGTTCGGCTCCGCCGTCGACCTCGTCATGGAGGCCAACGCGATCGGCGGCCGGCACGGGCTCGGCATGTCCGACCAGATCGAGAACCGGATCATCGAGGCCAAGAGCCGCGGCATCTACGAGGCGCCCGGCATGGCCCTGCTGCACGCCGCGTACGAGCGCCTGGTCAACGCCATCCACAACGAGGACACCCTCGCCCAGTACCACGCCGAGGGCCGCCGGCTCGGGCGCCTGATGTACGAGGGCCGCTGGCTGGACCCGCAGGCCCTGATGATCCGCGAGTCGCTCCAGCGCTGGGTCGGCGCCGCCGTCACCGGCGAGGTCACCCTGCGGCTGCGGCGCGGCGAGGACTACTCGATCCTCGACACGACCGGCCCGGCGTTCTCGTACCACCCGGACAAGCTGTCGATGGAGCGGACCGAGGACTCGGCGTTCGGGCCCGTCGACCGCATCGGCCAGCTCACCATGCGCAACCTCGACATCGCGGACTCCCGCGCCAAGCTGGAGCAGTACGCGGGCATCGGCCTGATCGGCAGCGCCGACCCGGCGATCGGTGCCGCGCAGGCCGCCGCGACCGGGCTCATCGGCGCGATGCCCGAGGGCGGCGCCGAGGCCATCGCCTCCCGCGGCGAGGTCTCCGGCGACGACGCGGCGCTGGACCGCGCGGCGATGGAGTTCGGCACGGACTGATCTCCGGCGCCCAGCGCGCCCCGGTGCGAGAGGTCGGCCCCCACCTACGGCGTAGGCGGGGGCAGACCTCTTTCACGCCCTCAGGCCCCGGGGCGCCGGACCCGCTCACTCGCGCCCGGCGCCCCGGGGCCCGCGACCCGAGTGCCCAGCATCCCCACGCCCGGAACCCGCGTGCCGGGAACCCGAGCGCCCCGCGCCGGACCCCCGTACGACCACTGCCACGACCGCCCGGCGCCCGGACCCGCGCGCACGTACTCACTTCCGCATGCCCGTCCCTGAGTACCGCCCGCGCTGGGTGCGCGCGGCCACCCAACGTGTCCGCCGCGCTACCCGACCGCCCTCGAACCCCCAGTTCAGGGCCGCCCGCTGATACGGGTTTCCGCGCAGCGGTGGCCGTACGGCAAGATGGGTGTATCTGCCCTCACGCGGTGGAGCCGCTCACGCGGGGCCTTTGCTGCGACACTTCGACTGCCGGACGGTTTCTCTTGGCTGAGTTCATCTACACCATGCGCAAGACGCGCAAGGCGCACGGCGACAAGGTGATCCTCGACGATGTCACCCTGAGCTTCCTTCCCGGGGCGAAGATCGGCGTCGTCGGGCCGAACGGTGCCGGTAAGTCGACCGTGCTGAAGATCATGGCGGGCCTGGAGCAGCCGTCGAACGGTGACGCGTTCCTGACGCCCGGTTACACCGTCGGCATCCTCATGCAGGAGCCCAAGCTCGACGAGTCCAAGACCGTCCTGGAGAACGTGCAGGACGGCGCCGCCGAGATCATGGGCAAGCTCAAGCGCTTCAACGAGGTCGCCGAGCTGATGGCGACCGACTACAGCGACGCGCTGATGGAGGAGATGGGCAAGCTCCAGGAGGACCTCGACCACGCCAACGCGTGGGACCTGGACAGCCAGCTCGACCAGGCCATGGAGGCGCTCGGCTGCCCGCCCGGCGACTGGCCCGTCACCAACCTCTCCGGTGGCGAGAAGCGCCGCGTCGCGCTCTGCAAGCTGCTGATCGAGGCGCCCGACCTGCTGCTCCTCGACGAGCCCACCAACCACCTCGACGCCGAGTCCGTGAACTGGCTGGAGCAGCACCTGGCCCAGTACAAGGGCACCGTCGTGGCCATCACCCACGACCGGTACTTCCTGGACAACGTCGCCGAGTGGATCCTGGAGCTGGACCGCGGGCGCGCCATCGCCTACGAGGGCAACTACTCCACGTACCTCCAGAAGAAGTCCGAGCGCCTCAAGGTCGAGGGCAAGAAGGACGAGAAGCGCCAGAAGCGCCTCAAGGAGGAGCTGGAGTGGGTCCGCTCCAACGCCAAGGGCCGCCAGACCAAGTCCAAGTCGCGTCTCGCGCGCTACGAGGAGATGGCCGCCGAGGCGGAGAAGATGCGGAAGCTGGACTTCGAGGAGATCCAGATCCCGCCGGGCCCGCGCCTGGGCAGCATCGTGGTCGAGGTCGAGCACCTCAGCAAGGCGTTCGGTGACAAGGTCCTCGTCGACGACCTCAGCTTCACCCTCCCGCGCAACGGCATCGTCGGCGTCATCGGCCCGAACGGCGCCGGCAAGACGACCCTGTTCAAGATGATCCAGGGCCTGGAGCAGCCGGACTCCGGTTCGATCAAGGTCGGCGACACGGTCAAGATCTCGTACGTCGACCAGAACCGGTCGAACATCGACCCGAAGAAGACGCTGTGGGCCGTCGTCTCCGACGAGCTGGACTACATCAACGTCGGCCAGGTCGAGATGCCCTCGCGCGCGTACGTGTCGGCGTTCGGCTTCAAGGGCCCCGACCAGCAGAAGCCGGCCGGTGTGCTCTCCGGCGGTGAGCGCAACCGCCTGAACCTCGCGCTCACCCTCAAGCAGGGCGGCAACCTGCTGCTCCTCGACGAGCCGACGAACGACCTGGACGTCGAGACCCTCTCCAGCCTGGAGAACGCGCTCCTTGAGTTCCCCGGCTGCGCCGTGGTCGTCTCCCACGACCGCTGGTTCCTGGACCGCGTGGCGACGCACATCCTCGCCTACGAGGGCAACTCCAAGTGGTTCTGGTTCGAGGGTAACTTCGAGTCGTACGAGAAGAACAAGATCGAGCGGCTCGGCCCGGACGCGGCCCGTCCGCACCGCGCCACCTACAAGAAGCTGACCCGCGGCTGATGGCTCGCCACACCTACGCCTGCCCCCTGCGCTGGGCGGACATGGACGCGTACGGGCACGTCAACAACGTCGTGTTCCTCCGCTACTTGGAGGAGGCCCGCATCGACTTCCTGTTCCGCCCGGACAAGGACTTCCAGCAGGGGTCTGTGGTGGCGCGCCATGAGATCGACTACAAGCGGCAGTTGGTGCACCGGCACGCGCCGGTCAGCATCGATCTGTGGGTCACCGAGATCCGCGCCGCGTCCTTCACCCTCGCCTACGAGGTGAAGGACGCGGACGAGGTCTACGTGCGGGCGTCGACGGTCATCGTGCCGTTCGACTTCGAGGCGCAGCGTCCGCGCCGGATCACCGCCGAGGAACGGGAGTTCCTGGAGGAGTACCGGGACGACGAGGACGCCTCGGGGGCGCTCGCGGCATGAGCGCGCCCGTGCTGTCCCTGGCCGACGCGGGGGAGGCGGCGGACCTCGCCGCCTTCCTCGGCCGGCTGTTGCACTACGACAAGGCCGCCGCCGTACGGGTCCAGGCTCAGGCCGGCGGGCAGGCGCTCGCCGTGTTCGGGCGCCCGCCCTCGTTCGAGGTGCTGGCCGTGCGCGCGGCCCGGCTGCTCAAGCCGTACGAGAACGGTGTCGACGGCACCCTCGATGTCACCGTCTCCGCGGGCGAGTTGCTGGACGCCGTCGACGAGGGCGCCGCGCGTCTCGCCGTTCCCGCGGCCGTCACCGGGCCGCCCTGGGCCGGTGTCCTGCCCCCGCGCGGCGGCTGGGAGCGCGTCGAGGACTTCCCCGGCGCGGACGCGCTGCGGGCGCTCGTGAAGGCGGCGGTCGGTGAATTCCGGGCGCGCGTCGAGGAGTTGGCGCCCGAGACCCGCACCCGCGCCGAACTCGACCGGGTGGGACGGGAGATCTGGTCGCGGGAGATCGGCGCGAGCGGCGCGCCTGTCCGGCTCGCGCACGCGGCGGTCTCCCTGGGCTTTCTGCGCGGACCCGGCGACGCGGTGGACCTGCTGGCGTCCGGGTCGTGGCTGCGGCTGCGCACCCCGTACGGCGCCGTCGTCGTCCGGCGCGCCACGGCCGGCCTCGGCGACCTCCTGGTCGCCCCCCGCCACTGACCTGCGTCGGACACCCTCCGGTCCCGGGTCAGTGGTTCTGGTCGTCCGGCCAGATCTGGATGTGGTCCTCCTCCTTCTCCAGGAGCACGCGGTCCCGCATGCCCAGCGACTGGGTGTACTCGGCGGGGAGCTGGAGCCGCCCCGCGCGGTCCAGCATCGCGTACTCGCGGGAGACCAGGGACTCCTGGCCGGTCGCCGCGTCCACCTGCGTGTGGCGCAGCACCTCCGTGGAGGTGCGGCCGTCGCGGATGGCGACCGTGCGGCGCACCTCGGAGGCGACCGCCTGGTCGTGGGTGACGATGACGACGGTCGTGCCCAACTCCTCGTTGGCCGTGCGGAACGCGGCGAAGATCTGCTCGCCGGTGTGCGAGTCGAGTTCGCCGGTCGGCTCGTCGGCGAGCAGAACCCTCGGCTCGTTGGCGAGGGCGACCGCGATGGCCACCCGCTGCTGCTGGCCGCCGGACATCTGCGCGGGGCGCCGGTCGCGGCAGTCGGCGACGCCGAGCAGGTCGAGCAGGTGCGTGGCGCGTTCCGCCTTCTCGGCGCGCTTGACGCGGCCCCTCAACTGCATGGGCAGCGCCACGTTCTGAGTCGCCGTCAGATACGGCAGGAGGTTGCGGGCGGTCTGCTGCCAGACGAAGCCGACGGCCTCGCGCCGGTAGCGCAGCCGGTCCTTCGCGGTCATCGTCAGCAGATCGTGCCCGGCGACCTTCGCGGCCCCGGCGGTCGGCTCGTCGAGCCCGGCGAGGATGTTCATCAGGGTGGACTTGCCGCTGCCCGACGCGCCCACCAGCGCCATCAACTCGCCTTCCCGTACGAGGAGATCGAGCCCCTGGAGGGCCTGCACCTCGACGCCGTCCGTGGTGAAGATACGGACCAGGCGGTCGCAGGTGATGAGGGCGTCATGGCCGTACGCGGGCCGGTCCTTGTGGGCCGCCGCCCGCTGTTCCAGCTCGCTGAGGCTGGGCGCGGCCTGGGCGTCCCGGGCGTCCTGGGTCATCTCGCTCGGTCTCCTCGGTGTTCCGGTACGGCTGCTACGGCGGGCGCGGCGGGTGTGGCTGGTGCTGCTGCTACGGCGGGTGCGGCTGCTACGCCTTGTCCCGCGGGCGCGGCGGCCGGTCCGGCTCCGGTGCCGCCGTCCACCGCCCTTGTTCCTACGGCGTCAACTCCCCGCACGGCTACGGCACTTCCTCGCCCGCCCGCAGCTCCCGCGCCGCGCTCGTGCGCGCCGCCCACCACGCCTGGAGCGCCGCCGTGCCCGTGGCGAGGAGCAGGACGCACGCGGCCGGCAGCGTCAGGGACAGCGGGTCGGTGCGCAGGTGCGGGGCCGCCGCCGACGCCGCCTGGGCGAGCGCGAGGCTCGTCAGGTCGAGGCCGGGGGAGAGCAGCCTGATCGCCGCCCACCCGGTGAGCACCCCGCCGAGCGCCGCGACCAGCGCCTGTGGCAGCGCCTCCAGGATCAGCAGCCGGCGCGCCTGGCCCCGGGTCAGGCCCATCGTGCGCAGCCGCGCGAGCAGCGCGAGCCGCTCCGGGGTCGCCCGGGCCAGCGCCAGCAGCAGCGCGAGCGCCGCGAACCCGGCGCCGGCGGCGACGGCCGTGGCGTAGATCCCGGCGGCGCCGGTCTGGAGCGCGGAGTCGACGTACCGGGCCCGTTCGGCCGCCCGCAGCCGGACCGTGGCCGCCGGTCCCGCCGCCTTCCGCAGCGCGCCCGCGTCGATGTGATCGCCGCTGAGCAGCAGGGAGTTGGGGCGGGTGGAGGCGCCGGTGGCGCGGGTCAGGGCGCGGGCGTCGACGACGAGGAAGTCGTCCGCGAGGGCCGGGGTCTCGGTGCGGACGGCGGCGAGCCGCAGCGGCACGTTCTCGCCGCGCAGCCACAGCGTCAGGCGGCCGTCCGTGAAGAGGTCCGCGAGGCGGGGCGAGGCGACGACGGGGATCGTGCCGTCGCCGCGTCCGCGCAGCGTGCTCGCGGGGAAGGCGCCCATGCCGGTGGCGCGGGCCAGGCGCGCGTAAGCGTCCGGGTCCACGGCGGCCAGTGGCAGCTTCCGCTTGCCGTCCTTGACCTCGACGTCGAACCGTACGGCCGCCCGCGTCACCGTCCGCACCCCGGCGCTCGCCGCGACGCGGGCCAGGCGCGCGGCGGGCAGCGGGTCCGTACTGTCGACGCGGGCGTCGGCGCCGACGGCGAGGAGCGCCGCGCGGTCCCGGGCGCCATCGATACCGGCGAGGACGCTGCCGCCGAAGGCCGCCGTCGTCAGCGCGGTCAGCAGCGCGAGCAGCGGCAGGACGGCCGTGCCCGCCCCGGCCCTGGCCCGCGCCGACCGGGCGAGCGACAGCAGGCCGACCGCGCCGCGCAGCCGCCCGACCGGCCCGAGCAGTCCGCGCAGCGGCAGCGGGTAGATCCGTACGAGGATGAACGCGGCGACCACGCCCAGCAGGACCGGCGCGAGCGCGACGAGGCTGTCGCCGCCGTCCGTCGCCCCGCGCCTGCGCAGCGCCACGATGGCGCCGACCGCGAGGACGAGGACGGTGAGTTCGGCGACCGTGCGGCGCGCCGAGGGGCGCGCGGTGGCGATGTCGTCGCGGGCCGCGTGCAGCCGGGGCGTCCCGTGCGCGGCCATCGCCCGTACCGGAAGGGCGAGGCAGGCCAGCGCCACGACCGCGCCCGCCGCCCACGCGGACCGGGCGAGGCCCCCGTGGTCCACGGCGACCAGGGCCAGCAGGAAGCCGAGGGCACCCGCCGGGACGGCGACCACCGCCGACTCCGCCAGCAGCCGCCCGCCGATGCCGCGCAGGGACGCGCCGCGCGCCCGCAGCAGCGCCAGTTCGGCGCGCCGCCGGCCGGCCGCGAGCCCGCCCGCCATCAACAGCACTACGGCCGCGACCGTGCCCGTGCCGTACGCGGCGACCGACACCACCGGGGTGATCCCGGCGCGCAGTTCCTCGTACCGGTCGATCACGTCGCCGAGACCCGAGGAGACGTCGGTGATCTCGCTGTGGGACGCCTCCCGCACCTTCAGCAGACCAGGCCCGTCCGTCGTGTACGCCAACGCCTCTTTCAGCGCCGGGATCTGACGTGCCGTCAAGCTGCTGGTGGCGGGGGCGATGCGCCAGTACTGCTCGGCGCGGCCGATCGTGCCGAGGATCGCGGGCGCGGACGCGGGGTGCAGCAACAGGGCGCCCAGCCAGTAGGGCTGGGGCGGGACCGCGCCGTTGAACCGCTGCTGCGCGCCGCGCAGCAGCGGGTCCGCCGACCAGTACGCGCCGGACGGCTCGCGCGCGGTGACGATGCCGGTGATCCGCACCTTGAACGGCGCCGGAAGGTTCGCCAGATGCACCACCGAACCGACCTTGATGTGCATCGCGCGGGCCGTCTCGCGGGTGACGACGGCCTCGGCGCCGTCCCCGTCGTGCGTCTGACGGGGCAGCCGCCCGGCCGTGACCGAGGCGTGCGCGGCGAGCCCGCCCTGCGCGACGAGGACGAACTGCGTGGGCGGATCGTCCGGCCGCGGCAGCCACGAGTCGGTCGCGTCCATGGGCTCCGCCGAGCGCACCCCGTACGAGGACTGCTCCGGGTCGGCGCGCAGCGGACTATGCAGCGACGCCGCGATCTTCTTCGCCACCGCCCGCGACCCCGCGTCGGTGACCTGCTCGGCCCGCGCGTCCGGGGGCAGTTCGATGCCCGGGTCCATCGTGCGCACGTCCAGGACCATCCGGCCGGGCGCCTCGGCGGCGACGGCCTGGCGCAGCCCCCGGTCCTCGTACCGCTCGACGGCGCGCGGGAACGCGGCGGCCAGGCACGAGGTCAGCAGGACCAGCAGCGCGAGCCCCAGGGCCGCGCCCGGCGCGGTCCGCAGCCGGGTCCGCACCCAGGGCGCCACGGCTCTCGTCGTGCCGGACATGTCAGTCGCCTCCCTGGACGCGCAGTGCCGTGGCGGCGCGCGGCGGGCGGCGCAGCGCCAGCCCGGCGGTGATCAGGACGGGGGTCGCGGCCACGCCCGCGAGGAGCAGCGCCACCTGCGGCAGCGGCAGCCGCACCAGGACCTCGGGCACCGGCCGGGTCGCGTCGCCGGTCAGCACGATCAGCGGCACCACGGCCCGGGTCAGGAACACCCCGAGCGCGGTGCCCACCAGCAGGGCGAGCGTCACGAGGACGCCCTGCTCGGCGGCGACGAGCCGGGCCAGCTTGCGGCGGGAGGCGCCGAGCGCGCCGAGGACGGCGAACTCGGCGCCGCGCTCACGCAGCGAGCCCGCCGTGTTCACCGCGAAGCCGACGGCCGCGAGCAGCGCCGCCGCGAGGGCCGCCGCCGCGAGCGCCGACTGCGGGCCCGCGCCCAGCGGGTCGTCGCGCAGCCGCTCGCCGATCTCGGAGCGCACCACGACCTGCGCCGGGTCCATGTCCGGCTCCGCGCGCAGCTCGGCCGCGACCTTCGCGTCCGCGCCGGGCGCCGGGTTCAGCCACCACTCGTCGGGCGCGACCGGGTCGGCCTCGGCGTCGACGAGCGCCCGGTTGAGCTGGCGCAGGTCGAGCAGGAGCGCCCCGCCGTCCTTGGTGCCCTGGCGGGTGTCGGCGCCGGCCGTGGGCAGGGCCCGTACGGACCGTGCGATGCGCACCCGCACGTTCGTGCCGCTCACCGTCACGTCCATGCGCTGGCCGGGGCGGGTGCCGGTGGCCTTCAGATAGGCGTCGGTGGCGACGGCGGCGACCGCGTTCACCGGGGCCCGGTCCGCGCCGAGTTCGACGCGGACGGTGGGTATCTGCTGCATGGAGTCCCGGCCCTCCACCCGCACGGATCCCGAGCTGTACGTGAGGGAGGGGCGCCCGGCCTTGACGGAGGCGTCGTCGAGATCGGGGGAGGTCGGCGCCGTCACCGTCGGGTCGTCGCCGCTCACCGAGGACGACGCCGACCAGGGCACGTCCGCGAGGCTCGTCGCCCGTACGGAACCGTCCTCGCCGACCGCGTCGAGCCCGCGCAGTTCGATCCCGCGGCGCCCGCCCCGGTCCACGGGCACGGGCGCCTCGAAGGCGAAGCCGGTCACGGTCAGCGGCCGGGCCGCCGTACGCAGATCGAGCGTGAGGCGGTGGACGCGGCCGTCGAAGGGCAACTGCCCGGCCTGCACCCGGTAGGCGAGCCCGTAGCGGTCCTCCACGACGGCCGACACGCTCGCCGTCTCGCCCGGCGCGCGGCTCGCGCGCACGGAGAGCCGGGCGCCGGTCGCCGACGCGGGCAGCCGCACCCCCGGGTCGCGGCGCGCGCCCGGCGAGACGGCGGCGAGCAGCCGCCGCTCGGAGGTGTCGGCGAGGTCGGCGCGGAGCATCAGCCCGTCGGGCAGGTGTGCGGTGTCCAGGGCGAGGACGGTGGCGGAGCGTTCACCGCTGAGCGTCGTCTGCTCCCGGTAGGCGGGCGCCGCCTCGCGCACCCCGGGCAGCGTCGCGTACCGGCCCGCCTGCGCCATGCCCGCCTCGGTGGCGAGGACCCGCACCCGGGCGCCCGAACGGAAGTCCGCCTGGTCCTCCTGCGAACGGTCCCAGGACGCGCCCTGCCCGATCGCCAGCATGCCCATCGCCACCGCGAGCACCAGCAGCAGCACCGGACCCGCGCCGCGCATCGGCCGCCGGCTGAACTGCCAGCCCGCGAGCGCCGCGGGCAGGCCACGCCCGCTCGCCGCCCGCCGCTCCGCGAGCCGCGCCACCGGCGGCAGCAGCCGCAGCGTCAGCACGGTCCCCGCGAGCAGCGCGAGCGCGGGCGCCACTACCAGCAGCGGGTCGATGCCGAGCGTGCCCGCCCGGTCCGCGCTGAGCGCGCCCGAGCCGCCCGTCTGCCGGTCCAACTGCCAGTACGCGACGGCCGCGACGATCAGCAGACCCACGTCCGCGCCCGCCCGCACCGGCGCGGGCAGCGCCTTGGCCCGGCCGCCGCCCGGCCCCTGCGCGGTCAGCGCCGGAACCGTCACCGCGAGCGCGCAGCCCACCGCGACGGCCGCCGCCACCAGCCACACCGAGCCCGTGCCCACGCCCACGTCGAGCCGCAGCCCGATCCGCGCCAGCGCGCCCTGCGACGCGACGAGCCGGGTCAGCGGACCGGCGAGCAGCGGCGCGCACACGGCGGCCGGCACCGCGAGCAGCAGCGCCTCGCTCGCCGCGAGCGCCGTGATCCGGGCCCGGGAGCCGCCGCGCGCCCGCAGCGTCCACGTCTCGCCCGCCCGCTCCACGCTCAGCAGCCGCGCCACGAGCAGCAGCGCGTACGCGGCGAGCAGCACCAGTTGCAGCGCCACGATCAGCAGCGTCGAACGCGACACGAGCAGCGCGCGCTCCGCCCGGTCCAGCACGTCCGGCAGGTCCGTGCGCACGGCGGTCGTCCCGGCGAGCGCCTTGCTGCGCAGCAGTTGCCGGGTGCCCGCGTGAGCCGCGTCGCGCAGCGCGCCGATCTCGCCCGTGGTCACCGTCGAGAAGTCCGCGCCGATCAGCCACGCCGACTGCCCGTCGCTGACCTTGCCGCCCGCCACCACCGAACGCGGCGCGAGCAGCGGCCCGTACGTCGTGAAGTCGAGCTTCCGCACCCCGCGACCGCCCAGCTCGTCGAGCGTCCAGTACGGGGACTGCGGGCGCGCGGGGCGGTACAGGCCGGTCAGCGCGACGGTGCGGTCGGGGCCGCCCATCCGGTCGTGCAGGCGCAGCCGGTCGCCGGGGCGCAGCCGGAGCTGCCGGGCGGCGGTCTCGGGCAGTGCCGCCTCGACGACCGCGCCGGACCGCTCCCGGGGCAGGCGTCCCGCCGTCAGGCGTACCTCGGACGGCTCCAGCGAGGCGAACTTCGTCAGATCCGGCTTGTCCGTGCCGGGCTTGCCGGCCTTGGTGCCGCGCGCGGGCAGCCCGTAGGGGCCGGAGACGGTCAGCTCCGCGCGGTGCGTCGGGAGGCCGTCGAAGGTGCGCGCTGCGCCCTTTTCCAGTGCGGCGAGCGCTGCTTTCCGGCCGTCGGCGGAGACGTCCGCGCGGACCAGGAGCGCGGTCGTCGCCGTGTCCCGGGTGCGCAGCGCGTGCCGCAGCGAGGCGTCACCGATCGCCCCGGAGAACGCGCTGAGCATGGCCAGCACCGATGTCGTCAACAGGACGGCCAGCACGGCGGCGGTCAGCAGCAGCCGATGCGCCCGCACCCGTAGCAGGACAAAACCCCACACCCCAGCCGCCCCCGCATCCCCGTTCCACGCCGTGCGCCCCCGAAAGTCTGTCCGGATGCTGTCAGAGGGCGACAGGGTTGGGAAGAGGTCTGTACCGGATCGTGGCCGAATAGCGGTGCGGCCGTGCCGCTGAGCGGTCGGCGGCGGGCCGCGCGGGGGGAGTGGTGGCGGGGAGCGTTGGTGGGGTCAGCCGGCGGTGTTGACCATCGAGGCCGCCGCGTACGTCAGGTAGTTCCACAGCGTCCGCTCGTGCTCCTCGGACAGCCCGAGCGTGTCCACCGCGTCCCGCATGTGCCGCAGCCACGCGTCGTGCGCGGCCCGGTCCACCTGGAACGGCGCGTGCCGCATCCGCAGCCGCGGATGGCCCCGGTGGTCGCTGTACGTACGGGGACCGCCCCAGTACTGCATGAGGAACAGCGCGAGGCGCTCCTCGGCCGGGCCCAGGTCCTCCTCCGGGTACATCGGCCGCAGCAGCGGGTCCTCGGCGACGCCCTCGTAGAAGCGGTGCACCAGGCGGCGGAACGTCTCCTCGCCGCCCACCTGCTCGTAGAACGTCTGCTCCTGAAGCGTGTCGCGCGGGATCTCAGTCACGCCTCCATCGTCTCAGACGCCCCGGCCGAGGACCGAGGACGTAGGTCTTGCCGCCCGGCCCCGCGCGTGCACAGTGGACATATGGACGCACAGGACGCGGAAGGCGCCGAAGCGGCCGCGGCTGCGGCTGCGGCCGCGGGGGCGCGGGCCGGGCTCGTGCGCGCGATCGAGGAGAGCGGGGCGTTCGACGCGGACCCGGGGTGGCGGGAGGCGTTCGCGGCCGTGCCCCGGCACCTGTTCGTCCCCTGCTTCCACCGGCCCGTGCCCGGCGGCGGCTACGAACGCCTGTGGCACGGCGACCCCGATCCCGCCCGGCGCGCGGAGTGGCTGCGCGGGGTCTACGAGGACCAGCCGCTCGCCACCCGGCTGCGCGACGGGGAGCTGATCTCCTCCAGCAGCCAGCCCTCCCTCATGGCGCGGATGCTCGCGGCGCTCGCCGTGCGGGACGGGAACCGGGTGCTGGAGATCGGCGCCGGCACCGGGTACAACGCGGCGCTGCTCGCGTACCGGCTCGGGGAGCGGGCCGTCACCACGATGGACCTCGATCCGGAGATCACCGAGTCCGCCCGTGCGCACCTCGCCGCCGCGGGGCTGCGGGGGGTCGGGGTCGTCACCGGGGACGGGGTGCGGGGGTGTCCCGGGCGCGGGCCCTATGACCGGGTGATCGCCACGTGTGCGCTGCCGGGGGTGCCGGGTGGGTGGCTTCGGCAGGTCGTGCCGGGGGCGGTGATCGTGGCGCCCGTCAGTACGGGGGTCGTCGCGCTGCGGGTGGGGGACGACCTTGTCGCCGAGGGGCGGTTTCTGGAGACGTCCGCGTATTTCGTCGCGCTGCGGGGGGTGGAGGGGGTTCCGGTTCCGTCCGGGGGCGTGCGGGATGAGGAGTTCCGGTTCTTCCTCGGGCTTACGGGGGTTGATGCGGGGGCCGGATTCTCGCTCTGGGAGGAGCTGGGGCGGCCCGGGCGGCCCCGGTTCGGCCTGACGATCACGGAATCGTCCGCCCGAGCCTGGCTGGACACCCCGCGAGCCCCCTACGACTGGCCCCTACGCCAACTCCCTTGACCCGCCGGCGCTGCCATCACCGTCTCGCGCAGTTCCCCGCGCCCCTATCGGGGCACTACGGGTGGGTGGTCGCCTGCGGGCCGGTGGGGCTTCTCGCGCAGTTCCCCGCGCCCCTGAAGCATGCACTTCGTGCAGCTTCCCCTAGGGTCTGTCGTCAAAGTGTCATGTCCACATGAGGAGTGAGGCCAGGGTGATGGCGGCGGTGTATGACTCGGCGGTCTTGTCGTAGCGGGTGG